>NZ_QHHZ01000018.1:0-263690 GCF_003947315.1 Nonomuraea sp. WAC 01424
CACGCTGGAGGAATGGATCGAGCTCTGGAACGACAACGCCAAGCCGTTCCGCTGGACCAAGACCGCCGACCAGATCATCGACCGTATCTGTCGCTACTGCGACCGAATCTCAAAGCCGGCTCACTAGCCGCAGTTGGCCCACCCCGCGCTGGTGTTGCCGGAACCCGAGCTTCCCGAGTAGCGCACGCACTTGCCCGCGGCGGGCAGCTTGACCGGACCCGCGTAGTACTCGTAGTTGCCGCTGTCGGTGCTGCTCGGGCCGTTCTGCACCTCCAGGGTCGCGCTCATCGGGGTCGCCCGGCCGACGTCGGCGCCGGACTTGATGGTGACCACGCAGTTCTGGCCCGTGCTGTTGTTGTAGAGCTGGTACGTCGTCCCGCCACTGAACGAGCTCGACCGCTGGACCCCGAAGCCGGACCCGCAGACCTGCGTCGCCGTGTAGGGGTTCTGCTTCGGCGCGACCGCGGGCGCCGCCGAAGTCTTGGTGGGCGCCGGGGCCTGCGTCGGCTTCTCCGAGGGCTTCTCCGACGGCTTCTGCGTCGGTTTCTGGGTCGGTTTCTGGGTCGGCTCCGCGGTCGGCCTCTCCGCGGGCTTCTGGGTGGGCTTCTGGGTGGGCTTCTGCGTCGGCCGCTGGGTGGTCGGCCGCTGCGTCGGGGTCGGCCTGACGGTCTTGGTGACCGTGGTCTTCGGCTTGGGCTGCCTGGCCGTCTTCTTCTCCTGAGCGGTCGGCCGGTCCGTCGGGACCACCACCGGCGGCGTCGCCGGCATGGTCGGCACCGAGGTGAGCACCGGCACCCCCGCCCCGTCCGTGGGGCCGTTGCTCGGCAGCACCAGCGGGCCCACGGCGTTGTCGTCCGGGGACGGCGTGGCCGCCCACGGCACGGTGACCTCGGCCTGGGGCTGCGTGGGCGCGACGGTCACGGCCTGCTGGGCGCCGGCCGCGTCCGGCGTGACCGGCGCGCCCGCCGCCGCGGCGGGCTCGAAGGTGACGCTGGAGGAGTAGCGGCTCGCGCCCCACAGGCCGACGGCCGACAGCAGCACGACCGCGATCACGCCCGCGACCAGGCCGATGGGGAACGGCCTGCGCGTCGCGGCGGCGGCGTTCCCGGGGCCGGCGGCGGGCTGGACCTGTTCCTGAGGCGGGCTCGGCGGGCCGGGCGGCGGCCCCCAGGCGGCCTGCGCCGGTACCGGCGGGTGCTGCATGGGTTCGTACGGCATGGGCCCCTGAGGAAAAGCGCCAGGGGGGATCGGACCGGGCTGCATCGGGTCATGCGCCATCGGCCCCTGCGGGAACGCCCCCGGAGGAATCGGACCGGGCTGCATCGGGCCGAGCTGCATCTGGCCGGGCTGCATCGGGTCGTGCGCCATCGGGCCCTGTGGGAACGCGCCCGGGGGCAGCGCGCCCTCCGGGAGGAAGCCGGGAGGCGGGGGATCGTGCGGGCCGGGGCCGTGCGGGGCGGGACCGTGCGGGCCCGGGCCGTGCGGGGCGGGAGCGCCCTCGACGGCCAGAGGGAGCACCAACGGCGAACCCGGCACTGGCGGCTGACCCGGCGCTGGCTGCTGACCCGGCGCTGGCGGCTGCCCTGGCCCCAAAGGCTGCTGTCCCGGGATGGGCGGCTGACCCGGTGCCAAGGGCTGGCCATCGATCAGGGTGACCAGGGCCGGCGGCTCGACCGGCGGCATCGGCACCGGCACCCCCTCGACGGGCACACCTTCCACCGGCACGCCCTGGGCCGGCGCGCCCTCCACCGCCGCGTCCTCCAGGGGCGGTGTGGGTATCGGTGCCTTGTCGTCGCCCAGCAGACGCAGCAGCGCCGTGTACGTCGTGGGACGTCCCGAGACGTCCTTGGCCAGCCCCGCGAGCACCGTCTGGCGCAAGGGCTCCGGCAGCCCGTCCACCTCCGGCTCGCCGGTCAGCACGGCGTGCGCGTCCTGGCCGAACGGCGCGGACCCGGTGGCGGCGAAGACCACGGTCGCGGCCCAGGCGAACACGTCGGCGTAGGGCCCGTACTGCAGGCCGTTGATCTGCTCGGGCGCGCGGTAGCCGATCTCGCCCGCCGGGTCGCCGATCTCGATGTCGGTGACCCGCAGCCCCTCGCCGGTGAGGATCACGTTGTACGGCGTGAGCCCCCGGTGCGCGAACCCGGCCAGGTGCACCGCGGTCAGCGCGGTGAGCATGCCCACCGCCACACGTTCGAGCGCGTCGCCGGTCAGCGGGCCGTCGGCGGCCACGGTCTCGGCCAGCGAACGGCCCTCGACGTGCTCCCGTACGACGTAGAGCAGCCCGTCCTGGACGCCGGCGTCGAGCGTGCGGGCGACGTACGAGCTGGACACCCGCGTGACGCTCTGGAGCCGGTCCACGAAGTCGGGGTCGGCCGCCGGATCGGCGGTCAGCGTCTTGATCGCGACCGGATCGGCGTCCTCGGACTCCTTGCCCAGGTGAACGGCGCCACGCGGGCCCTGCCCCAGCAGGCCCACGATCTCGTGACCGCCGATCCGCTCCGGTACGGGCGCCCGGGAGGAGTCCTTCTCCACCATGACCGTCCTTTCAGGCATGTGTCATGATCGAGAGACATTTAACCAAATAAGCCCCATAAGCATCAGCGGTTTCGGTTGACCACTCGTACAGTTAACCGTCAATTCGCCCGATATCCGGCGGCGCTCCGGGCAGCCGGCGCCGCCTGCGTCCCATGGGCACGAACACCCACGCCGCCATCACCACCCTGGCCAGCGCCAGCCCGCCCGCCGCGACCACCGTCGCGACCTCCATCGACCGCCGGTCCGGCGGTACGGCCTTGTGCACCGCCGTGACGGGCAGCGGCGGCGGCACCGGCGCGGCCACCGCCACCTGCTCCGAGGGCAGGACCGCGGTCACCGCGAGCAGCGGGTTCACCATCCCGGCGCCGGTGCCCGCCCCCGTCGCGCCGTCGGCGGTCAGCGTGATACGCCTGCGCACCTGGAGCTCGTTCAGCTTGGGATGGCGGGCGCGGACGAGCGCGACCACCCCCGTCACGTACGGGGCGGCGTAGCTGGTGCCCTTCAGGGCGGACTGGTAACCCTTGAGCGGCCAGGTCGAGCTGATCCCCTCCCCGGGGCCGAGCACGCCGACCGCGTTGGGGTTGGAGAACTGCGAACGCCCGCCGTCCGGCGTCGCCGAGCCCACCGACAACACGCCCTCGTACGCGCCGGGGTAGGAGGGCGCCGACGTGCCGTCGTCCTTGGTCAGGTTGCCGGCGGCGGCGACGATCACCACGTCGCTGTCCAGCGCGTAGTTGACGGCCGACCTCAGGTCGGGGGTGTCGGGGGCGTCGATCGAGAGGTTGATCACGTCGGCGTGCTCGTCCACGGCCGTCCTGATGGCCTTGGCCAGCAGCCCCACGTCGCCTCTGTCGCCGTTGACCTGCTTGATCGACAGGAGCTTGACCCTGGGGGCGACGCCGTGGAAGGGCACGTCCCCGCGCGGCTGGCCGGCGATGATCCCGGCGACCGCGGTGCCGTGGCCGACGCAGTCGCGAAAGCCCGTGCCGGTGAGGTCGGCCTTGCCGCTCAGCCTGATCTGGGGATGGGTCTCGTCGACACCGCTGTCGATGACGGCGACCGTGACGCCCTGGCCCATGGTCAGCGGCCACACCCGCTGCACGTTGAGCCGCCGCTGGGCCCAGGTCTCACCGACCGCCATGACGGCCCTCTTGGGCGTGCACCTCTCGGGCGCGGCCTGCGCCGGCACCGCGGCGAACTGCAGGGCGAGCACGCTCGCCGCCAAGGCGCGACCAATCATGGGGAAAGAGCGTAGCCTGCCCGGATCTGAGAGGAATGACCCTCACCACGGAAGAAGCCCCGGCGACCGGCCAGGGCCCCGTCCGTGCTCACTGCGTGGCGGACTCGATGTTCCGCTGGTACGTGTCGATGACCCGCGAAGCCTCCTGCAGCTCCTCGGTCATCCGCTGGAAGGCCGTGCGGTAGTTCTGCCAGGCCTGATTGAAACGCTGGGCTCCGAGGCCCGTCCACGCGGTGCCGACCTTGGCCGCCTCGCCGTCGAGCGCGGTCATGATGGTGCGGAGCGCCTCGGACTGCTGCCTGAACTGGCTGGCCATCTGCTGCATTTCCGCGGGGTTGCCGCCGAGCATACTCTGGCTCATGCATACCTCCTGGAACTGGTGAAAGCGCCCTCACCATAAAGCGGGCCACCGCCCGTCGCCCCCGTTATGCCGAGCGGCTATGGTCGTCCAGAGGATTATTCGGATCTAAGGAGTGATCCGCTCATGCGCGAGGTCGTGGTGACCGGTGGCGGCACCGGGATCGGCTACGCCGTCGCCGAGGCGTTCGTCTCGGTCGGCGACCATGTCACGATCACCGGCCGCCGCGAGCACGTGCTGAAGGAGGCCGCCGAACGGCTGGGGGCTGCGTACGTGCCGTTCAACGCCGCGAGCCCGGTCGCCGTCAAGGACGCGCTCGACCGTCTGCCCGCGCACGTGGACGTCCTGGTCAACAACGCCGGAGGCAACACCAACCTGGAACGCCGGCAGTCCGAGGACCTGATGGACGTCGCCGAGGCGTGGTGGGCCAACCTCAACGCCAACCTGCTGTCCGCCGTGCTGGTCACGACCGCGCTCGCGCCCCGCATGGGCAAGGGCGGCCGGATCGTGTCGATCGGCTCGATCGCCGCGCGCGGCACCGGGTCCGGCTCGTACGGCGCCGCGAAGGCCGCCGTCGAATCCTGGACCGCCGACCTGGCCGCCGAGCTGGGTCCGAGAGGCATCACCGCCAACGTCGTGGCCCCCGGGCTCGTGGTGGAGACGGAGTTCTTCCGCGGAAGGCTCACGGAGGAGGGTGTCGCGGCCCGCGTGCAGAACACGCGTAACGGACGCCCTGGCACCCCCTCCGACGTGGCCGATACCGTTCTCTTTCTGGCCTCCGCGGGAGCCGGGCACATGACGGGGCAGGTGCTGCACCTGAACGGCGGCGCGTACCTCGGCCGTTGAGCACACACTGAGGAAGGGACGAAGGTCGGTGCGGAAGGTTCTGATCGCCAATCGCGGCGAGATCGCCGTACGGGTGGCCCGCGCGTGCACGGACGCGGGGATCGGCAGCGTGGCCGTCTACGCCGACCAAGACATCGACGCCCTGCACGTCAGGGTGGCCGACGAGGCGTACGCGCTGGGCGGGCAGTCCCCCGCCGAGACCTACCTCGACATCGCCAAGCTGCTCGACGTCGCCGCGCGCTCCGGCGCCGACGCCGTGCACCCCGGCTACGGCTTCCTGGCCGAGAACGCCGCATTCGCGCAGGCCGTCATCGACGCGGGCCTGGTCTGGATCGGCCCGCCCCCGGCCGCCATCGCCGCTCTGGGCGACAAGGTGCAGGCCAGGCACATCGCGCAGAAGGTCGGCGCGCCGCTGGTGGCCGGCACCAAGGACCCGGTCTCCGGCGCCGAGGAGGTCGTGGCGTTCGCCGAGCAACACGGCCTGCCGATCGCGATCAAGGCCGCGTACGGCGGCGGCGGGCGCGGCATCAAGGTCGCCCGCAGGCTGGAGGAGGTCGCCGAGCTGTACGAGTCCGCCGTACGCGAGGCCGTGGCCGCCTTCGGCAGGGGCGAGTGCTTCGTCGAGCGTTACCTCGACCGCCCCCGGCACGTCGAGACCCAGTGCCTGGCCGACCACGAGGGCAACGTCGTCGTGGTCAGCACCCGCGACTGCTCGCTCCAGCGCCGCCACCAGAAGCTGGTGGAGGAGGCCCCTGCGCCGTTCCTGTCGCAGGAGCAGATCGACCTCCTCTACACCAGCTCCAAGGCCATCCTGAAGGAGGCCGGCTACGTCGGCGCCGGCACCTGCGAGTTCCTCGTCGGCCAGGACGGCACGATCTCCTTCCTGGAGGTCAACACCCGGCTCCAGGTCGAGCACCCGGTGAGCGAGGAGGTCGCGGGCATCGACCTGGTCCGCGAGATGTTCAGGATCGCCGACGGCGAGCTCCTGGGCTACGACGACCCGGTCCTGCGCGGCCACTCGATCGAGTTCCGCGTCAACGCCGAGGACCCCGGCCGCAACTTCCTGCCCGCCCCCGGCACGCTGACCGCGATGCGCACCCCGGCCGGCCCCGGCGTACGGCTCGACTCCGGCTACGAGGCCGGGATGACGGTGCCGCAGACGTTCGACTCGCTGGTGGCCAAGCTGATCGTGACCGGGCGCACCCGCCGGGAGGCGCTCGACCGGTCCCGGCGGGCGCTGGCCGAGTTCGAGATCGACGGCATGCCGACCGTGCTGCCCTTCCACCGGGCGATCGTGACCGACCCGGCGTTCACCTCCGAGCCGTTCGCCGTGCACACCCGGTGGATCGAGACCGAATGGGACAACCCGGTCGAGCCGTACGCGGGCGAGGTGGCCACCGCACCGGCCGCGCCGGCCGTACGGGAGACGGTGACGGTCGAGGTCGGCGGCAAGCGCATCGAGGTGGTGCTCCCGGCCGGGCTCGGCACGGCGGGCCCCGCTCCGGCCGCGGGCAAGGCGCCGCGCCGCGCGGGCGGCGCACGGAAGCACGCCGCCGCCGGGGGCGACGCACTGGTCAGCCCGATGCAGGGCACGATCGTCAAGGTCGTGGCGAACGACGGCGACGTGGTGAGCGAGGGCGACACGGTCGTGGTGCTGGAGGCCATGAAGATGGAGCAGCCCCTGACGGCCCACAAGTCGGGCACGGTCACGGGCCTGTCGGCCGCGGTCGGCCAGACCGTCACGTCGGGGGCCACGATCTGCGAGATCAAGGACGCCTGAGCCCGCTCCCCGGTGCTTTCGAGCCGTCCCGGCCAGGTAACGTGCCCAGTGAGGAACTTTGCCGACCGCCCGTTCGTCCTCATGGGCGAAGGAGGCTTGCTGCCAATGACCCATTCGCTGCGCCGAGCAGGGGCCGCGATCGCGGCTCTGATCGCCGGGCTGTTCGTCGTTCTAACGCTGTCCCCTGCCGCCAACGCGGCGGCGGCGCCACCTGACGCACAGACTGTGGTGCAAAACTGGAAGAACGCCCCGCTCTACGTGGTGTCGGGCTCCCCCTTGAGTTCCAGCCAGCAGAGTGACATCAATGACGCGCTGAAGGACGCCGACAGCAAGATCTACGCTGTCGCGCTGCCCGACGGCAATTTCGACAACTCCACAGTCGGGCCGTACCTCTCGTCGCTGGGCAAGGCGCTGATGGCCGCCGGGCGTCCCGAGGTGACGGTCGTCGTGTTCGACGGCGAGACGATGTTCGCCGCGTCCAACGCCCTGCCGAACAACCTCGCCGGCCGCCTGGTCAAGCTCTCGACGAACGCCAACTCCGGCGACATCGTGGCGGGCGTGAAGGACTTCGCCAACCGGGTGGACGCCGCTGAGAAGAACGACCGCAGCGGCGCGCTCGGCACCAGCAGCCAGGCCAACCCCGGCGCCGGCGGCACGTTCGCGCTGGTGGCCCTGCTCGGCCTCGTGGTGGTCGGCGGCGGCGGCTACTTCCTCTACTCCAAGAACAAGAAGAAGAAGCGCGCCATCCAGGAGGCCAAGGACCTCGCCGCGGTCAAGCAGACCGTGGAGGAGGACGTCACCAAGCTGGGCGAGGAGATCACCGCGCTCGACACCGACGTCACCCTCGCCGGCCAGGGCGGCGGGAACATCACCGAGTGGCAGCAGGCACTCGACTCCTACGAGAAGGCCAAGACGCAGCTCAACGCCGTCCAGCGGCCCGACCAGGTCCGCGAGGTCACCCAGACCCTCGAGGACGGCCGTTACGCGCTCGCCGTGGTGAAGGCCAAGGTCAACAACCAGCCGATCCCCGAGCGGCGCGCCCCCTGCTTCTTCAACCCGCAGCACGGCCCGTCGGTGCGTGACGTGCGCTGGTCCCCGCCCGGCGGCGCGGTGCGCGACGTACCGGCCTGCGCGATGGACGCCGAGGCCGTGGAGCGCGGCTTCGACCCGCAGATGCGCGAGGTCATGGTCGACGGTCACCGTCGCCCCTACTACGACGCGGGCCCGGCCTACCAGCCGTACGCCTACGGCTACTACGGCGGCTTCGGCGACATCATGACCGGCATGTTCATCGGCACGATGATGGGCAGCATGTTCCACGGCGGCTACGGCGGCTACGGCGCCGGTTACGCCGAGGGCTACCAGGACGGCGGCGGCGGGGGCGACCTCAGCGGCGGCGACTTCGGCGGCGGAGGCGACTTCGGCGGCGGCGGTGGCGGCGGCTGGGGCGACTTCGGCGGCGGCGGAGACTTCGGCGGTGGCGACTTCGGCGGCGGCGACTGGTAACCCTGCGCCGACCCTGACGGGCGCGCCCTCCCATTCCGGGGGCGCGCCCTTTTCGTGTTCCGGGGTAAACCTTCCCGGCCCACTTCCGCGTTGAGGCCGTGTGAGTGAATCCGACGACGCCTCCTACGCCGCCTTCGTGGCGGCGGCCTGGGACAGGCACATGGCCGTCGCCATCCTGCTCGCCGGCGACCGGCACCGGGGCGAGGAACTGCTGCAGGACTGCCTGGTGCGGCTGTACGTCCACTGGCGGCGCGTGCGTTCCGCCGACCCGCACGCCTACCTGCGGCGCATGCTGGCCAACGGCAACGTCAGCCGGTGGCGGCGACGACGGCGGGAGGTGCCCACCGCCAGTCCGCCCGAGCACACCGATCCCCGCCAGCAGTTCCACGAGCCGCACGAGGACCTGCGTCGCGCCCTGCTCGCCCTGTCACCCAGGCAACGGGCGGTGGTGGTGCTGCGGCACTACGAGGACCTGACGGAGAAGGCGGTCGCGGCCGTACTCGGCTGCTCGGTCGGCGCCGTCAAGAGCCAGCACTCCAGAGCGATGGCGCGCCTGCGTACGGCTCTGCGCGAAGATCAGGAGGCAGCACGATGAAGGACGACCAGGAACTCCTGGCACGGGCACTGCGTGTTCTCGCCCAACGTGAAGAGCCCATGCCCACGCCCGCGGCCCCGCCGGTGCCCGCGCTGGTGCGACGAGGGCGCCGGGCCAGGCGGATCCGCACCGCGACGCGGGCCGCCGCGGGCGCGCTGCTCGCCTCGGCGGCCGCCGTCGTGATCCTCGGCGGCACCGGGATCGGCCCCGCGGGCGCGCCGCCGAGCGCCCTTCCGACCGGTACGCTGAGCACCCTTCCGGCCGGTACGCCGGCGTCCTCGGCAGGAGCGCGCCAGGCGTTGGACGCACGGTCCGTGTTGCTGGCCGCGGCCGAGTCCGCCGGGCACGGGCCCGCCGCCTCCGGCCGGTACTGGCACGTTCGCGCGCGCACCACCCAGCCGGTACGCCACCCGCAGGCGAAGAACCCACCGTTCTCGGCCAGGCTGACGAACACCCAGGACACCTGGTACGCGGCCCGCCGGGGTGCGCCCAGCCGGACCGTGACCCGCCAGGACCCGAAGGTCACCTTCGCCTCCCCCGAGGACGAGGCTCGATGGAGGCGGCTCGGCTCCCCCGACCTGAGCGGGGGAAAGCCGTCGAGCAATGACTACGACATGCAACTCCGCTTCCTGATCGGCACCCACCGCTACACACTCCGGCAACTGCTGGAGCTCCCGGCCGACGAGGAGAAGCTGGCGAGCCTGCTGCGGCGGCTGTTCGACGAGGAGAAGGCCGGTGACTGGTGGCCCGGCAAGCCGACGTTCACCACCTATGTGTGGGCGACGGCGCAGGACCTGCTCTCCGGTCCCATCAGCCCGGGAACCCGTTCCTCCCTGTATCGGGTGCTCGCGGAGCAGCCCGCGATCAGGTCGCTGGGCGAGGTCACCGACCCGCTGGGCCGTACCGGCGTTGCCCTGGCGCTGACCACGCCGGGCAGCGGTGAGGGCGCGGGCGAGTCGCGCCTGGTCGTGGAGGTCGCGACGGCGCGGTTGCTCGCCTACGAGCTCCGCCCGCCGGGGCGGTCCGAGCCGCTGATCCAGACCGCGTACGAGGAGATGGGCTGGGTCGACCGCCTGGGCGCACGTCCGTAGCGCGGCCTGCGACTCGAACGGTCTTCCGGTCGCGCGGCCTGCGAGCGGCCCGCCTGCTCGCGGGCCGCTCGCGGGTCGGTCAGGGGATCTGACCTGGTTCGTCCACCACGCCTGTCGCCAGGTCGGCGCTCGCGTAGAACGTGCCCTTGCGGGCCGTCACCTCACCGCCGATGACCTCGTCCTGGAGGGTGTCCACGCGCCTGCCGAGGAAGCGGTAGGTCGCGGCGTCCAGCACCAGGTACGACCGCGAGACGATCCGGCCCTGCGCGTCCCGCATCGGCCCCCCGGGGACGGAACCGGCGGGCTCGTAGGCGATGCCGATCCCCGCCCGGCCCGCCGCGTCCCGTACGCCGAGGTCCACCCGCACCCCGGGGAGCTCCGCGAGCGCACGGAAGATGGCGGCCTCGACCTGCGGCGGCATGGGGACACCCGCGTCGAGGTAGACCGACAACACGCGGAACGCCCGCGCGTCCGGCTGCTCGGCCTCCGCCCCCTTCGGCAGGGTCGACCAGTGACGGTCGCCCCTGACGTGGTCCAGCAGCGCGGCGGGATCGGTGGGCAGGTCGGCGAACTTGGCCGCGTACTGCCGGGGTGTCAGGTCGTCGTCGTCCGGGTCGGGGGTGATGTCCAGGGATTCCATGGAGCCGCCGTTCTGGCGGTACGCGTACCGGGTGCCGTCGTACCGGGTCCAGGATTCCCCGACCGTGCTTTGCTCCTCGAAGGGCTGCTTGACCAGATCCTTCCGGTACAACCACTGGTCGGGGCGCGGCTCGTGGTACTTCCGGCGTCCCTCGGCCACCAGGGCGGCTTGGCGCAGCACCGTCTCGGCCCGTACCGGCATGGTGGTCACGGCGCCCGGCGGAGCGGGGGCCGAGGTGTGGGAACCGTTCACCGCCACGACGACGACGGCGGCGGCTGTCGCGGCGGCCAGCAGCGACGGCACCGCCCAGAACCGGCGCCGCAGCCGGGCCGGGGCGAGGGCTCGGGCGCGCACGGCGCGCAGGCGGTCGGCGTCGGGTTCGGGGGCGTCCGCGCGCAGCTCGCGCAGGAGCGTGAGGTCATCGTCCACGGCCGGGGTCCTCCTCGTCGGTGTCGTGGATGCCTGAGGGCGCGGCGTCGTGAGTGGTTGAGGGGGCGGCGTCGTGGACGGCTGACGGGTCGATGCCGCCCAGGGCCGCCCGGGTCTTCCTCCTGGCGCGGTGCAGGCGCGAACGCACGGTCCCGATCGGGACGCCGAGCGCGCGGGCGACCTCCTCGTAACTGAGGTCGGCCCAGGCGATCATCAGCAGCACCTCGCGGTCCTGCGGCGACAGCGTCGCGAGCGCCCCCGCCAGCTCGCGGTGCGCCGCCCCGGCCGACACGCGGGCCACCACCCGGTCGGCGTAGCTCTCGGCCACCGCGTCGAGACCCGTCCTGGCCAGGGCGCGGTAGGCCCTGATCTCGGTACGGCGGTGCTTGCCGATCAGGTTGGCGGCGATGCCGTACAACCAGGGGCGGGCGTCGCGGTGGGCGGTGTCGTAGCGGGCCAGGCGGCGGAAGGCGTCCAGGAACGTCTCGGCCACGATGTCGTCGGCCAGCGAATCGCCCAGGCGGCGGGTGACGTATCTGTGGAGCGCGGGGGCGTGCCGGTCGTACAACGCCGAGAAGGCGGCGGGGTCGCTGCGGGCACGTCTGATCACCTCCGCGTCGTCCACCTCGGTGTCCTGCGTCAAACTCTCGGCTCCGTTCTTCGGGCTGAACACCCCCTTTCACCCGATAGGACGGATCCGGTTCTCGTGTGGGCCATGCAGGGCTTCGCCAATGGGCGCGGTGAGCTCAGGCTGTGTCCTTGTGAGGGCAAGCCCACACCCCCGGCGGGGACTACCGGTCCCCGCGCCCCTCGGACGAACCCGACTCCGAAGCGACAGACGTCTGCCTCAGATGGCGAACTCGCCCTGATTGGCGCCGTGGAGGAACGCCTTCCACTCCTCAGGAGTGAAGATCAGCGCTGGGCCCTGCGGGTTCTTGCTGTCACGGACGGCGATGATCCCCGGGAGGTTGGTCGCGACCTCGACACACTGTCCGTTGTCGCCGCTGGCGCTGGACTTACGCCATTCCGCTCCGCCGAGGTCTACAGGGTCCATTTTTTGATCGCATCCTCAATCGCCCGTGGTGTGACGTTCTTCGGCTGTGCGTCCGCTCTGATGGTGTCATACCGCTGCTTGAGGCGCATGACCGCTTCGTGATCTCCAGTGACTTGACCGGAGAGGACCGAGTCAGCAGAGACCACCTCCGAACCGTCACGCAGCCGTGCCAGCGCGAACGCGCTCATGGTGCCGGCCACACAACCGGCGGCGACGGGCACCAGTTGCATGGTGATGCGGGGATGGCAGGTGAGATCCAGCAGGTATCGGAGCTGTTCCGCCAGGACGCCAGGCCCTCCGATCGGGCGGTGCAGGACTCCTTCGTCAATGAGCGCGAGAAAGGCCAGAGGGCTGTTGCTGTCGAAGATTCTCATGCGCTGTATGCGGGCTTGGACTCGCTCTTCGACGCGATCCGGCGGGGCGGCAGTGGAGAAGATGGCGCGGGCATAGCCGGCGGTCTGCAAGATGCCGGGGATCAGCAGCGGATCCCACGAGTACATGATGACGGCTTGCGGTTCGATCTCCTCGACCCACCGTGCGAACCAGCCCAGAGCGGGTGACTGAGAGATGCGCTCGTGGAGGCCGGCGAAATGGCCGTCGGCGCCGAACGCCTTGTCCACCTCGCGAGCGAATTCCAGCGTGGGGACCCGTCTACCTTTCTCGACATGACTGACGAGTGATTCGTGACAGAGAATGCGTAGAGCAAGTGCGGATTGTGTCATTCGAGCCGCTTTACGTCGTTCTGCGAGGTCACGAGCGAAACGTGCTCTGGGTGACAAATGGTCGCCGACATCGGGAGTCATGGCGTCTCCGCAGTTCAAGAGCAAGGGGATTGCCTTCCGGAAGGCTACTGCGACGTCCTTCCGACAATCAATACATGCCAGGCGTCATTCCTTGTCGGCCAGATTTCGCGAGGTGTGAGTGCCATGCCATCGCGCGCCCGTTCATGCTGGATCCCGGGCGACAGCGCTTTTGTCGCAAGCAACATTCGGATTCGCTTTGGAGGGAATTCATGTCACTTCTCCAGACCGTCTCCAGCTGGAAAGGCATGACGCTGAGGCGCGGCGACCGAGCCCCCGGAGAAAGCCGGCAGACGATTCGGCGCTGGCTGGACGATGTCGATCCGGCGGTTCGGGACGATGCGCTGACGGTCGTCTCAGAGCTGGTCACCAACGCGGTCAGGCATGTGCCGCCGGGGCCCGAGCGTGACTGGGTCACGGTGCTGCTCGGGATCGGGGACGGGTTCGTACGCCTCGAAGTGGTCGACCCCGGGACGGCGGAGCGAGAGCCGCGCTTCGCCCCCCTGGACGCCGGGTCCCTGCGGGAGTCAGGTCGCGGCCTCGGCCTGGTGGCCGCACTGTCCGTCAGGAGCGGCACGCACGTCGCCGAACCGCACGGCCACCGTGTCGTATGGGCCGACCTGGAAAGGAACGTCCCTAGCGGACCACCCGGTACGTCAGATGGGTGACCAGGTCGGTGCCCGTGGGCGGGGCCGCCGGGGTGAGGGTGATGTCGCCGGCGTCGGCCAGAAGGCGTTCGCCCCTGCCCAGGATCACGGGGGCGACGTGCAGGCGGAGTTCGTCGATGTGACCGGCGGCCAGGTACTGGTTGACCGTGGCGGCGCCGCCGGCGATGGAGATGTCGCGGTCCCCCGCGGCCTCGCGGGCCCGGGTCATGGCGGCTTCGATCCCGTCCGTGACGAAGTAGAACGTCGTGCCGCCCTTCATGGGCAGCGGCTCGCGCGGGTGATGGGAGAGGACGAACACCGGCGCGTGGTACGGCGGCTCCTCGCCCCACCAGCCGGTCCAGCCCAGGTCCCAGTCGCCGCGACCGGGGTCGAACATGTTGCGGCCCATGATGAACGCCCCGGCCGCCGTGATGCGCTCGATCACCTCGGCGTGCCGCTCGGGCTCCTCGAACATCCACTCGTGCAGCCGGTCGCCCACCCCCTCGCCGAACGGGTTGTCCAGGCTCTGGTTCAGCCCCGCCACGTAGCCGTCGACCGACGTCCCCATGTCGCATGTGACCTTGCCCATCCCGGTTCGCCTCCTGTTTTCGTGGCGCCCTTGCGGCGCCTTCACCAGGGAGTCGGAGCCGACGGCGGGTTCTCTACACGGCGAGGGGAACTTTTCGCGAACGGGGGTCGGGAGGAGTCGGGCGGGCGGCGGTCGGGTAGGTTCGTCGGTTAGGAAAGTTTCCTAATTCTAGGAGTTCACATGAAACTCGCCGTGATCGGGGGCGGTTCGACCTACACCCCCGAGCTCATCGACGGCTTCGCCAGGCTGCGCGACGAGCTGCCGCTCACCGAGATCGCCCTGATCGACCCGGACGCCTCGCGCCTGGACCTGGTGGCGGGCGTGTCCCGCAGGATGTTGCGCAGGGCCGGGCACCCGGCGCGGGTGGTCGCCACCGCCGACGTGGCCGAGGGGGTGGCGGGCGCGGACGCCGTGCTCTTCCAGCTCAGGGTGGGCGGCCAGGCCGCGCGGAACGTGGACGAGACGCTGCCGCTGCAGTGCGGCTGCGTCGGACAGGAGACGACGGGGGCGGGCGGGCTGGCCAAGGCCCTGCGTACGGTCCCGGTCGTGCTCGACCTGGCCGATCAGGTACGCGCCCACGCGCCCGACGCCTGGATCGTGGACTTCACCAACCCGGTCGGCATCGTCACCCGGGCGCTGCTGGACGCCGGGCACCGCGCGATCGGCCTGTGCAACGTGGCCATCGGGTTCCAGCGCCGCTTCGCCCGGCACCTGGGCGTGGCGCCGGAGCGGGTCGAGCTCGGGCACGTCGGGCTCAACCATCTGACGTGGGAGCGGTCGGTCCTGGTCGACGGCGTCGACGTGCTGCCGAAGCTGATCGCCGAGCACGGGCCGGAGCTGGCCGACGACCTCGGCCTGCCCGTGGAACTGCTGCGCCGGCTCCAGGTGGTCCCCTCCTACTACCTGCGCTACTTCTACGCCCACGACCTGGTGGTGACCGAGCAGCGTGCCAAGCCGTCGCGCGCGGCCGAGGTCGCGGCGATGGAGACGCAGCTCCTGGAGCTGTACGCGGACCCGGCCGTGGACACCAAGCCTGACCTGCTGGACAAGCGCGGCGGCGCCTACTACTCGGAGGCGGCCGTCGCGCTGATCGCCTCGCTGCTCGGCGACCGTGGCGACGTCCAGGTGGTCAACACCCGCAACAACGGCACGCTGCCGTTCCTGCGTGACGAGGCGGTGATCGAGGTTCCGGCCAGGGTCTCGGCGTCCGGGGCGGCGCCGCTGCCGGTCGATCCGGTCGAGCCGCTGTACGCGGGCCTGATCGCGAACGTCTCCGCGTACGAGGAGCTGGCGCTCGACGCGGCGCTGAACGGCGGCGCGGACCGGGTGCGCAACGCGCTACTGGCCCACCCGCTGATCGGCCAGGAGGCCATCGCGGGCGAGCTGACCGACCTGCTGCTGGAGGCGAACGAGCGGTACCTGCCATGGTGATCATCGCCGTGGACGCGGGCAACAGCAAGACGCACGTCGTCGTGCTCTCGGGCGACGGCACGGTCCTCGCCCAGGGCGACGGCGGCCCGTTCGAGCCGCAGACCGTCGGCGTGCCGGCGGCCGTGGACGTCGTGGAGGAGGCCGTCCGGCGGGCGCTCGGCCCGGGGGCCGTTCCCCCGTACGCCGACCAGCTCTACGCCTACCTGGCCGGGGCCGACCTGCCGGTGGAGGAGGAGGCCCTCGCGGCCGAGTTCCGCGCGCGCGGCATGGCGGCCGAGGTCGTCGTGGGCAACGACAGCTTCGCGCTGCTGCGTTCGGGCGCGTCCGGGCCCAGCGGGGTCGCGGTGGTGTGCGGCGCGGGCATCAACGCGGTCGGCGTCTCGCCCACGGGCCAGGTGGCCCGTTTCCCCGCGCTCGGGAAGATCAGCGGCGACTGGGGCGGGGGCGGCGGCCTGGCGGAGGAGGCGTTGTGGCACGCCATCCGCGCCGAGGACGGCCGGGGCGCGCCGACCGCGCTCGCCGACCTGGTCAAGGCGCATTTCGGCACGCGGACGGTCGAGGAGGTGGTGCTCGGGGTGCATTTCGGGCAGATCGAGCGGCATCACCTGACCGCGCTCGCGCCCGGGGTGTTCGAGGCCGCCGCGTCGGCTGACGCGATCGCGTTGGAGCTGGTCACCCGGCTGGCCGACGAGATCGTGGTGATGGCCGAGGTGTGCCTGCGCCGGCTCGACCTGCTGGACACGCCGACGGAGGTCGTGCTGGGCGGGGGCGTGCTGCACGCCCGCATCCCGCTGCTGGTCGCGCTGCTGGAGGAGCGGTTCGCCGTACGGGCTCCGCTGGCCAAGCAGGTCATCCCCGACCAGCCGCCCATCGTGGGGGCCGCGCTGAACGGGCTGGACCGTATCGGGGCCTCCGAGGAGGCCAAGGCTCGCCTCCGAACTCAGTTCTAGAGGTATTGACGCACGTGGGGCGGTAAGTCTAGAGTCAGCCGCCAACCGTCTGGAAGGTATCCGGACGGTTGGCGGTCAAGGAGGCCACCCATGTCCACCACCCCCAGCCGACGTGAGGTTCTTCGACGTATCGGATTCACCGCCCTCGCGGCGGGGCCGGGCGCCGGGTTGCTCGCTGCTTGCGCCACGGGCCGCTCCGCCGGTCCGGTCGCCTCCACCTCGGCCGCTCCCACCTCGGCCGCCAACCCCCTCGGCGTGGACGCCGCCAGGCAGCTGGAAGTCGTGATCTTCAGCGGCGGCAACGGCGACGGCTACGCGACCGACCTGCACGAGGCCCTCTACAGCAAGGCGTACAAGACCGCCAAGATCAAGCACGTGCCGACCCAGAAGGTCGGCACGCAGCTCCGCCCCCGCTTCATCAGCGGCGACGCGCCCGACGTGGTCAACAACTCCGGCCCCGACGCCCTCGACCTGCAGTCGCTGGTCGCCGAAGGGCACCTGGCCGACCTGACGCCGCTGTTCGACGCCCCCTCCCTGGTCGACCCGGCCAAGAAGGTACGCGACACGCTGGTCGGCGGCGTCTACGAGAACTCGCTGATCGACGGTGTGCCCCGAGTGCTGCAGTACACGGTCGCCCACCGGGCCCTGTGGTACAACGCCAAGCTGTTCGAGAAGCGCGGCTGGCAGGTGCCGAAGACGTGGGCGGAGTTCAACGCCCTCGGCGAGGAGGCGAAGAAGGCGGGCATCGCCCTGTTCGCCTACCCGGGCCAGGTCGGCCCCTTCTACCAGCTCTGGAACCTGGTCTACAGCGCCGCCAAGATCGGTGGCAACAAGGTGATCGTCGACATCGACAACCTCGCCGACGGCGCCTGGAAGGCCGAGCCCGTACGGCAGGCCGTCGCGGCGTGGGCGCAGGTGCAGCGCGACTTCGGCGACAAGGCGTACTTCGGGCTCGACCACACCCAGACGCAGGTCAAGCACCTTCAGGACAAGGTGCTGTTCTACCCCTGCGGCTCGTGGCTGGAGAACGAGATGGCCAAGGACCGGCCGGACTCCTTCGAGTACGCGATCGCCCCCGTGCCCAGCATCACCGCCGCCGACGCGATGCCGTACGAGGCGATCATGATCGGGGTCAGCGAGGCGTTCTTCGTGGCGGCCAAGGGCAAGAACCCGCAGGGCGGCCTGGAGTACCTGCGCATGATGTTGTCGCGGGAGGGCGCGCGCGGCTACACCGAGATGACCAAGAACCTGACCGTCGTGAACGGCGTGGTGGACGGCCTCGACCTGACCTCGGCGGTGCGCAGCGCGGCCAAGGCCCAGGAGGCCGCCGGGACGAACATCATCACCGACGCCCGCTTCGAGGGCTGGTACAAGGAGCTGTTCGACCACGGGCAGGTCCAGACCAACTCGGTCATGTCCGGACGCATCACGCCCGAGCAGTTCTGCGCGAACATGCAGAAGAAGGCCGACGAGCTCAAGGCCGACTCGGCCATCGCCAAGCAGACCAGGAGCGTCTGACAGATGAGACGCCACGGCTTCGTCGCGGGCTTCCTCGCCCTTCCCGTGATCCTCTACGCGGTCTTCGTGATCAGCCCGTACGTGCAGGCGTTCCAGATCGCGTTGACCGACTGGCGAGGCGTGTCGGCGAACCTGAACTTCGTCGGGCTGGACAACTTCCAGCGGATGTTCGGCAACGACACGTTCTGGCAGGCCGTCCGCAACCACGCGGTGCTGCTCGTGACGTTGCCGTTGGTGACCATCGCCCTCGCGCTGGTCTTCGCGTACCTGCTGGGCGACTCGGCGGGCACGCCGGGCGCCCGGTACTACCGGGTGATCTTCTTCCTGCCGCAGGTGCTCGCGGTCGCGGTGGTCGGCGTGCTGTTCAAGGCCGTGTACCGGCCCGACGGGAGCGGCGTGCTCAACGGCGCGCTGGGGAAGCTGGGCGTCGAGCCGGTCGGCTGGCTGACCGACCAGAACCTGGCACTGTGGTCGATCATCGCGGTGATGGTGTGGCAGGCGGTCGGCTTCTACGTCGTGCTGTTCTCGGCCGGGATGGCGGCCATCCCGAAGGACGTGTTCGAGGCCGCCGCCCTCGTCGGGGCCGGCCGGCTGCGGATGTTCTTCTCCATCACCCTGCCCCTGGTCTGGGACACCGTCCAGGTGGCGTGGGTCTATCTGGGCATCGCCGCGTTCGACGGGTTCGCACTGGTCAACGTGCTGTCGGTGGAGCAGGGCGGCCCGGACGGCGCGACCACCGTACTGGCCACGGAGATCTACAAGAACGCCTTCTCTTACTCCAGGTTCGGCTACGCCTCGGCCATGGGCGTCGCACTGTTCTTCCTGACCATCACCTTCGCCGCGCTGACGATGCGCGTGACCCGTCGCCAGAAGGTCGTCTACTGAAATGTTCCGAAAAATCAGCATCCAGGTTGTCCTGGGGATCTGGGCGCTGCTCATCATCGCCCCCCTGCTGTGGACCCTGCTGGCCTCCTTCAAGAGCAACGCGGAGATCTTCGGCGACGCCCTCCAACTGCCCGGCGAACTGCGCTGGGACAACTGGGCCCGGGCCTGGGAGCGCGCCAACATCGGCCGCTACCTGCTCAACACGGTCATCGTGGTCTTCTTCGGCGTGGCCGGGACGATGTTGCTCAGCTCGATGGCCGCCTACGTGCTGGCCCGCTACCGCTTCCCCGGCAACCGGCTGGTCTACTTCCTGTTCGTCTCCGGCATGGCCTTCCCGGTCTTCCTGGCGCTCGTCCCGCTGTTCTTCGTGGTGGACGGGTTCGGGCTGCTCAACAGCCATGTCGGCCTGGTGCTGGTCTACATCGCCTACTCGCTGCCGTTCACGGTGTTCTTCCTGACGTCCTTCTTCAGGGCGCTGCCGGACGCCGGGGCGGAGGCGGCGATGATCGACGGAGCCTCGCACACCCGTACGTTCTTCCAGGTCATGTTGCCCATGGCGAAGCCCGCGCTGGTCAGCCTGACCATCTTCAACGTGCTCGGCCAGTGGAACCAGTACCTCATCCCGCTGGTCCTGCTGCCCGGCGACAAGAGCCTGTGGGTGATCACCCAGGGCGTGGCCGACATCTCGACCATCGCCGGGTACGAGGCCGACTGGCCCGGACTGTTCGCGGCCCTCAGCATGACCGTGCTTCCCGTCGTGCTGATCTATATCGTCTTCCAGCGACATATCCAGTCCGGGCTGACATCAGGAGCGCTGAAGTAGGCATGTCTTCGGGAAACCCCACCGTCTTCCGTACGCTCAACGAGCGCGCCGCGCTGACCCTGCTCCTGGAGCACGGCGGCCTCACCCGCGCCGAGTTGGAACTGCACACCGGCCTGTCCAAGGCGTCCGCGGCCGAGGTGCTGCGCAGGCTGGAGGGCAGTGGGCTGGCCATGAAGGCCGGTCTCAAACCGGGCAACGCCGGGCCGGCCGCGCAGATGTGGCGGCTCGACGGCTCGGCCGCCCGCGTGGCGGGGGTCGATCTCACCACGAGCTCGATCGAGGTGTCGGTCGCCGACCTGACCGGCCGGGTGCTCGGCAACCACCGTACGGAGGCGACCGGCGACGTCCGCCCGCTGCTGGCCGAGACGGTCGCCGCGGCCGGCTTCGACCTGGACGAGCTCGACCAGGTCGTGGTGGGCGTGCCCGGCGTGGTGGAGGCCGACGGCCGGCGGCTGCGGCAGGCCGTGCAGCTCTCGGGCTGGTCCGGCCTGGACGACCTGCCGGACAACGTACGTCTGGAGAACGACGTCAACCTGGTCGCCATCCGCGAGCTCCAGGAGCACGAGGACAGCAGTTTCGTGCTGCTCTGGGTGGGCGGCGGGGTCGGCGCGGGAGTCGTGCTGAACGGCGCGCTCTGGCGCGGCGTCACCGGGCGCGGCGGCGAGGTCGGCTCGGTCATCGTGCCCGACCCCGTCACCACCGGCCGGATCTACGACCAGGACGGCGGGCCGCTCGGCGCGCTGCTCGGCGCCGAGCCGCTGGCCGCGCTCGCGCGGGCGCACGGCCTGGCGACCGAGCCCGCGCTGGCCTCCGTGAGCCGGACGCTGGCCGACGCCCATCCCGGTTTCCTCGACGACGCCGCCGCGCGGGTGGCGCTCGGCGTGACGGCCGCGATCGGCGTGCTCGACCCGGGCCTGGTGGTGCTCGCCGGCCCGCTGTGCGCGGCGGGGGGCGAGCCGCTCAGGGCGCGGGTCGCCGACCGCCTGGCCTCGACGCCGCTGGTGCCGGTGACCGTCGCCCTCAGCGCCGCGTGCGGCAACGCCGTGCTCGACGGCGCCCTCTGCTACGCCCTGGACCTGACCCGCAAGCGGGTCTTCCAAGCCGGTACGGCCGGCCGTACCGAATCCAACCCCTAAGGACGCACATGTTGAGAACCCTTGTGATCGCCGCCCACCCCGACGAACCCGAGATCTACGCGGGCGGCACGGCCGCGCTGCTCGCGCGGGCCGGGCACGCGGTGAAGTTCCTGACGCTCACCAACGGCGACGCCGGGCACCACGAGCTGGAGCGCGGCCCGCTGGCCCGCCGCCGCGCCCAGGAGGCGGTACGGGCGGCCGACGCGCTCGGCGTGATCGACTACGAGATCTTCGACGTGCACGACGGCATGCTGGAACCCACTGTCGAGCTGCGGTTGCGGGTGCTGGCGCAGATCCGTGCCTGGCGTCCTGACCTGGTGATCGCCCTGCACGCCGACGGAGGCGGCCACCCCGACAACCGCGCCGCCGGGCAGTTGGCCGCGCACGCGGTCGAGTTCGCGATGACGCGCAATCTTGAGGTGGGCAAGCCGGCCCTGGAGCGTATGCCGCTGTGCCTGCTCATGACCGACTACGCCTCCGCCCCCGTGCACCGGGCGGACGTAGTGGTGGACGTGTCGCCGGTCCTGACCGCCAAGCTGGACGCGTGCCTGGCTCACGCCTCCCAGTTCCTGGAGTTCGCGCCGTGGCAGCGGGGCTTCCTGGACCAGGCGCCCCCGGCCGGCGACGTGGCGGCGGGACGGGCCTTCGTGCTCGAACACTGGGCGGAGTTCGCGGAGGAGGAGACCTTCCAGCTCGCCGACTACGGCAGGAAGGCCGACGTGGAGGAGGTCCGGCGCCTGCTCGCCGGCACCCGCGAACCGGCCGCGTGACGGGGTCCGGCGCTAGCCGGTGTAGTTCTTGCCGGGGGCCTTGCCGGGGATCGGCTTGGCGATCACGGCCACGGGGATGAAGAAGCAGATCTGGCTGATCGCCAGGATGAGCGTCCACAGCGCCTTGTCGTCGTAGTGGGCCGCCGCCCTGGCGTACAGCTCGTCGGGGACCCGTTCCCCGTACGGGTTCGCGGTGAGGACGGCCTCCACCAGCTCCAGGGCCACCCGTTCGGGGCCGGTGAAGTAGGGGGCGTCCCGCCAGGACGCCACGGCGGCGACGCGCTCGTCCGGCTCCCCGGCCCCGCGCAGGAGCTGGGCCTGCCGCACCGTGTGGTACGTGCTGCCGACGATCTGCCCGGCGCGCAGTTGCACCAGGCCGACGGTGGACCGCGGGATCGAGCCGTTGTACGTGGCCTTGGTCAGGGCCGTGGCGATGTCGCCCAGCTCGGGGAAGAACCGGCTGGGGTCGGGCAGACGTGACTGGAGATCTTCCCGCTCGGACGTCGTGGACATGATGGGGGTTTCCCTTCTCGGACTTCCTCTGGGCTCGGTGCCTCAGCCGTCCGACGACGCGGCGTCCGGATTTGTGAGGTGAGCCGTGGTCCAGGGGCGGAGCTTGTCGGGGTTGCGGACCGCCCAGATGTGCCTGATCCGGTCGCCGACCACGTCGAACGCGACCACCATCACGGTGACGCCGTCCTGCTGGGCCACCAGGCCGGGTCGGCCGTTGACGGTGCGTTCCAGCAGCGTCATGTCCGGCGCCCGGTCGGCGATGCCCAAGGCGTAGCGCGCGAGCCGGACGGCGCCCTCGATCGGCCGGAGCACGGCGCTGACCACGCCGCCGCCGTCGGCGACGCCGGTGGCGTCGGGGTCGAGCAGCGTGATGAGGGCGTCGATGTCCTTGGCCTCCCACGCCTGCTTGAACTCCCGTACGATGCCCGCCTGCCGGGCCACGGGGGCCACCGGTACGCGCCCGGCGTCGATGCGGTGGCGGGCCGAGGAGGCCAGCTTCCGGCAGGCCGCCGGGCTGCGGCCGACGATCTCGGCCACCTCGGCGAAGGGGTAGCGGAAGACGTCGTGCAGGATGAACGCGACCCGCTCGGCCGGGGTCATCGACTCCAGGACGACGAGGAAGGCCATGTTGACCGACTCGTCCAGGGTGACCCGGTCGGCCGGGTCGTCGCCGGGCCATTCCGCGCGGTCGGGGAGCGGTTCGGGGATCCATTCGCCGACGTATCGCTCGCGGCGGGCGCGGGCCGAGCCGAGCTGGTCCAGGCAGATACGCCCGGCGACCCTGGTCAGCCAGGCGCCCGGCGACTCGATGGCCTCCTGCTGCTCCCGCGACATGGCGTACCAGCGGGTGTAGGTCTCCTGGACGACGTCCTCGGCGTCGGCCAGCGAGCCCAGCAGCCGGTAGGCCAGGTTGATGAGCTGCCGTCGCTCGCTCATGATCGCGTCCAGGCCGGGATCGGAGGGGTTGGTCATGGTGCGAACGACTCCCTTGGTAGCTTTTGCGGTTATATGTCCGACGAGACAGCGTCCTGGACTGTGAAGTCACCGCACCACCTCACATTCCGGGTGGTCACGTCGTCGGACACAGAGGACAACACCCAGACGGCAGACCGCCGGCACCGGCGGTCGAGGAGTTCCCCATGTTCCTGCGTATCACGCTCATTCTGCAGACCATCGCCCTCTTCGCCGCGCCGGTCACCGCCGGCCTGCTGCTGTCGGTGCCCAGCAGGCAGCCGTTGCACAGTGCCGCGGCGTACACGGTGTTCGCGGTGGCGGTGCTGCAACTGGTCGCGTCCGTCGTGGCGTGGCGGCCGGGCGGCGGCTCGCCCAAGCCGATCATGCACGCGGCCGGGTTCCTGGTGCTCGTCAGCGCACAGGTGGCGCTCGGCATCGCGCACGTGACCACCCTGCACGTGCCGCTGGGCGTGCTGCTGTTCACCGGGAGCGTGCTTCAGCTCAGCCGGGTCTGGACGCCGCGGTCCAGCGAGCGCGTCAGCCGTACCCCCTCCTCCGTGTAACCGAGGGCGGCGTAGAAGCGGCGCGCGGTCGTGTTGGCGGCGCCCGTCTCCAGGGTCACGTGGCGCAGCCCCTGACCCCGGGCCCAGTCCTCGGCCGCCGCCATCAGCCGGCGGCCCACTCCTCCGCGTACCTCACGGGGGTCGACGGCCAGCTCGCCGACGTAGGCGTCCTCGTCGCCGGTGAAGTGCCGCTGCCGGTCGACCGAGACGACCCCGACGATCCGCGGGCCTCGTACGGCGACGAAGACCGCTCCCCGCCGTTCCCCGGCCGCGGCGACCGACGCGGTGACCGACGCGGTGACCGACGCGGTGACCGACGCGGTGAGCCAGCCTTCGGCCGCCCGTAGCGCCGCCTCGGCGTCCCGCCACTCCGCCACCCCTTCGGCCAGGCGCGGCGCGAGCGCCAGCACCCCCGGCCGGTCCTCCTCGCGGACCGGCCGGACGCGTACGCGGCTGTGATCCATGTCCTCCATGCCGAGCAGCATGCCAGCCCGAAAAATCAGGAAAAAAGCCCCTGCGGCTGGGCGGCGCTCAGTGAAGAGGGCCGGTGAGGATCCACAAGTGGCCGAACGGGTCGCGCAGGCGGCCCGAACGTTTGCCGTACGGCCGGTTCTCGATCGGCACGACCACCTCGGCCCCCTGGGCGGCCATGCGTGCGCCGACCGCGTCGGGGTCGGCGGTCTCGATCTCCAGGAGAACGGCGGAGCCGCCGAGGTCGTCCGGCGAGAGCCAGCCCCAGGAGGAGACGGCCGGTGAGACCCGGAACGACGTGCCGCCGAACCGGTGCTCGACGACGGCGGGCCGCCCGTCGCCGTCCGGCTCGGCACGGAACACCCGGTCGGCGCCAAGGACGTCCTGGTAGAACGCGGACGCGCGGTCGGGGTCGGGCACGATGAGACGTGGAGCGATGTGCATGTCCATGCCGCCATCGTGGGCGCCCGGCAGCAGCCAGGTCTTGAACATTCGGGAACGAACCCGCCTTAGGGGACGCCCCCGTCAGGCCCGTCCGTCCGGCGCCCGCCGGGCGGATGGCCCTTCGGTGCGCAGCCATTCGGTGGGCGTGCATCCGGCCATGGCCCGCCATTCGCGCGTGAGGTGCGCCTGGTCGGCGAACCCTGACGCGGCGGCCACCTCCGCCAGGCCCGCCGCTCCCCCGCGCGCGGCGGCCACGAGCCTGCCGCGGGCGGCCTCGAAGCGGACGAGCCGCTGGTACTCCTTGGGCGTCACCCCGTACTCGCCGCGGACCGTGTTGCTCAGATGCCGCCGGGAGCAGCCGAGGAGCCGGGCCGCCTCCTCCACCCGGGCCGTCCTGGACAGAGCCGCGAGCGTGCCCCGGGACGTACGGCGGGCCGCGCGGTCGCCGTGCCGGGCCAGCCCGGCGAGCAGACCGCGTTCGACGACGGCGCGGCGCCGGGCCCAGGACCGGCAGGCGGCCAGGCGTTCCGGCAGCCCGGCCAGCGCCGGGACGACGTCGGCGAGGTCGGTGAGGTCGGCCACCTCCCCGGCCAGCTCGGACGCGGGCACCCCGAGCAGCGCGGCGGCGCCGGGCGGGCTGAGCGTCAGCCACACCCCGCGTGTGCAGCCCCGCTGACTCAGCTCGGCCGCGTTCAGGTGCAGCCCCGCGACCGCGGCCCGCAGCCGCCGGCCCGAACCGGGCCGGCCGGCCCAGGCGATATCGACGAAGTCGTCCTCGGGGATCGTGATCGACAGCGTGGAGGAGGGCAGCCCGCGATGCGGGCCGGCCGTGGCGGGCCCGAGGTCGTAGGCGGCCAGCGTCGTCACGTACGGCGCCAGCGCGGCGGACATCCCGTCAACGCTCACCCTGCCAGGGTACGGCCGCCGAGCAGGTCCCCCGCGTGAAGGGCGGTCCGCGCCGGGTAGCGGCCGGGGCATGCACACACTCGTGAAGGGACTGGTCGCGGGAGCGGCCGGCACGACCGCGCTCAACACCGCCTCCTACCTGGACATGCTCGTCCGCGCGCGGGGCGCGAGCAGCACGCCGCGCCAGGCCGTGGAGAAGTTGTCCGACCTGACCCACACCGACCTCGGCGACGGCGACCGGGCCGCCAACCGCACCGAGGCGCTGGGCTCGCTCATGGGGTACGCCACCGGGATCGGCGCGGCCGTCGCGTACGGGGTCCTGTCGGGGCGGCGCAGGTCGTGGCCGGTCGGGGTGCTGGCGCTCACCGTTCTGGCCATGTCGGGCTCGAACGTGCCGCTGACGCTGCTCGGCGCCACCGACCCGCGTACGTGGCCGGCGAGCGCGTGGGTCTCCGACGTCGTCCCGCACCTCGCGTACGGGGTCGCGGCGTACGCGGCGTACGAACTGATGCGCTGACCCCGGCGGGATTCTGTCGGTGGCGCCGGGCATGATCGAGCCGTCCGCACGCGATCGCACGATAGAGGAGATCGGGGATGTCCCCCACGGATCCGCAGGTGCTCGGCCGCGCCTTTCTCAAGGCCATGTACGACGACGGCTACTACCCCGATCACGTCGTCGACAAGGGCAGGGCCGTCCTGCTGCGCCTGTGCGCGCGCGTAGAGGCCGAGCGGCCGGCCGATCTGGCGGCCCTCTACACGCTGACCCACGCGGCGACGGAGGAGTTCAACGCCCTCGACGAGGAGTTCCACGAGGCCGGCAGCGAGATCGAGACCGTCGCGCGCGAAGCGATCGCCGAGGAGTTCTGGTTCGTGGCGTCGGCCTACGGCTTCCCCGAGGCCGACATCGAGGAACTGATCGCCCCCCGCGAGTGGTGACCCAGGCCGGGTCCACGGGCGTGTCACGGGCACGGGCGTGTCAGGGGCGGGTGGTGGTGCCGAGGCGGGCGTAGGCCGCGGGTGACATGCCGACCGCGGCCGTGAAGTCGCGGGTCAGGTGGGCCTGGTCGGTGTAACCCAGCTCGGCGGCCAGGGTGGCCAGGTCGAGGCCCTGGTGCACGCGCTCGGCCGCCTCGTGCAGCCGGAAGCGGCGGATCACCCATTTGGGGCCGATGCCGACGTAGTCGCGGAACAACCGCTGGAGCGAGCGCATCGACCTGCCCGCTCTGTCGGCCAGCTCGTCGACCCTGGTCACGGACACGTCGTCCTCGACCATCCCCACCAGCGCCGCGGCCTCCTCCGCCAGCGGGTCCGGCGCGGGGCCCAGCGCCAGGAGGAACCGTTCGACGTGCGCGACGGCGGCCCCGCCGGCGTGCTCGGCCAGCACCTGCTCGACCAGGGCCGGGCCGGAGGCCGCGAACATCTCGCCGATCCGCACGAACCGGCCCGTGAGCTGGGAGACCGGGCCGCCGAGGAACGTCCGGAAGCCGCCGGGGCGGAAGCGTGTGCCGAGCGCGCGGCCGGTGCCCCTCATCGTGTACGAGAACCCGCCCCTGATCACGCCCGCGATCTGGTGGAAGTCCTGGACGATCGTCATGTTCACGGTGGGATGCGACACGATGCGCTGCTCGTACGGCTCGTCCAGGTCGGTCCAGGTGACGACCCAGAAGTGCTCCACGTACGCCGACAACTCGGGCGAGGGGTACCGCCGCGAGTAGTCGAAGGCGGCGAGCCCCGCGTACGGGTCGACCCAGCCGCGCTGTCGCGTTTCTACAAGCCGCGCCCCGGTCAGGCGGGACATGATGTCTGCCATGGAAGACATGATGCCGCTGATGACCCGTGCCACTCACCGGACCTCCGGCCTGGTGACCGCGGTGCGGCCCGAGCAGCTCGGGTCACCGACGCCGTGCGCGGAGTTCGACGTCAAGGCGTTGATCGGCCACCTCGAATGGGTGGCGGAGATGTTCGAGTCGCTGGCGCGCGGCGGGGAACGCACCGAGCAGGGCCCGTACGCCGGCGACTTCCCCGAGCGGGCCGACCGCATGCTGACCGCCTGGTCGCGGCCCGAGGCGTGGGAGGGCACGTGCGCCGCGTTGGGCGGCCTGCCGATGACCATGGTGGCCCACCTGTGGCTGGTGGACATGGTCGTCCACGGCTGGGACCTGGCCAGGGCCACCGAGCAGGCGTACGAACCGGAGGCGGAGGCCGTCGCGCGGGGGCTGCGCTTCACCGAGCAGTCGGTGGAGATGGGCAGGCGGAGCGGCGCCTTCGGGCCGCCGGTGGCGGTGCCGGACGACGCGCCGCCGTTCGACCGGCTGCTCGGCCTGATCGGCCGCGACCCGGCCTGGAAGCCCTGACGACGGGGTGAAGGGGGCGCTGCGGGCAGCTCCCAAGTACGCGCAGCGCCTCCCAGGTCCGGGGTCAGGACGCGGTGCAGGTGAGGGTGGCGGGTGGGGGGTTGGCGCCGGAGTAGGTGCCGGTGAGGCCGAAGGACGTGGTGGCGTTCGGCTGGAGTGCGCCGTTGTAGCCGGCGTCGGTCACGCTCACGCCGGCGCCCGACTGGGTCAGGGTGCCGTTCCAGAGCTGGGTGATCTGCCGGGGGTGTGGACGGCGGTGCAGCCCGTACCCGTGGTGGGGGTGACGGTCGGGGTCGGGGTCGGGGTGACGACGGGGCCGGTGCGGTCGCCGTACAGGATGCCGCGGCCGTTGGTGTGCCCGGCGAATCACCGCTGGACGGCGACCGGCCCGGCGGCCTCCGGCGCGGGAGTTGCGCGGCGGCCCCGGGCGGCCAGCGCCACGGCGATGTAGAGAATCTGCTCGGGGACACGCTGCCACAGCGGCGACGCCTCCCCGCCCGCGAAGGGCACGTCGGAGATGGCGGCGTAGATGTTGGCCGGGAGCAGGCAGACGAACAGCAGGGCCAGGCAGAGCCCGGCCGCCCCGCGGGTCGCGGGCAACACCAGCCCCACCGCGCCGGCCAGCTCGAACACGCCCGTCAAATAGACCACGGCGGCGGGGAACGGCACGAAGGGCGGCACCATGCGCACCAGGTCGCCGTGGTTGGGCATGAAGGTCACACCCTCGGGGACGAAGTGCGCGCTGCCGGTCATGACCAGCATGACCGCCAGCCCGTGCGCGGCCGACACCCGCCAGGTGGCGAAGCGGCGTACGCCGAGCACGCCCAGCAGCCGGAAGCCCAGCGTGGCCACCAAGAGAACGATCACAGTCATCCGGGCACCTCATTGGATAGTAGCGTTATCCAGATTTAGATAATACTACTATCCAATACGCCCGACGGCAACCGGCCACGGAGACGCGAAAGCCGTGCGGGTCAGGAGGACCCGCACGGCTCTCGTACGCAGGAAGGAAGGTGGGACGGAAGGAGGCTAGAGGCCGATGGCCGCCTCCGGCTGCATGAGACGGCGGGCCGCCTCGGTGATCGAGCCCGACAACGACGGGTAGACCGCGAACGTGTGGGCGACCTGGTCGACCGTGAGCCGCTGCTGCACGGCCAGCGACACCGCGAGGATCAGCTCCGAGGCACGCGGGGCGACGATCACGCCGCCGAGCACGATGCCGGTGTGAGGGCGGCAGAACAGCTTGACGAACCCGTCGTTGAACCCCTGCATCTTGGCCCGCGCGTTGGTGGCCAGCGGCAGTTTGACCACGTTCGCGTCGATCTCGCCCGCCTCGATCGAGCGTTGCGCCACGCCGACGGCCGCGATCTCGGGGTCGGTGAAGATGTTGGAGGCCACCGTGGCCAGCCGCAGCGGCTGGACGGCCTCGCCCAGCGCGTGCCACACGGCGATGCGGCCCTGCATGGCGGCCACCGAGGCCAGCATGAGCACGCCGGTGCAGTCGCCGGCCGCGTAGACGCCGGGCGCGGAGGTGCGGGAGACCTTGTCGACCTTGACGAAGCCGTTCCTGTCGAGCTGGACGCCGGCCTCCTCCAGGCCGATGCCGCCGGTGTTGGGCACCATGCCGACCGTCATCAGCGCGTGGGAGCCCTCGGCCGTGCGGCCGTCCTCCAGGGTCACCACCACGCCGTCGGCGGTGCGCTTGACGGAGGAGGCGCGCGAGCGGCCCATGACGTTCATGCCGCGCCGCCGGTAGACCTCTTCGAGCACCTCGGCGCCGTCGGCGTCCTCGTTGGGCATCATCCGGTCGCGGCTGGAGACCAGCGTGACCTCCGCGCCGAGCGAACGGTAGGCGCCGGCGAACTCCGCGCCGGTCACGCCCGAGCCGACCACGATCAGATGCTCGGGCAGCTCCTCCAGGTCGTAGAGCTGCCGCCAGGTGAGGATGCGCTCGCCGTCGGGCTCGGCCCCCGGCAACACGCGCGGCGTCGCGCCCGTGGCCAGGAGCACCACGTCGGCCCTGATCGTACGGTCGCCCGCGCGTACGACCTGCGGATCGACCAGCCGCCCGCGCGCCTTGACGATCTCGACGCCCTCGGCCTCGACCCGGGTCGCGATGTCGGCCGACTGGGCCTGCGCCAGCTCCTTGACCCGCTTGTTGACCAGCGGCAGGTCGACACCCACCACGCCGGCGTCGCCGTCGGGCCCGCCCGAGAACGACACGCCCAGCGACGGCGCGTCGAGCAACGCCTGCTTGCGGACGGAGGTCGCGATCAGCGTCTTGGACGGCACGCAGTCGGTGAGCACGCAGGCGCCGCCGGGGCCGTCCTGCTCGACCATCGTGACTTGCGCGCCTAGCTGCGCGGCCACCAGCGCTGCTTCGTAGCCGCCTGGTCCGCCACCAATGATCACGATCCTCGTCACGTGTCCCATTCTCCCGTACGCGCCCGGGGAACCCGCAACCGGGCCATGGAGGCGGCATCCGGACGGACATGGGGGACACATGGGCCTTCCGTGCCCGGACTGTTGGACCGACACGGCGGGTCAGCGTGGCAGGATGCTGCGGTAGCTGGATGACGAGCGGCACCCGGCGAGAGGGGTGGATCGTGGCGTGGCTTTCGGATCAATCAGGGAAGCCGAATGATCTACGGCTTTATGCCTCGTACGGGATGAACATGGACCCGGAGCAGATGGCCATGCGTGCCCCGCACTCCCCAATCTGGGGTGTCGGCTGGCTGACGGGCTGGCGGCTGACGTTCGGGCGCACCGACAGCAAGTGGGAGAGCTCGATCGCCACCATCGTCGAGGACGCCGAGGAGCACGTCTTCGTCGTGCTCTACGACGTGCCCGACTGGGAGGAGACCTCGCTCGACCAGTGGGAGGGCGCGGTCCGGGGGGCGTACCACAAGGTGCGGCTGCGGGTGCAGACCCTCGACGGCGAGGTCGTGGCCTGGTTCTACGTGCTCGACGGCTACGAGGGCGGCCTGCCCGCGGCCCGCTACCTGTGCACGCTGGCCGACGCCGCCGAGCGCGCGGGCGCCCCCGACGACTACGTCAAGGAGTTGCGGGAGCGCCCCTGCACTTCCGCGCCCTAGCGGAGCGGCTGGTCCTTGGTCTCGCGCAGGACGAAGATGTACACGAGCGTGGAGATCAGGGCCAGGCCGGACATGTACCACGGGAACAGCCCGGGGTTGCCGGCCTTCTGGAGCGCGGTGCCGATCAGCGGGGCGGTGCCACCGAAGATCGCCACGGTCAGCGAGTACGGGAACCCCGCCCCCGCCGCCCGCACCCGGGTCGGGAACAACTCGGAGTTCACCGCGGCCGAGACCGAGGTGAAGCAGCCCAGGAACACCATGCCGATGAGCTGCACGACGAGCAGGCTGGCGAAGGAGTTCGTGAGCAGGCCGAGCAGCGGCACCGGCAGGATCAGGAAGCCGAGCCCGAACGCGATCAGCATCGGCTTGCGCCCGATCCGGTCCGACAACATGCCGAGCAGCGGCTGCAACGCCATGAAGAACACCAGCGAGATCGTGCCGACCTGGAGCGACTCGGCCTTGTCGAACGAGACGGTGATCTGGGCGTAGATGGGCAGGAAGCTGGTCCAGGTGTAGTACGCGACGGTGCCGGCGATCGTGATGCCGACGATGGTCAGCGCCGACTTCGGGTGCAGCTTGAGGAACTCGAACATGCCCGGCCGCTTGACCTCGCCCCGCTGGATCTCCTCCGCGACCGCCGAGGTCTCGTCGGCGCCCTTGCGGATCCACAGGCCGACCAGGCTGAGCAGCGCGCCCACGAGGAACGGGATGCGCCAGCCGTAGGAGCTCATGTCCTCCTTGACCAGCGCCGAGGTGAGCAGCGCGGCCAGGCCGGAGGCGATGAGCTGGCCGATGGTGGTGCTGACGTACTGGAAGGAGGAGAACAGGCCGCGGCGGCGCGGCGGGGCCGACTCGACGAGGAACGTGGTGGCGGCGGCGAACTCACCGCCCACGGACAGGCCCTGGATGAGCCGGGCCAGCGTCAGGATGACCGGTGACAGCAGGCCCACGGCCTCGTAGGTGGGGGTCAGGCCGAGCAGCAGCGAGCCGGCGCCCATCAGGATGATGGTGAAGGTCATCGCCGACTTGCGGCCGTACCGGTCGGCGAACGCGCCCACCAGCAGCCCGCCCAGAGGACGCATGAAGAAGCCCACCGCGAACACCGCGAACGAGCTGAGCAGCGGCACCAGGCTGTTGCCCGAGGTCGCGGGGAAGATCTGCGCCGAGAAGACCGTGGCCAGAAAGGTGTAGGCGTACCAGTCGTACCACTCGACCACGTTGCCGATGCTGGCCGCCATGAGCTGACGGACCCTGCTCTTCGGTATGCCGAGCGGCGATTGCGCGACGGGGGAGGTCGACACGGCGAAAGCTCCTTTTGCTGACACGTGCAGTAATGGCTTACTGTGCATTCGGTAGACCGAAACAGTCAAATGTCTGGGCAATTATTTACAAACCCGACACGGAAGCGGTTGCAGGTGGACGTTCTCGACCGGCGGCTCGTCGCCGCGCTCCAGGTGAGCCCGCGCGCCTCGTGGGGCGAGATCGGCCGGGCGGTGGGCGAGCACGAACGCACGGTCGCCCGCCGGCTCCAGCGGCTCATCGCCGACGGCGTCGTACGGGTCACCGCGATCTACGACGACCTGCACACCGGCCACGGCCGCCCCGCGCACCTGCACGTCCAGGTGCGGCCCGGCACGGCGGCCCAGGTGGCCAGGTCGCTCACCGACCGGCGCGACACGCGGTCGGTCTACGCGCTGACCGGGGCCGCCGACCTGGCCTGCGAGCTGGTGCCGCCGTCCCGGCAGGACCTGCACACCATCCTGTCCCACGACATCAGCGAGATCGACGGCGTGCTGCAGACGCAGACGCAGGTCGTGCTGCACACGTTCACGACGGTGGCCGAATGGCATGCGCCCTTCCTGACCGAGCGGGAGGTCGCCGACCTGCGCCCGGTGCCGCCGCCCCCCGACCTGCCCGACGAGGACGGCCTGTCACCGCTGGAGCAGGAGATCGCCGAACTGCTCGCGGCCGACGGCCGGGCCGCCTTCACCACGATCGCCGAACGGCTCGACATCTCCGTGCCGACCGCCCGCCGGCGCGTGGCCTCGCTCGTCGACCGGCGGCTGCTGCTGCCGCGGGCCGAGGTCGAACCCGCGCTGCTGGGCCTGGAGGTCGAGGCCGTGTTGTGGCTGAAGGTGCGGCCGTACGGGCTCGGCGAGACCGGCCGCCGCCTGGCCGAACACCCCAATGTGCGCTACTGCGCCGCCACGTCGGGCACCCACTCCCTCATCGTGCAGGTGGCGGTGGCCCACGAGGCCGACCTCTATCGTTTCATGACCGACATGCTCGGCCGGCTCGACGAGATCACCGACAGCGACCTGACCCTCGTCACCCGTGCCTACAAACGCGGTCACCTGCACAAGTCCGGACTGCTCACCCTGGAGAAGACGTCATGACACCTGCCGAGAAGGAAGTCGCCGACCTGTGCGTGGAGCTGATCCGCGTCGACAGCAGCAACTACGGGGACGGCAGCGGCCCCGGCGAGCGGGCCGCGGCCGAGGTCGTCATGGCCAGGCTGGACGAGGTCGGCATCGATTCGACCTACGTCGAGAGCGAGCCGGGCCGCGGCAACGTGGTCACCCGCGTCGAGGGCACCGACCCGTCGCTGCCCGCGCTGCTCGTCCACGGCCACCTCGACGTGGTGCCCGCCAACGCCGCCGAGTGGTCGGTCGACCCGTTCGCCGGTGAGATCCGCGACGGCTACATCTGGGGCCGCGGCGCCGTGGACATGAAGGACATGGACGCGATGATGCTGGCCGTACTGCGCCAGATGAAGCGCGAGGGACGCCGGCCGCGCCGCGACATCGTCTTCGCCTGGGTCGCCGACGAGGAGGCGGGCGGCGTGTACGGCGCCAAGTACCTCACGGCCAACAACCCCGAGCTGTTCGAGGGCGTGACCGAGTCCATCAGCGAGGTCGGCGGCTACTCGCTGGAGGTCGACCCCTCGCTGCGGCTCTACCTGATCGAGACGGCCCAGAAGGGCCTGGCCTGGATGAAGCTGGTCGCCGACGGCACCGCCGGGCACGGCTCGATGCTCAACTCCGACAACGCGGTCACCGAGGTCGCCAAGGCCGTGGCCCGGCTCGGCGGGCACGAGTGGCCGCTGACCTACACGCCGACCGTACGCCAGTTCCTCACCGAGGTCGCCGACGCCTTCGGCCTGCCGTTCGACGAGGACGACCCGGCCCCGCTGCTGGACAAGCTCGGCCCGCTGGTGCGCTTCGTCGGCGCGACGCTCCGCCACACCACGAACCCGACCCAGCTCGACGCCGGCTACAAGTCGAACGTCATCCCCGGCCAGGCCACGGCCGTCGTGGACGGGCGTTTCCTGCCCGGCTTCGAGGAGGAGTTCTTCAAGACCGTCGACTCGCTCATCGGGCCGAACGTGCGCCGCGAGTTCGTGCACCACGACATCGCGCTGGAGACGTCGTTCGACGGCGCGCTGGTCGAGTCGATGATCGCGGCGCTGAAGGCCGAGGACCCGACCGCGCGGGCGGTGCCGTACTGCATGTCGGGCGGCACCGACAACAAGACGTTCTTCGCCGACCTGGGAGTGCGCGGTTTCGGGTTCGTGCCGCTGCGGCTGCCCGGCGACATGGACTTCGCCTCGATGTTCCACGGCGTGGACGAGCGGGTGCCGATCGACGCGCTGCAGTTCGGGGTGCGGGTTCTGGACAGGCTGCTCCTAAACTACTGAGATGTGAGCAACGACGCATACACCCTGGCCGGAGAGGCCGCCGCCGTCCTGACCGGAGCGGCCGGCCTCGACACCTTCGACGTGGCCCTCGTCATGGGGTCGGGGTGGGTTCCCGCCGCTGACGCGATCGGGCAGACCGTGGCCGAGATCCCGTTCACCGATCTGCCCGGTTTCAGCGCACCCGCCGTCGCCGGGCACGGCGGCAAGATCCGCGTCGTCCGCACCCCGTCCGGGCGGCACGCGCTGGTCTTCCTCGGCCGTACCCACCTGTACGAGGGCCTGGGCGTCGACGCGGTCGTCCACGGCGTGCGCACGGCGGCCGCGGCGGGCGTACGCACGCTCGTCCTGACCAACGCGGCGGGCGGCCTGCGGCCGGAGACCCAGAACGTCGGCGACCCGGTCCTGATCAGCGACCACGTCAACCTCACCGGCGCCAACCCGATCACCGGCACGACGTTCATCGACCTCACCGAGGTCTACTCGCGCCGCCTGCGCGCCCTGGTCCGCGAGATCGACCCGACGCTGGCCGACGGCGTCTACGTGGCCTTCCGCGGCCCGACGTACGAGACGCCGGCGGAGATCCGGATGCTGCGCACGCTCGGCGGCGACCTGGTGGGAATGTCCACCGTGCTGGAGGCCATCGCCGCCCGCGAGGCCAACCTGGAGGTGCTCGGCGTCTCCCTGGTCACCAACCCGGGGGCCGGCCTGTCCGGCGAGCCGCTCAACCACGAGGAGGTCCTGGAGGTGGGCCGCACCACGGCCGCCCGCATGGGCGTGCTGCTGGCCAAGGTGGTGGACCGCCTGTGACCGCCGGCATCCCACCCGAGTCCGACGGCGACGTGCCGCTCCCGCCCGTGGACGCCGACCTGATGCGCCGCGCCCGCCAGTGGCTGGCCCAGGACCCCGACCCTGACACCCGGGCCGAGCTGTCCGCCCTCCTGGAGGACGACGACCTGCCCGCGCTCCGCGAGCGTTTCCAGGCCAAGCTGGAGTTCGGCACCGCGGGCCTCGGCGGCGAGCTGGGCGCGGGCCCCAATCGGATGAACCGCGTCACCGTCATGCGCGCCGCCGCCGGTCTGGCCGGCGTGCTCGGCCCCGGCAAGCACGTCGTGATCGGCTACGACGCCCGGCACAAGTCCGACGTGTTCGCCAGGGACACCGCCTCCGTGCTGACCGGCGCGGGCCTGCACGTATCGCTGCTGCCGCGGCCGCTGCCCACCCCGGTGCTGGCCTTCGCCGTACGCCACCTCGGCGCCGACGCGGGCGTGACGGTCACGGCCAGCCACAACCCGCCCAGGGACAACGGCTACAAGGTCTACTGGGGCGACGGCTCCCAGATCGTGCCCCCGGTCGACCGGGAGATCTCGGCCGCCATCGACGCCGTGGGCCGCGTCGACCAGCTCCCCCTCGACGGGCCCGGCACGCTCACCGAGCTGGGCGAGGGCATCGTCGACGACTACATCGACGCGGTGACCGCGCTGCCGCTGGGCGAGGCGCGCGACCTGCGGGTGGCGTACACGCCGCTGCACGGGGTGGGCTCGGGCACGCTGACCGGCGCGTTCCTCGCGGCAGGCTTCGAGACGCCGATGGCCGTCGAGGAGCAGCGCAACCCCGACCCCGACTTCCCGACGGTGGCCTTCCCCAACCCGGAGGAGCCCGGCGCGATGGACCTGGCCGTCGCGCTGGCCGCCAAGCTCGGCTCCGACCTGGTCCTCGCCAACGACCCGGACGCCGACCGGTGCGCGGTCGGCGTGCCGCTGCCCGACGGCTCGTGCCGCATGCTGACCGGCGACGAGGCCGGCGGCCTGCTGGCCGAGCACGTGATCACCCACACCACGGGCGACCGTTTGGTGGCCACCACGATCGTCTCCTCGACCCTGCTGAGCAAGATCGCGCAGGCCCACGGCGTACGCTACGGCGAGACGCTGACCGGCTTCAAGTGGATCATCAAGGCGGGCGAGGGCCTGGTCTTCGGCTACGAGGAGGCCATCGGCTACAGCGTCGGCTCCGACGCCGGCCTGCCGGTCCACGACAAGGACGGCATCGGCGCGGCGCTCACCGTGGCCGCCGTGGCCGCCGCCGCCAAGCGCGACGGACGTACCCTGCTCGACCTCCTCGACGACCAGGCCGTCCGGTACGGCCTGCACGCGACGTCCCAGCTCAGCTTCCGCGTCGCGGACCTGTCGCTGATCGCCGGCGCGATGGACCGCCTGCGCGCCGCCCCGCCCGCCACGCTCGGCGGCCACGCGGTCGAGTCGGTCGACGACCTGAGCCGCGGCGAGGGCGGCCTGCCCCCGACCGAGGGCCTGCGTTTCCACCTGTCCGGCGACGGCCGGGTGGTGGTGCGCCCGTCGGGCACCGAGCCCAAGCTGAAGTGCTACCTGGAGGTGGTGGTGCCGGTGACGGGCGAGGTGGCCGAGGCCCGCGCGTCCGCCGCCCGCGACCTCGACGGCCTGAAGGCCGACCTGGCCGCACACCTGGGGCTCTAGAGCGGCGGGCCCGTGACGCGGGCCCGCCCCCTGCTCACATGTCGGCGCCGGCCGTGAACATGACCGGCCGGACCTCGATGGCCAGGCCCTCGATCTGGCTGTCCGGGATCATCCCGGCCAGCTCGATCGCGCGTTCGCGGCTCTCGCAGTCGACCATGTAGTAGCCGCCCATGTACTCCTTGGCCTCCAGGTAGGGGCCGTCGGTCACGGCGGGCAGGCCGTTGCGGGTACGGACGACCGCGCTGGTCGATGGGTCGCCGAGCGCCTGCGTGCCGATCATCTCGCCCGACTCCTGGATCGTCTTCATGAACGCGCCGTGGCCGTTCTGGATCAGGTCGCGCTGCTCCTCGGTCAGGGTGTCCATGACCTGCTGGTTGATCTGCATGATCAGCAGAAACTTCATCGTCTCTCCTCGTGGTCGTACGTGTTCGTCGTGACGGAGTCGGAGCCGCCGCGGCCCTCTCGACATGCCCGGCGCAACATTTCCGGAAAACATGTCGAGCGCGCGACAGCGGCTCCGACCCCCTGGTGAAACCGACGCCACCAGGAGGCTCCTGACATGCAGAATCTCACCGAGACCGCCGCCGAGCCGCGGGCCGGGCGACGCGAATGGGCCGGGCTGGCCGTGCTCGCGCTGCCGACCCTGCTCGTCGCGGTCGACATCAACGCGCTGTTCCTGGCGCTGCCCCGGCTGAGCGTGGACCTGGGGGCGAGCGCCGTCCAGCAGTTGTGGATCATCGACATCTACGGGTTCATGGTCGCCGCGCTGGTGATCACGATGGGCGGGCTCGGCGACCGGATCGGCCGCCGCCGGCTCCTGCTGACCGGCGCGGCGGCCTTCGGTGTCGCCTCCGTGGCGGCGGCGTACGCGACCGGTCCCGGCATGCTGATCGCCGCCCGTACGCTGCTGGGCGTCGCCGGAGCCACGCTCATGCCGTCCACGCTCGCGCTGATCACCAACATGTTCCGCGACGCGCGGCAGCGGGGCACGGCCATCGCCATCTGGGCCACCTGCCAGTTCGCCGGGGCTGCGCTCGGGCCGGTCGTCGGCGGGCTGCTCCTGGAGCACTTCTGGTGGGGGTCGGTGTTCCTGCTGGCCGTGCCCGTGATCGTGGTGCTGCTCGTCGCCGGGACGCTGCTGCTGCCCGAGTTCCGCGCCCCGGACGCCGGGCGCATGGACCTGGCCAGCGTGGTGCTGTCCATGCTGGCGATCCTGCCCGTCGTCTGGGGCATCAAGGAGCTGGCCGCCTCCTCCGTGTCGGCCGGTCCCCTCGCGCCGCTCGCGGCGATCGTGGTCGGCCTGGCGTTCGGGGCCGTGTTCGTACGGCGGCAGCTCACGCTCGACGATCCCCTGCTCAACCTGCGCCTGTTCGCCCAGCGTCCGCTCACCCTGATCCTGACCACGCTGGTGCTCGCGGGGGTGTCCATGGCGGGCACCGGGCTGCTGGTCACCCAGTACCTGCAGTCGGTGCTCGGCTACACCGCGGCGCAGTCGGCGCTGTGGTTCGCGCCCATGGGGCTCGGCGTCGCCCTGGGCACCACGCTGACCCCGGTCATCACCCGCCGCCTCGCACCCCGTACGGCCATCATGGGCGGCCTGGTGTTGTCGGCCGCCGGGGCGGCGCTGCTCACGCAGGCCGGGGCCGGGCTGCCGGTGGTGATCACCGCGATCACCGTGCTGGCGCTGGGGACCGGCCCGCTGTTCGCCCTGGGCACGGGGATCGTGGTCGGCTCGGTGCCGCCGGAGCGGGCCGGTTCGGCGGCCTCGCTGGCCGAGTCGGGCAACTTCCTGGGCGGGACGCTCGGCCTGGCCCTGCTCGGCACGGTCGGCGCGGCCATCTACCACCACGCCGTGCCCGCGCACCTGCCCGGCGAGGCCAGGGAGACCGTGGCGGGCGCGGCGGCCGTGGCCGGGCGGCTCGCCCCGGAGCAGGCCGCCGAGCTGCTGCGGGCCAGCCACGCCGCGTTCGTCAGCGGGCTCGACGCGATCGGCCTGGTGGGCGCGGCCCTGTTCGTGCTGGCCGCGCTCCTGACCTCGCTGCTGCCCCGCGCGAACGCGGCGTGACGGGTGTCGTCAGGCCAGGCGGAACTGCAGGTCGATGTCCCACTTGTTCAGGTCGGGCTCGACCCGCGGGTCCGTCTGGTACAACTCCAGCCGGCAACCCCAGTGCTCGACCCCGCCCTTCTCCGTCATGTCCCAGGCCAGGCCCTGCTCCGCGGCCCACTTCAGCAGCGACTCGATGACGCCGGAGAGCCGGTCGGGGTGGCCGTGGCTGGACTCGGTGACGTAGCGGCCCGCGGGCAGCGTGGCCGCGTGGAAGTCGCCCCCGCCCTCCATGGGGGCGGCGACGGGCACGCCCGCCTCCACCACCAGCCGGTCCTGCGGCATGTCGATGTCGTGGTACCGGAGGAACGGGGCTCCGGCCGGCTCGTGCCCGCGCTCGGCGAGCCAGCCGATCATCTCCGCGATCCGGTCTCCGACCAGGCCGAACGTGGTCATCGTGATGGTCTTCGTGATCCCGATGTAGGGACGCTCGGGAAGTTCGACGATCTGTGGCATGTGTCTTGCCCTCCTTCACCTGTCAGTACGGAGCGCGTGCCCGAAACTCATCGGCAGGCCGAAGAACGGGAAGAGCCCGGGATCGAGAAAGGTCGTGACGCCGGTGACGAGCCCGCCGCCGACCTCCAGGACTACCAGGGCGAACGCCTTCCCGTCCCGGTACTGGGCGAGGGCCGGCGCGCCGTTCGCCCCGGTCCGCACCAGGCGGGCGCCCTCGCAGGGCGCCGCGGCGGCCTCCAGGACCGTCCTGACGGCCTCCCGGCCGCGCAGCCACCAGGTGAACGGCGGCATCGACATCGTGGCGTCCTCGTGCAGCAGCGAGACCAGGGCGTGCACGTCGTACCGCTCGAAGGCGGAGACGTAGCGGTCGAGCAGCGTCTCGTCGATCTCGTCGTCCTCCGGGGCGACCGCGGGCAGCCGGGCGCGGGCGCGTTGCAGCACGCTGTTCACGGACGTGACGCTCGTACCCATGAGCTCGGCCACCTCGGCGGCCCGCCACTCCAGCACGTCGCGCAGGACGAGCACGGCCCGCTGCCGCGGCCGCAACCGCTGCAGCGCGGCCACGAACGCCAGCCGCACGCTCTCCCTGGCCACCGCCAGCTCGGCCGGGTCGGACGGCAACACGCGGCCGTCCGGAACCGGCCACACCCAGGCGTCCCCGGCCAGCGGCTCGCCGAGCGGGTCGCCCGGACGCGCCGCAGGCCCGAGGTCCATCGCCCGCGCCCGGCGCTGCGGCCCCCGCAGCATGTCCAGGCAGACGGACGTGGCGAGCCGGAACAACCAGGGACGCAGCGGCCCCCGCGCCGCGTCGTACGTCCGCCACGCCCTGACGAACGTCTCCTGCACCGCGTCCTCGGCCTCGAAGCCCGAGCCGAGCATCCGGTAGCAGTAGCCGGTCAGCTCGACCCGGTGGTGTTCCAGCTCGGTCGCCTCCACTAGACCGGGGCCACCTCGATCTGCAGCTCGTGCACCCATTCCGCGCGGTCGTCCGGGCAGTGCAGGGACACCTCCCTGGCCAGGTCGAGCGGACGGTAGCCGTTGTCCTCGATCCAGTGGGCCAGGGTCTGGAACGTCGGCCCGACGTCCTCCATCGGGCCGTGGTGGATGATCGTTGCCGCGGTGCCGACGGCGGGCAGGTCCCTGATCTCGAAGTCGTGGCCGGCATCGGGGGCCACGTCGACCGGCAGGCAGGCGTGGACCATGACCGAGCCGTCGTCCTCCTGGCGGTAGTAGGCCAGGCCGGGGCCGGTGATCCGGATGCCGGCCCGGTCCACGCGGGCGCAGATCTCGGCGAACAGCGGCTGGATGACCGGGCCGACGTCCTCGCCGTCGTAGCTGGCGGCCCTGGCGCTGAGCTGGGCGACCCGTACCGGGCTGAGCTTCTTGAGCACGACTTCCGCGGCGTTCATGTACCCCTCCGTCTCGATGGACCGGAGTCTCGCCTCGACGCCGCGCAGCCTGGCCAGGTCGGCGCTGATCCGGGCCTCGATCTGGGCCCGGCGCAGCCGTACCATGCCGTGGAGCTCCTCGGCGCCGACCTTCTCGTCCAGGATCGCCCGGACCTGTTCCAGCGTGAAGCCGAGGTCCTTGATGGCGACGATGCGGTTGAGCCTGGCCAGTTGCGCGGCCTGGTAGGAGCGGTAGCCGGTGAGCGGGTCCACGTGCGCGGGACGCAGCAGACCGATGGCGTCGTAGTGGCGGAGCATGCGTACGGACACAAGCCCCAGCCTGGCGAATTCTCCGATGCTGAACATGTCCGCTCCAGGTGTAGGGGCTCACACCGTGTCAGAGTCAACCTATGGCGATATCTAGGGACTTGGGGTATTTTCGGGCTATCCAGCAACCGAACGTTCGGTAGGTCGCCGTGGACGTGGACGCGCAGCTCCGGATCAGGACGGCGGCGGTGCGCCTGTTCGCCCGGCACGGCTACGCCGCCACCAGCATCAGAGACCTGGCCAGGGCCGTGAACCTGACCAACGCCGGGATCTACCACCACGTATCCAGCAAGGAAGCCCTGCTGGCCGACCTCATGCGGGCCGGCCACCAGGGCCTGATCGACTCGACCGGGCACGTCCTGGCCGGGGCGGCCCGTCCCGCCGACCGCCTCGCCCTGCTGATCACCTCGCTCACGGCCGTGCACGCGCTCAGCCCGCTGACCACCCGCGTCATGGACGGCGAACTCCGCTCCCTGACCCCCGGCTCCCCCGCCCACACCGAGGTCATCGCCCTGCGCGACGCCTACGAGAGCCACTGGAAGAACGTCCTGGCCGACGGCGTCGCCGAAGGCGTCTTCCGCATCGCCGACCAGAAGCTGACCCGCCTCGCCCTCATGTCCATGTGCACCGGCACCAGCGAGTGGTACCGCCCCGACGGGGACTCGACGCTGGAGCAAGTGTGCGCGGAGTTCGTCACGATCGGCCTGGCCGCCGTACGCGCCGCCGTCCCGGTCGTGGCGCCCCTCGATCTTCGCCTGCTGCCCGACTTCCCGTGGGAGCCGCCGGATGCACACCACGATCCCCGAGCTGATGAGGCACGCCGCCGGCACGTACGGCGAGCGTGAGTTCCTCCGATTCCCCGCCCTCTCCCCCGCTGCCCCCTCGGCCATCTCGTCGGCCGTCCCGTCGGCCTCGCTGAGCTTCGCCGAGGCCGACGCCGAGTCCGACCGCCTGGCCCGCGCACTGGCCGCCCAAGGGGTACGACCCGGCGACCGGGTGGCCGTGATGCTGGACAACGTGCCGTGGTGGCCGTTGAGCTGGCTGGCCGTCCTCAAGGCGGGGGCGGTCACCGTCCCCGTGAACGTGCGCTACCAGGCCGCCGACCTGGAGCACGTGCTGCGCGACTCCGGCGCGGTCGCCACCCTGACCGTCGAGGCCCACGCGCCGCGCGTCCCCGGCCCGGTGCACCTGGTGGACAGGCTGACGGATGGCCCATCTCTCGACATATCCCTCAGCGCGGACAATGTCGCCAATTTTCAGTACACATCTGGGACGACCGGTTTCCCCAAAGCCTGCCTGCTCACCCACGACTACTGGCTCAGAACCGCCCAGGTCGTCGCCGACCTGATCCAGGTGCGCGACGACGACGTCCTGATGATCGCGCAGGCGTACTCGTACATGGATCCGCAGTGGACCACGCTGCTCTGCCTGCTCGGCGGGATCCCGCACGTCGTCCTCCCCCGCTTCTCCGCCTCGGGCTTCTGGCCCGCCGCCAGGGAGAACGGCGCCACCCTCACGTACGTCCTCGGCACCATGCCCCTGCTGATGCACAAGCAGCCGCCGAGCCCCCTCGACCGCGAGAACCGGATGCGGCTCGTGCTCTGCTCGGGCATCGCGCCCGACCTGCACCGCACGTTCGAGGAGCGCTGGGGCGCGCCCTGGCGCGAGCTGTACGGCTCCACCGAGAGCGGCTGCGACCTGATGTCCGCCCCCGACGCGGCCGACACGGTCGGCACCGGCGCGATGGGCACGCCTCCGCCCGGCAAGGAGGTCCGGATCGACGAGGAGACCGGCGAGATCCTGGTCCGCGGCACGCCCATGATGCTCGGCTACTGGAACCACCCGCAAGCCACCGCGCACGCCTTCCGCGGCGGCTGGTATCACACCGGCGACCTGGGCGTACGCGACGCGATGGGCCGCATCCGGCACGCCGGGCGGCTGAAGGACACGGTCCGCAGGGGCGGCGAGAACATCTCGTGCGCCGAGGTCGAGAGCGTGCTCGCCCGGCATCCCGCGGTGCTGGCCGCGGCCCTGGTCCCCATCCCCGACGACCTCTTCGGCGAGCTGCCCAAGGCGTTCCTCCAGCTCCGCCCCGGCCACGCCGCCGACGCCGGCACGGCCGCCGCCGTCGTCGCCCACGCCAGGGAACGCCTGGCCCGCTTCAAGATCCCGGCGTACGTGGAGTTCGTGGAGTCCTTCACGCTCACCCCGTCCGCCCGCATCGAGAAGCGCCACCTGCTCCAGCCCGGCCGCGACCAGCGCGCCGCCCCCGCCATCCCCACGGAGGACCCGGCATGATCGACGTGACCGTACGCGACGAAGTGGCCCTGATCACCCTCGCCCGTCCCGAGAAGCTGAACGCCCTCACCGCCGGCATGCGCCTGGACCTGGCCGCGGCCGTACGCGCCTGCGGCCGTACGGCCAGGGGCATCGTGGTGACCGGAGCCGGCCGGGCGTTCTCGGCGGGCGAGGACATCGCCGAGGCGGCGGGCAAGTCACTGGTGGCCGAGGTGGAGCTGTTCCACGACCTGACCAGGGCCGTGCTGGAGACCCAGGTGCCGGTGGTCGCCGCCGTCAACGGCCTGGCCGTCGGCGGTGCCGCCGAGTGGACGCTCTGCTTCGACACCCGGATCGGCAGCCCGGCCGCCGAGTACTTCCTGCCCGAGAACCACCTCGGCCTGTCGATCTCGAACGCCGCCGGCTACCTCCTGCCCCGGCTGGCCGGCGGCCGGGCGCTGCGGCTGGTGCTGGACTCGGCCCGCCTGAGCGCCGCCGAGGCCGTCGCGGCCGGACTGCTGGACGAGATCGTGCCCGCCGAGGAGCTGGTGGAGGCCGCGATCGCCCGCGTGCGGCACTGGACCGGGCCGGGCACCGCCACCGCCGTGCACCTGCGGCTGCTGCGCCCGCCGCTGGCGGAGGTCGAGCGGGCCTTCGAGGCCGAGACCGAGGCGGCACGGCACGTGGAGAAGGCGGGCCTGGCCCAGGCCGGCATGACCCGCTTCCTCACCCGCCGAACCCCCTGACCCCAAGCCACCGAGCCGCCGGGCTGGTGGCGTCAGGCGATGACCACGGCGGCCACGATCAGGGCGACCGCGACCACGAGGACGGCGATCGAGTCGTAGGACAAGGTGACCTTGGCCGGGGTCGCCGGCTCGTCGCGGCCGCGGGCGGCCTCGGCGCGCTCGCGGATCTGGTCGCCCACGAAGTCGGCGTGGGTCTTGCCCGCGAACGCCTCGGCGGCGGCCTGCGTGGCCTTGCTGACCGTGGTCTCGACCCCGAACCGCCCGCCCCGACCGGGTTTGGGCACCCCGCGCCGCTGCGCCTTGGACCGCTCTCTGGCGCTGCTCATCGGCGTCCACAACCGCAGCACCTGCTCGTCGGCGCCCTCGCCGCCGTGACGCACCGCGATGGAGTGGGTGACGCTCACCTCGCCGATGGACGCCCACGGCAGGAACGTCGTACGCAGCGGGTTACGGGCCAGCAGGCCCTCCTCGCCGACCACCGTGGCGGGCCTGACCGCGACCACGTAGACCAGCGCCGTCATCGCCCCGAGCACGGCCAGCGCCACCATGGACGGCTTGCCGTTGTAGTGGGCCGTCAGGTCCCACACGTTGAACGCCACGAAGACCAGCCACACGATCCCCAGGACGAACGCGGTCCTCGACCGATATGTGTGCTTCATGGCTGCCACTTGATCTGCGCGAACCCCGGCTTGATCACGCCGTTGATCAGCGCCAGCCGCTCGTCGAACGGGAGGAAGGCCGACTTCATCGCGTTGACCGTGAACCACTGCAGGTCGTCCCAGTCGTAGCCGAACGCGTCGACCAGCTTGGCGAACTCCTGCGACACGCTCGTCGAGCTCATCAGCCGGTTGTCGGTGTTGACCGTGACCCGGAAGTGCAGCCTGCGCAGCAACCCGATGGGATGCTCGGCGATCGAGGCGGCGGCCCCGGTCTGGAGATTGGACGTGGGGCACATCTCCAGCGGGATGCGCTTGTCGCGGACGTACGCCGCCAGCCGCCCCAGCTTGGCCGACCCGTCGCCGGCCAGGGTGATGTCGTCGATGATCCGCACGCCGTGACCGAGCCGGTCGGCGCCGCACCACTGGATGGCCTGCCAGATCGACGGCAACCCGAACGCCTCGCCGGCGTGGATCGTGAAGTGCGCGTTCTCCCGCTGGAGGAACTCGAAGGCGTCGAGGTGACGGGTGGGCGGGTAGCCTGCCTCGGCCCCGGCGATGTCGAACCCCACGACGCCGACGTCGCGGTACCGCACGGCCAGCTCGGCGATCTCCATCGAACGCGCCATGTGGCGCATGGCGGTCAGCAGGGTGCCGACGCGGATGCCGCGCCCCTGCGAGCCCAGCCTGAACCCTTCGAGCACCGCCTCCACCACCTCGTCGAGGCTCAGCCCCATGGTGGTGTGCTGCTCGGGGGCGAAGCGCACCTCGGCGTAGACCACGCCGTCGTCGGCCAGGTCGCGGGCGCACTCGGCGGCCACGCGGACCAGGGCCTCGCGGGTCTGCATGACCGCGACCGTGTGGTCGAAGGTCTCCAGGTAACGCTCCAGCGACCCCGAGTCGGCCGCCTCCTCGAACCAGAGGCGCAGGTTGTCGGGATCGGTGGAGGGCAGCCGCCCGTAGTCGATCTCCCGTGCGAGCTCGACGATCGTCTCGGCGCGCAGCCCGCCGTCGAGGTGATCGTGCAACAACACCTTGGGAGCCAGCCGGATCTTGTCAAGCGTGGGGCTCATCTGGCCATGATATGAGCACACTCATCCGCAGCCGCACACGTCGCGCCCGCCTGTGGACAACCCTTCCGGCACACCCGCGAACGGGGCCTGCGGTCAGTCGCGGCCGGCCGTCTCCGGTGCGAACGCGGGCAGGCACACGGCGACGTACTCGGCGCCGTCGGGGCCGGCGCTGTAGCGCACCTTCTCCCCCGGCGAGGTCACCACCGACTGGCCCGCGGCCACCTCGACGTCGGCGCGGTCGTGCTCGACGAGCACGCTGCCGCGCAGGACCACGGTGTACTCGGTGAACGACGGGGTCTGGGCGGGCTCCTGCCAGCCGGGCGGGGCGGTCATGTGGGCGATCGAGATCTCCTCGTCGCCGCTGTTGACGCGCCCCACGTGCTCGTCGATGAGCTTGCCGCCGGGTACGGGGATACGGGTCGGGCCCTCGATCACTCTCACCACGTGGATCAGTGTGCCACGTCGAGCACCAGACGGCTCGGCCCGGACTGCTCCTTCACCTGGAAGCCGGCCCGGCGGGCGAGCGCCAGGCCGATGCCCACGCGGCCCTCGAAGTCGCCGGTCCGTACGACGTCGCCGACGTTCTTGAGGTTGGCCGGGTAGACGGGGCCGCCCTTCCAGGTGGGGTAGCCGTCGTCGTCGTGCGCGTTGGCGGGGAACAGGGTGAGCTGCAGGTACGCCCCGCCGCGGACGCCGATGGGCTCGCCGGACCCGTCCTCCAGGAACTCCTTCACCCATTGCACCTTGTATCCGGGGATGTCGCCCTTGAGGTCGATCACCACGCGGTCGTAGCCGTCGTGGGTGGCGTACCGGACGCCGGTCACCACGGCCGGGTCGAGGCCGTCGCGCTCGACCTCCACCTCGGCGGTGCTGGTGGGGACGTCCGACGGGGTGGTTCCGGGGGTGGCGCTCCGGCCGGTCTCCGCGGGGGACTCCAGCCGGGCGCTCTGCGAGGTCGTGCCGCACGCGGTCAGCAGGGCGAGGCAGACGAACGGGGCGACGAGGCGAAGACGCGACGACCGGTCGCCGGACGGGGATGACGGGCGCATGCCCGGTAGATGCCCAGCCCACGGGCCTGCAAGCGGCTTCGGGGCGGATCGGCCCAGGATTCCTGGGCACTTCCGTGGAACCGCGACGCCCTCTACGCTGATCAACCCACAAGGAGTCACACAAGTGAGCAAATCCAACGATTTATCGGTCTTTCTGGCTACTTATGGCCCTTCCTTTGCCCGGACGGCGTACCTGCTGACCGGCGACGCGGACAAGGCGCGCGAGCTGGCCGGCAAGGCCCTCGTCGCGGCCTGCCGCCGGTGGTCCGCGATCCGCTACCACCGCCCGGCCGACGCCGTGCTGCGCGAGCTGTACCGGCGCTTCCTGGGCGCGACGGGCGCGCGCTTGCCCGCGCCCGACGGCCACCCGCTGGCCGGGCTCGCCCCGAGGACCCGCGCGGCCGTCGTCGTCACCCTCCACGACGGGCTGAGCCTCCCGCACGCGGCGACGGTCACGGGCCTGTGGGTCGGCGCGCTCGACGACGAACTGCGCCGGGCCCGCACCCACCTCCGCTCCTCCCACCCCGACCTGTTCACAACACCCTCGGATCTGCCCACGACACCGGTCGCTCCCCGGCCTCCCGACACCGCCTCGCCCTGGACCCTGAGCGACGCCCCCGACACCGCCTCCTCCCCCTGGACACTCGGCACGGCCGCGCCGCCTCCCTCCGCGTTCCCCGAGACGTTCCCCGAGACGTTCCCCGAGACGCCGGGGCACCAGGACGCCCCGGCCGAGGATCGGGTCCTGCGGGCCGTCCTGCTCGACCTGGCGGCCGAGATGCCGCACACCGACCTCACCGCGACCGTCCTGAACCGGGTCGCCACGCGGCGCAGGGTGCGGGCGTCGGTGTGGACGTTCGCCACCGTCGGCCTGACCGGCACGCTCGTCGCGATGCTCGCCGCGGGCCTGTCCGCGGTGGCCGACAACGTGAACGAGGCGATGGCCCGCCGCTCCCAGTCCCCCGGCGGCCCCGGGTACGAGATCCCCGGCCCGCTGCCCACCGCGCTGCCCGACCCGGTCGGCTTCGCCTACCCCGGCTACTGCCGCGACTCCGACGTGGACGCCCACGACCCCCTCCCCTGCGGCCAATGGGTGCTCACGACCAGGTCGGGCACGGAATGGCGGCTGCCGGACGCACGAGCCGGGTACGACGCGGCGACCGGCGCGTACATGCCGCTCGCGCTGAGCCAGGACGGCCACCGGCTCGTCTACCAGAACCCCCAGGGCCGGTTCCTGGTCCACGACCTGCCCACGGGCGTGGTCAAGGAGATCGACGCCACGGCCGGGGACGGCGAGGCACGCCTCGGCTCCTCGCCCGACGGCCGCTACTTCTCGCTCTCCTTCGGCGGCTCGGGGGCCGGCGCGGTGCTCGACTTCAGCACGGGCACCACCCGCACCGTACGCGGCCAGGGCGTCGAGATCCTCGCCCTCGACGACGACGGCACGTCCGTGGTCTCCGAACGCCGGGACACCACGGACGTCCCCGGCCACGCCTCGGTCAGCACGCTCAGGCTGGACGGCGGGCGCACCCGTACCCGGGGGTTCCGCATCGACCCCGCGCTCGTCGAGCACGGCGCCGCGCTCGCGCCCGACGGCCACTCCCTGGCCCTGGTGACGGCCGACGACGAACTGGTCACCATGGACGCCCGTACCGGCCGCGTCGCCGGCCCCCGTACGCGGCTGGACGAGGACGACCTCGAAGTGGTGCGGGTGGAACGCTGGCTGAGCCGCGACAAGGTCCTCGTACGCCTGTGGGACCTCGAGGACGTCTACCTGACCGAGGTGGACGTCCGTACCGGCGAGGCGACCGTCTTCGACGACTCCGCGACGGAGTGGATCGACTACTCCGACCCGCTCGGCGCCCTGGCGGAATGAGGAAGAGGGCGCCGCCTCCGGCGGAACCCTCTTCCCGGTCACGGACCAGGTGACCCGGTCGGCTCGGGCCATGCGGCCCGATCAGCACGGATCAGACGGCCTCGACGACCTTCACGCCCTCCCGTTCGGCCTGGGCCTCGGCCTCGACCTCGGCGGCGGCCCGGCGCGAGCGCAGCCCGGTGGCCGAGATCGCCAGCCCGACCAGGGCCAGCACCAGCGAGACCACGATCGCCGAGCGCAGCGCGCCGATCGACAACGTCTCGCCGTTCCCGCCCGAGGTCAGCACGGCGGTCACCACGGCCAGCACGATCGCGCCGCCGACCTGGCCGGAGGTGTTGAGCAGCCCGGAGGCCAGGCCCTGCTCGTCGTCGTGCACGCCGTTGGTGGCCTGGATGTTCAGCGCGGGGAAGGACAGCGCGAACGCCACGCCCAGCAGGACCATGCCGGGGATCACCATGGCGCCCAGGCTCGGCGTCTCGTCGATGCCCAGGAAGATCGCGTACCCGCCGGCCAGGGCCGCGGCGCCGATGACGATCAGCTTGCCGGTGCCGAACCTGTCGGCGAAGTCGCCCATCTTGGTCGAGGTGACCGCGACGAGCAGGCCCGCGGGAAGGAACGCCATGGCCGTGCCGAGCGCCGACCAGTGCAGCAGGTTCTGGAAGTACTGCATGGCCACGAACTGGAAGGCGACGTACGAACCCATCAGGATGAGCAGTCCGAGGTTGGCGCGGACGATGTGGCCCGAGCGCAGGATGCCGAGCCGCACCAGCGGGTGCTTCAACCGCAGCTCGGTGAAGACGAACAGGCCGAGCAGCACCGCCACGGCCACCAGCGAGCCGATCGTCCGGAACGAGGCCCAGCCGACCTCGGGAGCCTGCACGACGGTGAAGACCAGCAGCAACATCGAGGCGGTGATCAGCACGGCACCGATGAGGTCGTGACCGCCTTCGGCGCGCTCCTCCCGGCCCTTCGGCAGCACCTTCAACGCGGCGATCAGCGCGATGACCGCGACCGGCACCGGCATGAGGAGCGTCCACTGCCAGCCGAGCCCGGTCAGCAGACCGGAGAGCACGAGGCCCAGCGAGTAACCGCTCGCGGCGCAGGCGGTGAAGATGCTCAATGCCTTGTTGCGCTCCGGGCCCTCCGGAAACGTGGTGGTGATGATCGACAAAGCGGCGGGCGCGGTGAACGCGGCGGCCACACCCTTGACGAAGCGGGCCGCGATCAACAGCCCTCCGTCGTCCACGACACCGCCCAGCAACGACGCGACGGCGAAGACGCCCAGAGCGACCAGGAACACCCTGCGCCGCCCGAGCAGGTCGGCGGTCCTGCCCCCGAGCAACAGAAGACCGCCGTAACCGAGCACGTAGCCGCTGACCACCCACTGCAGGGAAGAGGTGCTGAGGCCCAGGTCGTGCTGGATGGCGGGCAGGGCGACGCCCACCATCGAGACATCAAGGGCGTCAAGGAAGATCACTGCACAGAGCACGGCGAGCGCGCCCCAACGGGATGAGGAAGAGGACATGGGTCAGAACAATACATGCGCCCGCATCTAATGCAAGCGCATTTAATGTCGTTGCATGAATCTTCGCGAGATGGTAACCTCCGCGACATGGACGAGGAGTTCGTGGTCGAGACCTGGCATTATGTCCTGGCCAAACACGCGAAGGCCATGTGCGCGCTGGAGCGGGAGCTGGGCGAGCATCATGGGATCGGGCCCAGTGAGTTCGAGGTGCTCGACCGGATCGTCCACCACGACAAGCAGTTGCGCATCCAGGAGCTCTGCGAGGAGGTCCACCTGAGCCAGAGCGCCCTGTCCAGGGTCGTGGCCAGGCTGGAGAAGAGCGGGCTCGTCACCCGCGGCACCTGCGACTCCGACCGCCGGGGCGTGTTCGTCTGCATCACCGACGAGGGCCGCACCCGGCACGCCCAGGCCCTGCCCACGCAGCGCGCCGTCCTCAACGACGTCTTCGCCGACACCCCGGTCCCCGTTCCCTGACGAACGCGCCGGAGAACACGCGGGCGGCCGGCCCCTCGTCGGGCCGGCCGCCGTGCACGGGTCTTTCCGGGGTGGTTCAACGAGCGGCGAAACCCCGCCCCGCGGGTCAGCCGATGCGGTCGATGACCAGGGGCAGGAGGTCGCGGCCCGCGTCGGCCACCTCGTAGCCGCCCTCCAGCGCGTCCAGCGCCCGCTCGAACCGGGCCGTCTCGTCCGCGTGCAGCGTCATCAGCGGCTGTCCCTCGCGTACCAGGTCACCGGGCTTGGCGTGCAGCATGATCCCCGCGCCGAACGACACCGGGTCCTCCTTGCGCGCCCGTCCGGCGCCGAGCCGCCAGGCGGCCAGCCCCACCGCGTACGCGTCCAGGTGGGCCAGCACCCCGGACGACGGCGCCTGGACCGTCATGGTCTCGGCCGCGCGAGGCAGGATCGCGTCCGGGTTGCCGCCCTGGGCGGAGATCATCCGCCGCCAGGCGTCCATGGCCGACCCGTCACGCAGCGCGTCGGCCGGGTCCTTGCCGGCGACCCCGGCGGCCTCCAGCATCTCGCGCGCCAGCCGTACGGTCAGCTCGACCACGTCGGACGGCCCGCCGCCGGCCAGCACCTCGATCGACTCCTCGACCTCCAGCGCGTTGCCCACGGCCCGACCGAGCGGCCGGTCCATGGCCGTCAGCAGGGCGACCGTGCGCACGCCCGCGTCGCTCCCGAGCGCGACCATGGTCTCGGCCAGCTCGCGGGCCGCCTCGGTCGTCTTCATGAACGCCCCGGAGCCCACCTTCACGTCGAGCACCAGCGAGCCGGTGCCCTCGGCGATCTTCTTCGACATGATCGACGAGGCGATCAGCGGGATCGACTCGACGGTGCCGGTGACATCGCGCAGCGCGTACAACTTCTTGTCGGCCGGGGCCAGGCCCGAGCCGGCCGCGCAGACCACCGCTCCGGCCGTGCGCAGGACGTGCAGCATCTGGTCGTTGGAGAGCGAGGCCAGCCAGCCGGGGATGGACTCCAGCTTGTCGAGCGTGCCGCCGGTGTGGCCGAGGCCGCGCCCGGAGAGCTGCGGGACGTACGCGCCGCACGCGGCCACCAGCGGCGCCAGCGGCAACGTGATCTTGTCGCCCACGCCGCCCGTGGAGTGTTTGTCGGCCGTGGGCCGGTCGAGCATCGACCAGTCCATACGCTCGCCCGAGCGGATCATGGCCTGCGTCCAGTCGGCGATCTCGCGCCGGTTCATGCCGTTGAGCAGGATGGCCATGGCGAGCGCGGACATCTGCTCGTCGGCCACGTCGCCGCGCGTGTAGGCGGCGATCACCCAGTCGATCTGGGCGGCCGACAGCTCGACGCCGTCCCGCTTGGCGCGGATGACCTCGATGGCGTCCATGATCAGGTGCTCCTGCTGAGGTCGTCGGGGCCGAACGCGTACGGGAGGATCTCGGCCATGCGCTTGGGGCCGTCGACGGTCTCGACCAGCAGGTCCTCACCGCCGAACTCGTACAGGACCTGGCGGCAGCGCCCGCACGGCATGAGCAGCTCGCCGTGGCCGTCCACACAGGTGAAGGCCACCAGCCGGCCGCCGCCCGACATGTGCAGCGCGGACACCAGGCCGCACTCGGCGCACAGGCCGAGGCCGTACGAGGCGTTCTCGACGTTGCAACCCGTGACGATCCGGCCGTCGTCCACCAGCGCCGCCGCCCCCACCGGGAACTTGGAGTACGGCGCGTACGCGTTGCGCATGGCCGCGGACGCCTCGTCGCGCAGGCCGTCCCAGTCGATGTTCAATGTTGATCCCCCCGGCGGAAGCGCACGCCGTCGGCCTTGGGCATCCGCAGGTGTTGCGAAGCGACCAGGAGCACGAGCAGCGTGAGCACGTGTGGCGTGATGTAGACGAACTCGCCCGGCAGTGTCTTCACGGTCCGCCAGAGCCAGAACAGCAGGATCGCGCCCGCCGCGGCGGCGGCGATCACCGTGTAGTCCTTGACGCCCCTCGCCACGACCTCGGCGGGCTGACCCGGCGCGACCAGCTTACGGACCTGGAGCGCGATGTAGATCAGCAGCAGCAGCGAGCCGAACAGGAAGAACGAGGTGACCGCGCTGACCTCGCCGGAGCTGCGCAGTTGCAGACCGCTGGCGTACCCGAACAGGGACGAGCCGGCCGCGAGCCCGCCGGGCCGCCAGTTGCCGAAGATCATGGCGGCCAGGCCGATGAAGCCGCGGCCCTGCGTCTGGCCCTCGACGTACTTGTTGGAGACGAAGACCAGGAACACGCCGCCGAGCCCGGCGAAGGCGCCGGAGACGACGACCGCGAGGTACTTGATCCGGTAGACGTTGACGCCCAGCGACTCGGCCGCCCACGGGTTCTCCCCCGCCGAACGCAGCCGCAGCCCGAACGACGTGCGCCAGAGCACCAGGTACGTCACCGGCAGCAGCAACACGGCCAGGATGACCAGCGCGTTCACGTCGTGGGTGAGCCCGCGCAGGATGCCGGCGAGGTCGGAGAGCAGGAACCAGTGGGTGCTCTCCAGCTTGCCCAGCAGGTCGGGGCCGTCCGACAACACGGGCAGGCTCACCTCAGGCGCGGACGAGCTGATCGCGGGCGAGGTGGTGATGCCGGCGCCCTTCGCGCTGGCCGAGGTGCCCTCGCCGTAGAGGACCTCGGACAGGAAGCGGGTGATGCCGGGGCCCAGCAGGTTGATGGCGACGCCACTGATGATGTGGTCGACGCCGAACGTGACGGTCGCGACCGCGTGGATCAGCCCGCCGAGCGCGCCGCCGAGCAGCCCGGCGAGCAGCGCGGCCATCGGGCCCCACTGGTACCCGGCCCAGCCGGCGAACCAGGTGCCGAGCACCATCATGCCTTCGAGGCCGATGTTGACCACGCCGGCCCGCTCGGCCCACAGGCCGCCGAGACCGGCCAGGCCGATCGGGACCGCGAGCAGCAGCGCCGCGTTGAACGTGCCCGAGGAGGTCAGGTCGTCCTGGTCGGAGATGATCCGCACCAGCGACAGCAGCAGGATGAGCGCGGCGGCGCCGATGAGCGCCAGATGGTACTTGCCGACCCTGGTCATACTGCCACCTCAACCGGTTTGTTCGTGCCGAGCTGCCGGGCCGCCCGCTGTTCCTCCAGCCGCAACGCGATGCGGTTGGTCACCTCGTTCGCGATCACCACCAGCAGGACGATGACGCCCTGGATGATCGTGATGACGGACGACGGCACGTCCGCGATCTGCAGCGCGCCCTGCGCCCGGTCGAGGAAGGCGAACAGCAGCGCGGCGATCGCGATGCCCACGGGCTTGTTCCTGCCCAGCAGCGCCACCGCGATGCCGAGGAAGCCCAGACCCGCGGTGAAGTTGGAGTTGAAGGCGCCCTTGTCGCCGAGGATCTCGGGCAGGCCGATGAGCCCGGCGATCGCGCCGGACAACACCATGGCCGCGATGACCATCTTCTTCGGGTTGACGCCCGAGGCGAACGCGGCCGGGCCGTTGAGCCCGCTGGCCTTGACGTTGAAGCCGAAGCGGGTGCGCTCCAGCACGACCCAGATCACCAGGCCGAGCACGACGGCCACGAGCAGGAAGCCCCACACGCCGCCGCCGCGGGTGGGCGGCAGCAGCCCGAACCAGTCGAAGACGAAGTTCAGGTTGGGGAACATGGCCGACTCGGGGAGCTGCGGCGTGGTCGTGGTGAGCTGGCCGGCGGCCCGCTCGCCCGTGAACGGGCCGCGTACCAGGTAGGAGGACAGGCTGATGGCAATGTAGTTGAGCATGATCGTGGAGATGACCTCGTTGACGCCGCGGGTCACCTTCATGATCGCGGGGATCAGCGCGTACGCGCCGCCCACGACCGCCGCCACGACGATGATCACCGCGATCTGGATCGGCTTCGGCGCGGTGAACGTCGAGCCGACGAACGCCGCGCAGATGGCCGCGATCCGGTACTGGCCCTCGACGCCGATGTTGAAGAGGTTCATGCGGAAGCCGACCGCCACCGCGAGACCCGCGATGAACAGCGGCACCGCCCGGTTCAGGAACGCCGCGATGCCGTTGGACACCGAGCGCGCGGTCTCGCCGAAGTCGAAGAAGGCGGCGAACGCGTCGATCGGGCTGGCGCCCGCCGCGATGATCGCCACACTGGAGATCGCGATCGCCAGGACGATGGCGACGACGGCGCCTGCGACGGTGAGCAGCGCCCGGTTGAGCCCGGCGGGCATCACGTCTCCTCAGTGCCGGCGATGGCGCCGGTCATGTAACCGCCAAGCCGCTCGGGCGTGACGTCGGAAGGATCGAGTTCGGCCACGAGCCGGCCGCGCAGGATGACCCTGATCGTGTCGGACAGGCCGATCAGCTCGTCGAGGTCGGCGGAGATCAGCAGCACGGCCAGGCCGGCGGCCCGCGCGTTGCGCAGGTGGTCCCAGATGGCGGCCTGCGCGCCCACGTCGACGCCCCGGGTGGGGTGCGCGGCGATGAGGAACGACGGCTCGCCGCTCATCTCGCGGCCGACGATCAGCTTCTGCTGGTTGCCGCCGGACAGGGCCAGGGCCAGGGTGTCCACGCTGGGGGTGCGCACGTCGTACTCCTTGACGATGCGCTCGGTGTCGGCCTTGGAGGCACGCCGGTCGACCCAGATGCCGCTGCGCGCCGGGGGCCTGGTCTGGTGGCCGAGCACCCGGTTCTCCCACAGGGACGCCTCCAGCAGCAGGCCCTGCCGATGGCGGTCCTCGGGGATGTAGCCGATGCCGGCCTCCCTGCGCTTCAGCGTGGACCAGGCGCTGATGTCCACGCCGCCGAGGGTGATCGTGCCGTGGGCGGGACGCATGCCCATGATCGCCTCGATCAGCTCCGACTGGCCGTTGCCCTCGACCCCGGCGACGCCCAGGATCTGGCCGGCGTGGATGTCGAAGGAGACGTCGTCGAGGAGCAGGCGTTTGCCCTCCTCGCGCAGCTTGTCGACGTACAGGCCGACGGAGGTGCCCTTGGGGACGGGACGGAAGCCGTCGGCCTCCATCGTCAGGCGCGACACGCTCAGCGTGACGTCCTCGCGGACGGTGGACTCGCGGGTCTCCGGCGTGGGCAGCTCGCTGCCGACCATCAGCTCGGCGAGCCGGCGCGCGGTGACCTCGGCCGGGTTGACGCTGGCGACGGTGGTGCCGCGGCGGATCACGGTGATCGCGTCGGCGATGTTCAGCACCTCGTCGAGCTTGTGCGAGATGAAGATGACGGTCAGCCCGTCGGCCTTGAGCTCGCGCAGGTTCTGGAACAGCTCCTCGACCTCCTGCGCGACGAGCACCGCCGTCGGCTCGTCGAGGATGAGGATGCGGGCGCCGCGGTAGAGGACCTTGAGGATCTCCACGCGCTGCCGGTCGCCGACGCCGAGGTCCTCCACCAGCGCGTCGGGGTCGACGCGCAGGCCGTGGCTGCTGGCGAGCTGGGCGATGCGCGCCCTGGCCTTGCCGGTGTCGAGCACGCCGGCCTTGGTGGGCTCGGCGCCGAGAACGATGTTCTCCAGCACGGTGAAGTTGTCGGCCAGCATGAAGTGCTGGTGGACCATGCCGATGCCGACGTCGATGGCGTCGCTGGGGGTACGGAACGTCACCTCGCGGCCGTTGACCTTGATCGTGCCCTCGTCCGGCTTCTGCATGCCGTACAGGATCTTCATCAAGGTCGACTTGCCCGCGCCGTTCTCCCCGACGATCGCGTGGACCGTGCCGGGTTCGACGGTGATGCGGATGTCGTGGTTGGCGACGACACCGGGGAAACGCTTGGTGATGCCCTCCAGCTCTACGGCGGGTTGCACCGCGGCGAGGGTGTCCGAGCTCATTACGCCTCTCCTAGAGCATGGGGGCGGAAAGGGGGGATATAGACCAAAGGCCCGAAGTGGGGACTCCGGGCCCTCGGTCGTCTCTCCTACCCAGATTACGGCTTGGACGGAACCGTGATTTTGCCGTCGACGATGTCCTTCTTGGCAGCGTCGAGCTTGTCCTTGATGTCATCGATCTCGCCACCGGTGGTGGACAGCCCCACACCGTCGACCTTGAGGTCGTAGACGGTGTTGCTGCCGCCCTTGGCGCCACCCTGGAAGGCCTTGACGAACTCGAAGACGCCGACGTCCACGCGCTTGAGCATCGAGGTCATGATGACCGCCTGAAGGTCGGTCTCCTTGACCGTCTGGCGCTGGTCGGAGTCGACGCCGATGGCCTTCTTCTTGGCCGCGGCCGCCGCCTGGAACACGCCGAGGCCGGAGTCGCCGGCGGCGTGGTAGACGATGTCCGCGCCGTCCTGGAACATCTTCTCGGCCGCGACCTTGCCCTTGTCGGGGGCCTTGAAGCCGGAGAAGTCACCGTCGGGGGTGAGGTACTTGATGTCGATCTTCATGTCCGGCTTGACCGACTTGACGCCCATCACGAAGCCCGCCTGGAACTTCTTGATCAGGTCGTTCTCGACGCCGCCCACGAAGCCGACGTGGCCGCTCTTCGACTTGGTCGCCGCGGCGACGCCCGCCAGGTAGGAGCCCTGCTCCTCGGCGAACAGCAGGCCGGTCACGTTCGGGCCGTTGGAGGCCGAGTCGACGACGGCGAACTGCACGTCGGGGTACTCGGCGGCGGTCTTCTTGATGTCGTCGCCGTACGCGAAGCCGACACCGATGATCGGGTTGTAGCCCGCATCCGCGAGCTGGCGCAGCAGGTCGCCGCGGTTGGAGCCGTCGGCCGCCGGGCTCAGCTCCTTGATGTCGGCGTTCAGCTCCGTCTTGGCCTTCTCCAGGCCCGCGTAGGCGGCGTCGTTGAACGACTTGTCGCCACGGCCGCCCACGTCGAACGCCAGGCCGACCTTCAGACCGCCCTTGGGGGCCTCGCTGCTCGCGCCGGAGCTCGGCTGCGTGCTCGCCGAGGTGCCACCATCGCCGCCGCCGCAGGCCGCGGCCGCCATGAGCATAACGCCGGCTACCGAACCGACGGCAATCCTGCTGAATCGCTTGCCGAGCAAGGCGACTCCCTTCCATTTCCTCGCCGTCGAACTTCATCGCAGGCGCGAAGAAACGTACGGCACCTGCACGGAAGATAGTTGCTTGACCAGGGCAGACCAAACCGGCACACAGGGTCGCAACCGCTCCGTTATCGACATCAAGCGCGTCCGTGACCTGAATCTGGGTTCAGGCACTTGGGACGGCTCCGGAAAGTTTTGCCCAAGTTTGGTATGGAAGGGGCCCTTGCCGAGCGGTCGATCATGGCAGAGATTCCGATCAACGGTGGAAATTTCGTATCGGAGCCCGTATGCACCCTTGGAAGGCACTGGCCGTACCGCTGGTCGCGATCCTCACCGTGACCATGAGCGGCGCCTCCCCGGCGACGGCCGTCACCCCCGCGATCAAGATCGAGAACAACGCGACCCAGCCGGTCTTCTCCCGCGCCGACGCCGTCAAGCAGACGGTGTTCGTCGAGGTCGCCGGGACCGACAGCGACGACGACGGGCAGCCCGACCGGGTCGCCATGGACATCCTGCGTCCCAAGGAGACCGACCAGGGACTCAAGGTCCCCGTGATCATGGAGGCCAGCCCCTACTACGCACCCGGCAACGACGTCCCCAACCACCCCGTGGACGTCGACGAGAACGGCAACCCGCTGCCCACGCTGAAGTCGATGACGGACAAGCTGGCCAGCGAGCCCTTCGACGGCTACTACGACAACTACTTCCTGCCCCGCGGCTACGCCATCGCCCTGGTCGAGAACGTCGGCAGCGCCCGCGCCACCGGCTGCCCGTCCTCCGGCGACCGGAACGAGACCGCGGGCCCCAAGGCCGCCATCGACTGGCTGAACGGCCGCGCCCGCGGCTTCGACGCCGACGGCAACGAGGTGAGCGCCACCTGGTCCACGGGCAAGGTCGGCATGATCGGCGTCTCCTACAACGGCACCCTGCCCAACGCCGTCGCCTCGACCGGCGTCGAGGGCCTGAAGACGATCGTCCCGATCGCCGCCATCTCCAGCTGGTACGACTACTACCGCGCCAACGGCGGCGTGCTGGCCCCCGGCGGCTTCCAGGGCGAGGACCTGGACGTGCTGGCCAAGTTCGTACTGACCAGGGACAAGGGCTTCGAGGTCTGCGGCGCGAAGATGGACGCGCTCACCGCGAACCAGGACCGGGTCACCGGCGACTACAGCCCGCTCTGGGACGCCCGCAACTACGTCAACGACGTGAACAAGGTGAAGGCCAGCGTCTTCCTCGTGCACGGGCTCAACGACTGGAACGTCAAGAGCAAGCAGTTCGCCCAATGGTGGTACGCCCTGGCCAAGCGGAACGTGCCCCGCAAGATCTGGTTGCACCAGGGCACCCACATGAACCCCTTCAGCCTGCGCACCGCCGAATGGCTGCGCCAGTTGCACGGCTGGTTCGACTACTGGCTCCAGGGCATCGACTCCGGGATCATGCGCGAGCCGCAGGCCGACGTGGAGATCGGCGTCGGCGAGTGGCAGCAGCACGCCTCCTGGCCGCTGCCCGGCGCGACGACGGTCTCGCTCCACCCGGCCTCGGGCGAACGCCTCGGCCTGCTGCCCCGGCCGCTGTCGGCCAAGGAGTCCTTCGTGGACCAGAGCACCAGGACGGCCGAGCAACTGGTGGAGACGGCCGGGGCCGACCCCAACCGGCTGGCGTACCGGACCGGCGAACTGCCCGCCGACGTGCGGATCTCCGGCACGCCGACGGTGTCGGTGCGGGCCTCGTTCAAGGACGGCGCCTCGCCGTACCTGACGGCGTTGCTGGTGGACTACGGCACCGACGTGCGCCCGGACGGCACACTGCTGTCGACCGGCCAGACCTACTGCTACGGCGAGGGCGTCCCGGGTGACACCGGGTGCACGACGCTCAGACGGCTCGGCACGGCGACGACCCCGTACAAGATCGTCTCCCGGGGCTGGCTCGACGTGCGCAACCGCCACCGCGCCGACCGCACGGAACCACTGCGCCCCGGCAAGGAGTACACCTTCACCTGGGACTTCCAGCCCAAGGACTACCTGTTCAAGAAGGGCCACCGGCTGGGCCTGGTGATCATCTCGACCGACCACGACTACACCCTGCGCTACCCGGCCGGCACCCGGGTCACCGTCTCGCCGGGGCACTCGTCCCTGCGCCTGCCGGTGGTGTTCGGCAGGCTCGCCTGACACGCCGACGGCCCGCCGCGTCGCGCGGCGGGCCGTCGGACCTGGGCTCAGGCCATGGCGTTGCTGATCGAGTCGAGCGGGCCGACGTCCCACAGCGCGGTCAGCGCCGTGGTGGCCATCACCCGCACGCCCATCGCGATCGCCTTCTCATCGACGTCGAAGGTGCCCTGGTGGATGTCGTACGTGACGCCGTCGGGCGAGCGTGTGCCGAGCCGGGCGAAGGCGCCGGGGATCGACTCCAGGTACCAGGCGAAGTCCTCGCCGCCGAGCGACTGCTGGGTCGGCACCACCGCGCCGGCGCCGAGGGCCCGTTCGGCCGCCTCGGCCAGCATCTCGACGCTGACCTCGTCGTTGACGACCGGCGGCACCCCGCGGGTGTAGTCCATGACGGCCTCGACGCCGTAGGCGCCGGCGACGGACTCCAGCAGGGCCTTGATCAGGTCGGGCGCGGCGTGCCAGGCGTTCTCGTCGAGGCAGCGGATCGTGCCCTCGGCGATGCCGTCGTCGGGGATCGCGTTGGCCGCCGAGCCCGCCTCGACCCGGCCCCAGACGAGGCTGAGCGAGGAACGCGGGTCGACCCGGCGGGAGAGCGCGGCGGGCAGCTCGGTGAGGATCTTGGCGAGGGCGAAGACCAGGTCGGCCGTCAGGTGGGGACGGGCGGTGTGGCCGCCGGGGCCGGAGACCCTGACGACGAGCTTGTCGCAGGCCGAGGTGATCGGGCCGCTCCGCAGGCCGAGCTGGCCGACGTCGACGCGCGGGTCGCAGTGGAGGCCGAAGATGCGGTCGACGCCGCTGATGCCGCCGTGGGCCATGACCTCCAGGGCGCCGCCGGGCAGCTCCTCGGCGGGCTGGAAGATCAGCCGGACCCGGCCCGGCAGCAACCCCGCCGCGGCCTGCTGGGCCAGGAAGATCGAGGTGCCGAGCAGGACGGTGGTGTGCACGTCGTGCCCGCAGGCGTGGCAGGCGCCGGGGACGGTGGAACGGTAGGGCACGTCCTTCTCGTCCTGGAGCGGCAGCGCGTCGATGTCGGCCCGCAGCGCGACCGTGGGCCCGTCGCCGTTGCCCACGTCGCAGATGAGGCCGGTGCCGCGCGGCAACACCGACGGGGTCAGCCCCGCGGCGGTCAACCGGTCGGCGATGCGCTGGGTCGTACGGTATTCGGCGAAGGCCAGCTCAGGATGCATGTGCAGGTCGCGACGGAACGCCACCAGCTCCTGCTCGATCTCCGCCAGGAACGCGTCCAGTTCCCCCCGCAGCTCACGTCCCCGCATATGTCACCATCCATCCCGTCGTGGCCGCGCGTCCACAACCTCGACGGCGGCTCATAACGCTCTCAATATTCGTCCATCCCGCGGTTGCCACCTGGTTGAGGCGGCCGCTCGGCGAATCGAAAGCCACACCCGGAGGTATCGGTGCGAGGTCGTCAGCACGGGCTTAGCGTTCATCGGTCGCAGCAGCCCGGGTGCACAGCGGTTGGCCGTGAGCCCGATGGCGATGCCTCGACTTTATCGCTCCCGTGCGGCTTCGCGCCGACAGATACACCAAAAGTTGGCCGACGGCATGCCCGTAACCGCAGGTGGTCACGTTCTGCACAGGTCTACCTGATCCGGAAATAGTCACAAGGGATCAGTTGATCGTGACCCGATGCCGCCACTTCCAAACGTGTTCACCGATTTCGAATCCTGTCACCTTCTGTCATGGTCATGACACTTTAGCGCTTGCTGCATTTGTGAAGAATGCGTGTTTCACTCGCTATATGATCACTAATATCCCGTTCGGGGAGAAGTATGCCGGGTTGAGCATCTTCGAGCCGAGTGAGGGGACCCTGGTGGTCGTACCCTCGCTCTCCCTCCCGCAGGACGAGCTCCGCCGCATCACGGCAGCCAGATCGTACGAGGAGCGCCTGCTCTTCCTCCTCCTGACGCTCCGGGCCCCCGGGGTCAAGGTGATCTACCTCTCCTCCGCGCCGATCGACCCCGACATCATCGACTACTACCTCGGCTTCCTTCCCGACCCGGACGACGCCGCCAGGCGCCTGCGGCTCATCAGCCTCGACGAGCCCTGGTCGCAACCCCTCACCCGGACGCTGCTGCGCCGACCAGACGTCCTCGACCGGCTACGGTCGGCGATCGACTCCGACGCCTGGCTGGTGCCGTTCGTCCTCAGCGAGACCGAGGAGGAGCTGGCCGCGTTACTCAACGTCCCCATCTACGGCCCCGCCACCTCACTGGCCTACTACGGCTCCAAGAGCGGCGCCCGCGAGGTCGGGCACGAGGCCGGAGTGCCCATGGCCCGCGGCTTCGGCGACGTGCACAGCATCATCGCGATCGACGAGGCCATCGACTCCCTGCCGGGCGAACGGGTGATCGTCAAGCTCAACGACGGCTACTCGGGCCTCGGCAACGCCATCGTCAGCAAGGCCGACCGGTCGATGACCCGATTTTCGGCGGCCGGGGAGACCTGGACGAGCTTCACGACGAAGATCAGGGATCGCGGGGCGGTGGTGGAGGAGTTCATCGAACATCGCCCGCTCTACTACCCGAGCGCCCTGGCCCGAATCACGCCCGGGGGCCATGCCGCGGTGCTGGCCACCCACGACCAGGTGCTCGGGGGCCCCAACAACGACGTCTACCAGGGCTGCACGTTCCCCGCCGCCCCCGAGTACCGGCACGAGGTGGGCGAGTCGGCCGAGCGGATCGCCGGCATCCTGGCCGAGCGCGGCGTGGTCGGCCTGTTCGGCATGGACTTCTTCGCCCTCAAGGCCGACGCCGGGTACGCCGCGCTGCTGTGCGAGATCAACCTCAGGATCGGCGGCACGACGCACCCGTACGGGGCCGCGGTGCTGACGACCGGGGCGAGGTACGACGCGGCCACCGGTCTCCTCATGGCCGGGAACCAGCCGAAGTTCTACACCGCGACCGACAACTGCTCCGCGCCCTGCCTGCGCGGCCGCGCGCCGGGCGAGGTCATGCGCACCGCCGGGCGGCTCGGCATCGGCTTCGACGCCGACCGGCGTACCGGCAACGTCTTCCACCTGCTCGGCGCCCTCCCCGAGTACGGGAAACTGGGTTTCACCACCATCGGCGACTCACGCGAGGAGGCCGACGAGCTGCACGCGCTCACCCGGCGCCTTCTTTGCGACGCCTGATCCCGGCCTCGCGCAGACCGCGCCATCCGATCACCGCCAGCACCGCACCGAGGATCACGTTCACCCCGACCAGGATCCCGTGCACGACGTAGAAGCCGGTGGGGTGCCCATCGGCCAAGTTAAACCCCAGGTTGATCCACTCGACGATCATGAACACGCCGAGGATGACGAGGAATCCGGCGATCTTTGGTGACATGGTCATCTCTCCAGTATCGAAGGCGGATCATCCGGGGAATGTGTCGCCACATGGGCATTCACACGGAGCTACGCTGAGACCGCCATGTGGACGAAATTTGTGCCGGTTACGGCACTTCTCGCCGCGGTCACGCTCACGAGCGGGACCGCGACCGCCGCCCCGACGACACCGGTCGGAGGTGACGCACTGGGAAGCCGTGGGCTGGTGCACCCGGAAGGCGTCAAGGCGCCACCCAAGAGCAAGGCTACTTCCTACGTCATCGCGGACGTGGAGACGGGCCAGGTACTCGCCGCGAAGGACGCCCACGGGCGCTACCTGCCCGCGAGCACGCTCAAGACGCTCACCGCCCTGACGCTCCTGCCGAAGCTCGACAAGAACCGCAAGATCCGGCCCAGCCAGAACGCCTGCAACCAGGAGGGCACGGCGGTTGGGCTGACGCCCAAGATGACGTACAAGGTGGACGACCTGTTCCGCGCGCTGATGATGTCGTCGGGGAACGACGCGGCCATGGCGCTGGCCGAGACGAACGGCGGCGTCCCGCAGACCATGCGCGACATGAACGCCGAGGCCAAGCGGCTCCAGGCGTACGACACGGTGGCGAAGACGCCGAGCGGCCTGGACAAGCCCGGTCAGAGCAGTTCGGCGTACGACCTGGCGCTGATCGCCCGCGCCGGCCTCGCGAACCCCGATTTCCGCCGATATATCAGCACAAAGACCGCGAAGTTTCCGGCGCCCAAGGACTACTACGAGATCAGCAACCACAACAAGCTGCTCTGGCGCTACCAGGGCATGATCGGCGTCAAGAACGGCTGGACCTCGAAGGCGCAGGGCAGCTTCGTCGGCGCGGCCACCCGCGGCGGCCACACGGTCCTCGTCACGATCATGCGGCACGAGGGCTACTTCTGGGACGAGGTGGCCAAGCTGCTCGACTGGGGTTTCTCCGTCAGAGGCAAGGTGACCCCGGTCGGACAGCTCGTCGATCCCGTGCCCGACCAGGTGCGGGCCGCCCCGCAGGCGTCGGCCCCGGTCTCGCGGGTGACGCCGGCCGCCCAGCCGCCGCTGCTCGACGCCGCCGCCTCGAAGCAGACCGACTCCACCCGTACGGTCGGGTCGGCCGTGATCGGCGGCGGCCTGCTGTTCGGGCTGATCTGGCTCGGCTTCGGCATCCGCCGCAAGCGCAACCAGTCACGTCTCTGACCCCCGTACGGGTCACGGCTCCGAGGTCGGGCGCGGGGTCGCGCCCTTGCACTCGGGGGCCGGGCCGCGCAGCGATCGTGGGTCGGCGACCGGGCCCCCCAGTGGGTCGCCGATCGACGGGATCGGCGACGGCGACGGCGGCGGGCACAACCCGGTGGTGGACGTCCACGAGGCGGCGAACAGTACGAGCCTGGCGGAGAAGTTCATCCACACCAGCAGTCCAACGGTGGCGGCGAACGCGCCGTAGATCGGGTTGCTCAGCGTGGTGCTGAGCAGCAGGCTCGCCGCCTGCTTGAGCAGCCCGAACCCGATCGCGCCGAGCAGCGCCCCCCGAACGATGACCTTGAACGGCTCGGCGGGCTTGGCCACCCAGCCGAGCAGGATCACGAACAGCACCCAGTCGGCCACGACGCTCGCCACCACGACGAAGATCCGGAACCCCTGGGTGCTGAGCAGCGAGTTGTCGCCGAAGACGGCGTCGAGCACCTTGTCCGTGACCGTGGTCGCGGCCCCCGACACCAGCGCGGAGGCGACCAGCGTCGTCCCGAGCAGGACGACCGAGATCAGGTCCCGCAGCTTGCCCAGGAAGAAGTTCGGGGGCGGCACGGTGGTCATCGACATCTCGCGCAGGGCCGCGCGCAGGGCGGGCATCGCGCCGAGGCCGGCGTACAGGAGGCCGAAGAGGCCGATGATGCCGGCGGTCGTCCTGGCGCTGGCGATCTGGTCCAGTCTGAGGTCGGCCGCGATGCCGGGCAGCCGTTCTGTGATGGCGGTCTCCAGCGCCTCCCTGGTCGCGCTGCTGGCGTCGAGGGTGTAGCCGAGCACCGCGTAGCCGAGCGCGAGCAGCGGGAAGAAGGACAGGAAGCAGAAGTAGGTGACCGAGCCGGCCAGCCGGTCGCCCCTCTGGATCTGGTAGCGGCGTACGGCCCTGACCAGGTGGTCGATCCACAACCTGCGGACGCGCCAGTGGTCGAGCGTCCTGCGCCCCCAGGCCCGTACCGACTCGATCCGCTCGGTCAGACTCGCCAACACGTCCTCACACCTCCGGCCGGAGGCGATTGATCACCTCGTCACAGTGCCGGCCGATTCTGCCAGCGCCGCGAGGACCGCCGCCAGGTCCTGGTGGAGCATCTGCCCATCCCGCTTGACCACACGCCCGCCCACCAGCACTGTTTCCACCGCGCTCGGGCCTGCGTTGAGCACCACCGCGGCGATCGGGTCGTGCGCCGCCGCCATGCCGAGCGTGTCCGTACGCAGCAGCAGCACGTCGGCCTGCTTGCCCGGCCGCAGCGAGCCCACGACGTCGCCCAGCCCGACCACCTCGGCGCCCTCGACGGTGGCCATGCGCAGCACGTCCCGGGTGGTGAAGCCGGTGCCCGCGCCGTCCGGACGGCCGCGCTCCAGCAGGTACGCCGCCCGCATCAGGCTGAACATGTCACCCGGCGCGCAGGTCACCGTGTCGATGCCGAGACCGGTCGGGACGCCCGCCGCCCTGGCCCGTCCGCTGACCGGGTAGCCGATGCCGAGCGTCATCTCGTCGACCGGCGAGACCGACACGCTGCCCCCGCTGCCCGCGATGCGCTTGAACTCCTCGTCGGTGTAGTGGTTGGCGTGCACGAACGTCGTACGGGGGCGCAGCAGCCCGTTCGCTTCCAGGAACGCCAGCCCGCGCGCGGCGCTGTCCGGGCCCTGGCCACCCATGTGAACGGTGACCGGCAGGTCGAGCTCGCTCGCCAGACGCCACTCCGCCAGGGCGTGCGCCTCGTCCACGATCTCCGGCCCGAGCGCGGCGACGACCATGGTGACCAGGCCGCCGCCCGCGCCGAAGTGCTCGTCGTGCACCCGGCGGCCCTCGCGGACGAGCGCGCCCGGGTCGCCGCCGTGGCAGTAGCCGAGCACGGCCCTGATCCCGGAGTCGCGCAGCGCCCGCACGGTGGCCTCGGTGTGGCCGGGCGAGAGCTGGATGTGGGACCAGTCGAGCAGCGTGGTGACGCCGGTGTCGAGGCATTCCAGGGCGCCGGCCAGGTTGCCCGCGTAGACATCCTCGGGGCGGTAGGCGGGGGCCAGCTCGTTGAGTATGCGGCGCAGGTAGCCGTCGAAGGTGAGGTCGGCGGCGACCGCCCTGATGCCGGTCTGCCAGGTGTGCCGGTGGGTGTCGACGAACCCGGGCAACACGATCCGGCCGGTGGCGTCGATCACCTCGGCGTCCGGGTCGTCGGGCAGGCCGGGGCCCACCTCGGCGATCAGGCCGTCCTCGACGCGCACGTCCACCTGGCCGAGCACCACGGGCTCCGGCTCGGTGTCGATCACGGTGCCGTTCTTGATCAGGAGAGTTGTCATGGCGAAAAGCTTAACTAGAAGCTTTTTAGAAAGCAATCTGGCGATGGGTATCCTCGATGGCGTGAGACCGGACGAGATCGACGCGATGGTGCCCCGCTGGACGGAGTCGGGGTTGTCGTCGTCGCTCATCGCCAGTTTGGAGCTGAGCAAGCGCCTGTCCCGGCTGCACATGGTCTTCGAGCAGGCGATCAAGGCCGAGCTGACCGAGCTGGGGCTGACCTACGCCGAGTTCGACGTGCTGGCCGCGCTCGCCCGCACACCGGCGCCCCACCGGATGAAACCGAGCGAGCTGACCAAGGCGCTGCTGCTGACCTCCGGGGGCACCAGCAACGTGCTCCAGCGCCTGACGGCGGCGGGCTACGTCGAGCGGGAGGCCAACGCGGGCGACGCGCGCAGCCGCTGGGTGCAGCTCACGGCCGAGGGCCACCGGGTGGCGCTGGCGGCGCTCGACGCCTCGTCACGGGCGCACGAGGAGGTGCTGGCCGGGGTGCCCGAGGCGGACGTCCGGGCGGCGGCCGACGCGCTGCGCGAGGTGCTGGGGCTCCGCGGCCGCCGCCGGTTCCGCTAGCTCGGGCGCAGCGCGTGGCGGCCGGCCCATGAGCTGATCGCCGCCGCGATGGCCTCGGGCTGGTCCTCCGGCGCGTGGTGACCGGCCGGGCCCAGGTGCTCGATCTCCAGGGCCGCGATGTTGCGCGCGCACCAGTCGAGCACCTCGCCCTGGATGAGCAGGGTCGGCGAGGAGTCGAAGGTGAGCAGCAGCTTGGGCACGTCGTCACTGGCCGCCAGCCACTTGTCGTAGCGCTCGACCGCCTCGGCCACGTCGGCCGGGTCGCCGTCGAGCGGGATCGAACGCGCCCACTGCAGCAGCGGCCTGCGGCTCTCCCTGGTCGCGTACGCCTCCAGGTACGGCCGCAGCTCCTCCTCGGAGAGCGGGTTCAACACCCCGCCCGTGTACGCCGTCCGCACCAGGAAGTCGTCGTCGAGCACCAGCCGCTCCCCCTCCTCGCTCCTGATCAGCTCACTGCGGGCACGCGGCCCCTCACCCAGCTCGCTCCAGCTCATCGGCCGCACGATGGTCTCGAAGAAGGCCACCCCGCGCACCCGCTCCGGATGCCGCGCCGCCCAGTCGAAGGCCAGCGCGCCGCCCCAGTCGTGCCCGACCAGCACCACGTCCTCCAGCCCGAGCCGGTCGAACCAGGCGTCCAGGTAACGGGCATGGTCGGTGAACCGGTAGTCGATGTCGGGCTTCCCCGAACGGCCCATGCCGATCAGGTCGGGAGCCAGCAACCGGCCGGGGCCGCCCACGGCGGGAAGCACGTTGCGCCACAAGTGGGAGGAGTTCGGATTTCCGTGCAGGAAGACGATCGGGGCGCCCTCGCCCCGGTCCTCGTAATAGATGGTCGAGTCCAGCACATCGACAACAGGCATGACGACCTCTTTCGTTCGTCTTACTAACGTTTGTGGCACTAATGAAGTTACATCGTTAGTGCGACTAACGCAACAGGGTAGGATCGCCGGCATGAGCCACGACATGACCGACGCCGGCGACCAGGCCGCCCCCGCCCGCCTGCGCGGCCTGCCGAGCCGGTTGCTCGCGCACGTCGCGATGCAGGCCGACCGGCTGGTCAGCGACCGGCTCGCGCGCGCCGACGCGCGCAAGTGGCACTACGCGGTGCTGGTCGCGCTACGCGAGTCCGGCCCCGCCAGCCAGGCCGAGCTGAGCCGGCGCACCGGCATCTACCGCAGCGACATGGTCGCGCTGCTCAACGAGCTGGCCGAGCGCGACCTCGTCGAGCGCGCGCCCGACCCCGCCGCCCGCCGGCGCAACGTGATCTCCATGACCGAACGCGGGCGCGACCGGCTCACCCGGCTCGACGGGCTGGTCGACGCCGTCCAGGACGAGGTGCTGGCGCCCCTGAGCGAGGCCGAGCGCGACCAGCTCGTCGGCCTGCTCGCACGGCTGCGCGACCACCACACCCGACCGTCCCAATAGTGGGCAAAGAACCGTAAAAGCCCAGGCGTGGGAGGTTGCCGACGTACCTCCTGACCAGGGGGGAACGCATGGCAGGGCCGGTCCGGGCACCCTAGCCTGTGGGGGGTTGGGACCGAGCCAGGAGGCGCCACCCCCATGACCGAAATCAGCACCGGGCAGATGGTCAGGCTCCAGCGCGAACGAAGGGGCATGAGCACCACCGCGCTGGCGACCCAGTCCGGCTGCACCACCCGCCACATCGAACTGATCGAACATGGCAAACGCACCCCCTCGCTGCCCCTTCTCCGCGAGATCGCCAAGGTCCTCGGCGTACGGACCGCCGTGCTCCTCGGCGAGACCCCCCGCGACTCCCACGAGCCCAGCAGGCCGCAGATCCGCGACATCGAGCGGGCCCTGTTCGCCTGCCGCACCCGCGAGCCCGACCTCGAACCGCCCGACGCCGGGCAACTGTCGGAACGGGTGACAGCGGCGCGCAACGCCTGGTTCACCTCGGCCCGGCGGTACTCGATCCTGATGGCCGCGCTGCCCTCGCTGGTCTCCGACGCCGAGAGCCTGGTGGCCGAGCGCACGGCCTCGGCCTACAGCGTGGCGACGGACGCGTACATGCTGGCGAGGGGCGTGCTCAAACACCTGCAGCGGGTCGATCTCGCCCACCTGGCCGCCGACCGGGCCATGCGGTACGCCGAGGAGTCCGCCGACCCGCTGATGCTCGCCTGGGCCCACTGGAACCTCGGCCAGTCGATGCTCTCCGACGACATGCACCAGATCGCCCACGACGTGGCCAGGCGCGGCATCGAGCTCCTCGAACCCCATGTGGCCGACGGCGACGTACGGCACATCAAGGCGCTCGGCGCGCTGCACCTGCTGGCCGCCATCAGCGCGGCCCGCGGCGGCGACGACGACCAGGCCAGGGAGACCGTACGCGGCACCGCGGCCAAGCTCGCCGACCGCGCGGACGACCACTCAGGCGCCTACGACCTGGCCTTCTTCGGCCCCACCAACGTGGCCATCCACATGGCCAGCATCGAGAACGACACCGGCCGCCCCGAGGACGTGCTGCGGCTCGCCGACGACATCGACATCCGCCGGACCCCCTCCATCGAGCGGCGCACCACCCACCTGTGCCACGTCGCCCGCGCCTGCGAGGACCTGGGGGACGACGCCGCGAGTCTGGTCTACCTGCTGCGGATCGAGCGCGAGAGCCCCGAGGAACTCGACCACAAGCTGCTGCTGCGGGAGATGGTCCGTTCGCTGGTCCGCCGCGCCAGGCCGTCGTGGGCGCCGGAGGTGCGCTTCCTCGCCGAACGCCACAACATCGACGTGTAGGACGAACTCTCAGTTCGCCGATTCCGAACAGGGAGATCTGTCGCCGCGGTTCGTCACTGTGAGCCGCCGGAGTGGCACTGTGCGTCCATGACCAGAATTCCAAGCGCCGACGTCGTCATGGAACGCCTGCTGGAGGAGGCGGTCCGGGAGTTCCCCGGCTGGGCGTTCAGCCGGGGACGATCGGGCTGGACCGCCGTGTCCGGCGACGTCCGGCTCACCGGCCGGAGCCTGGCCGCGCTGCGCGCCCGCCTGCGCGTCCGGCCCCTCGACCGGTCACCGGCGCAGCCGGGCCGCTGAAGGACGGCAGCCCTTCAGCGACCGGAGCTCAGGCCCGCCGTCCCTCAGCGGTCAGAGCTTGGGCAGGAAGCCCACGCGGTCGCGGACCTCGGCCATCGTCCGCCGGGCCACGGCAGCGGCGCGCTCGGCGCCGACGGCCAGCAGGCGGTCGAGCTCGACCTCGTCGGCCAGCAGCTTCTCCGTGCGCTCCCGGATCGGCGTGAACGCCTCCACGACCGCCTCGGCCACGTCCTTCTTGAACGTGCCGTAGCCCTGGCCCTCGTAACGGGCGACCAGGTCGGGGATGGGAGTGCCGGTCAGCGCCGACTGGATGCGCAGCAGGTTGGAGATGCCCGGCTTGTTCTCCTCGTCGAACAGGACCTCGGAGCCCGTGTCGGTCACCGCGCGCATGACCTTCTTGCGCAGCGGCCCCGGCTGCTCCAGCACGTCGAGGATGCCCGCCGGGCTGGAGGACGACTTCGACATCTTCGCCGTCGGGTCCTGGAGGTCGGTGATCTTCTCGACCTCCTTGAGGATGTACGGGTCGGGCAGCGTGAAGGTGTCGCCGAAGCGGTGGTTGAAGCGCTGGCCCAGGTCGCGGGTGAGCTCCAGGTGCTGCTTCTGGTCGGCCCCGACCGGCACGGCGTTGGCCTGGTAGAGCAGGATGTCCGCGGCCTGGAGGATCGGGTACGTGAACAGCCCGACGCTGGCCGCGCTCTCGCCGAACTTGGCCGACTTGTCCTTGAACTGCGTCATCCGGGCGGCCTCGCCCATGCCCGTGAGGCAGATCAGGATCCAGGCGAGCTCGGTGTGCTCGCGCACGTGCGACTGCACGAAGACGGTCGAGCGCTCGGCGTCGAGCCCGGCGGCGAAGAGCTGCGCGGCGGCCACCCGGCTGCGCCTGCGCAGGGCGGCGGGCTCGGTCGGCACGGTGATCGCGTGGAGGTCGACCACGCAGTAGAAGGCGTCGTGGGTCTCCTGCATGGTGACCCACTGACGGACCGCACCCAGGTAGTTGCCCAGGTGGAAGGAGTCCGCGGTGGGCTGGATGCCGGAGAGAACACGAGGTCTGGCCATAGCACGCAATTGTGTCAGGAATCCTGGTCGGGCGGCGACTCGGCGACCGCCCGGCGTTTCACCCTCACCCGCGCGATCCGGCGCCCGTCCAGCTCGGTGATCGTGAGCTCGAAGCCGGGGATCTCCACCCGCTCGCCGGCGCCCGGAACGTGGCCCAGCATGGCCATCACGAACCCGGCCAGCGTCTCGTAGGGGCCGTCCGGCAGGCGTACGCCGGTCTCGGCGGCGAAGTCGTTGAGGTTGGTCAGGCCGTCGATCTCGATCTCGCCTGCGGGCAGGACGACGACGTCCTCCTCGACGTCGTACTCGTCCCTGATGTCGCCGATCAGCTCCTCGACCAGGTCCTCCATGGTGACGATGCCGGCGGTGCCGCCGTACTCGTCGACCACGATGGCCAGGTGCTGGCCCTCGGCGCGCATCTCGTTCAGGGTGGTCAGCAGGCGCTTGGAGGCGGGCACGAACTTGGCCGGCCGGATCGGCACGACCGCGCTGATGGGCTCGGTACGCCCGATCAACTCGGGATCGAGCAGGTCGCGTACGTGGACGAAACCGATGATCTCATCGTATGACTCGCGGTACACGGGGAAGCGGGAGTGCGGGAGCGCGGCGGCCAGGCCGGCGGCCTCGGCCAGCGGCGTCTCGGCGTCCATGAACTCGACCTCGGTGCGGGGCAGCATGACCTCGCGGAGCTGGCGCTTGCCGGCGGCGAACACCTCGGCGATGAGCTTGCGCTCGTCGGCGGTCAGCTCGGCGTGCCCGACGACCATGTCCCGCAGTTCCTCGGTGGTGACCTCCTCGCGGTCGGCCTCCGGGTTGCCGCCGAGCAACCGGACCACCAGGTCGGTCGACTTCGACAACATCCAGATGAGCGGGCGCGACAGGGCGGCGATCCGGTCCAGGAAGGGGGCGACGAACAGCGACAGGCCCTCCGACCGCTGCAGGGCCAGCCGCTTGGGGGCCAGCTCGCCGAGCACCAGCGAGACGTACGAGATGGCCAGCGTCACCAGCACGAGCGCGAGCACGGGCGCGACGGAGTGCGGCACTCCCCAGCGTTCGAGCAGCGGGACGAGCTCCATGCCCAGCCGGTCGGCGCCGAAGGCGGCCGAGAGCATCGTGGCGACGGTCACGCCGATCTGCACGGCCGACAGGAAGCGGTTGGGGTCGCGGGCGAGCTTGGCCACCCGCTCGCCCCTGCGGCCGCGCCCTTCGAGCTTGCGGACCTGGCTCTCCCGCAGCGAGACCATCGCGATCTCGGCACCGGCGAAGAACCCGCCGACCAGGATGAAGAGCAGGACCAGGGCGATGTTCGCCCCGAGGGTGTCAAACATGGTGGTTGGCAGCGTACTCGGCGGGTTTCCCGCGTATGCTGAACGGCAAGCCGTACAAAATCAAACATATGTAAACAGGAGTACACATGAGGCTGTTGGTCACCGGAGGCGCCGGGTACGTCGGCAGCGTCGTCGCGGCGCAGCTCATCGAGGCCGGGCACGAGGTGACCGTGCTCGACGACCTGTCCACTGGCCACGAGGACGCGGTGCCCGAGGGCGCGCGGTTCGTCCGTGAGTCGATCACGCGGGCCCACGACGCGCTCGACGGCATGGACGCCGTGCTGCACTTCGCGGCCAAGTCGCTGGTCGGCGAGTCGGTGCAGAAGCCGGGCCTCTACTGGGCCCACAACCTGGGCGGCACCCTGGCCCTGCTCGACGCCATGCGCGACAAGGGCGTGCGCCGGATCGTCTTCTCCTCCACGGCGGCCACGTACGGCGAGCCCGAGCGCTCCCCGATCGAGGAGGACGACCCGACGCGCCCGACCAACCCCTACGGCGCCTCCAAGCTGGCCGTGGACACCGCCCTCAGCGCCTACGCGGGCGTGCGCGGGCTCGGCGCGGTCAGCCTGCGCTACTTCAACGTGGCCGGCGCCTACGGCCGCTTCCGCGAGCGGCACGCCGTCGAGACCCACCTCATCCCCAACGTGCTCAAGGTCGCCACCGGCGAGCGCGACTCGGTGAGCGTGTTCGGCACCGACTACCCCACCCAGGACGGCACCTGCGTACGCGACTACGTGCACGTCGGCGACCTGGCGCGGGCACACCTGCTGGCCTTGGAGGCGATCGCCGAGGGCGAGCACAAGATCTACAACCTGGGCAGCGGCACCGGCTTCAGCGTGCAGGAAGTGATCTCGGTCTGCCGCGAGGTCACCGGCCACGAGATCCCGGTCGTCGTCGGGGAGCGGCGGGCCGGCGACCCGGCCGTCCTGGTGGCCTCCTCCACCCGGATCCAGCGGGACCTCGGCTGGAAGGCCGAGCGGGCGGAACTGCGGGACATCGTCTCGGACGCGTGGACAGCACTTTCCGGGAATGCCTAATGCGGACGGCGATTATGTGCTGTGATACCGAAATGTGAGGAGCTTTTCACCAAGGGTCACGAAGCTGGTCTTGGGTGCCCTCATCCTGCTGGGCAGCCTCACGGCGGCGGCCGGGGTGATCTTCGCCACCTCCCAGCCCGCGCCGGCCGCCCAGCCCTCTCCCCCGTGCCCGGGGGTGGACAAATAGTAAATTTCGGGTGACCAGTAACCTTTCGCCGTGTCACTCCTCCCCGAGAGCGGGCCCGTGCGGGCGCTCACGTACGCCACACTCCTGCGTTCCGTCGGGCGCGGCCTGTTCGTCACCGTGAGCGTGTTGTTCTTCAAGCTGTCGGTGGGCCTGTCGGACGGCGAGATCGGGCTGGGGATGACGATCGCCGCGGCCGTCGGGCTCGTCGCCGGGCTGCCCGCCGGGCGGCTGGCCGACCTGGCCGGGCCGCGGGGCGTGCAGATCGCCTTCGCCGCCGCGGGTGGGGTGCTGGTGTCGGCGTACGCGCTGGTGACGGGGTTCGCCGGGTTCGTCCTGGTGGCCGCTCTGGTGACGTTCACCGAGGCGGCCGAGAGCACCGCGCGGGCGGCGCTGGTCGGGGGCGCGGTGCCGGGGCCCGACCGGGTGCGGGTGCGCGCGTATCTGCGGGCGGTGACCAACGTCGGCTGGTCGGTCGGTGGGCTCGGCGCGGGGGCGGCGCTGCACTTCGACAGCAGGCCGGTGTACCTGGGGATGATCTTCGGGTGCGCGCTGTGCTACCTCGGGAGCGCGGCCCTGACGTTCCGGGTGCCGCCGGTCGAGCCGGTGCCGCGGAAGGCGGGCGAACCGGTCTGGATCGTGCTGCGCGACCGGCCGTACGCGGTGCTGGCGCTGCTCAACGCGGTGCTGTTCATGCAGAACGGGCTGCTCACCATCGCGATCCCGCTCTGGGTGGCCGGCCGTACGTCGGCGCCCACCTGGATGGTCGCGGCGCTCGCCATGGTCAACACCGTCACCGTCACGCTGTTGCAGGTGCGGCTCAGCCGCGGCACCGACGACGCGACGGGCGCGGCCCGCGCCCAGCGCCGCTCGGGCGTGTTCCTGCTGCTGGCGTGCGTGTTCCTGGCCCTGGCCGCCGGGCAGCCGGTCTGGGTGGCGGTGGTCGCGCTGCTCGGCGGCGCGCTGCTGCACGTCTTCGGGGAGCTGCTCCAGGCCGCCGGTTCGTGGGGGCTGTCGTACGAGCTGGCCCCGCAGCACGCCATCGGCCAGTACCAGGGCCTGTACGGGATGGGCCAGCAGGTGGCCAACATCGTCGTGCCCGCCGTCATGACCACGGTCATCGTCGGCTGGGGGCTGCCGGGCTGGTTGTTGTTCGGCGTGCTCTTTCTGGCGGCCGGGCTCGCCGTGCCGCCGGTGACCCGCTGGGCCGAACGCACCCGCGTCGCCGTACGCCCGCTCGGCACGGCCGGCGCGCGCCCCCGCTGAGCCGGGGACGCGCGTCCGGACCCGCGGTCAGATCAGGCCGAGCTCACGGACCGCGTCGCGCTCCTCGGCCAGCTCGCCCACGCTGGCGTCGATGCGCTCGCGGGAGAAGGCGTCGATCTCCAGGCCCTGGATGATCTCGTACCGGCCGTCGACGGAACGCACCGGGAAGGAGGAGATGAGCCCCTCGGGCACGCCGTACGAGCCGTCGGAGACGACGGCGGCCGAGGTCCAGTCGGTGCCGTTGACCCAGTCGTGGACGTGGTCGATCGCGGCGTTGGCGGCCGAGGCGGCCGAGGAGGCGCCACGGGCCTCGATGATGGCGGCGCCGCGCTTGGCGACCGTCGGGATGAACGTCTCGCGCAGCCACTCGCCGTCGACCTGGTCGGCCGCGACCTTGCCGCCGACCTCGGCGTGGAACAGGTCGGGGTACTGGGTGGCGGAGTGGTTGCCCCAGATCGTCATCTTCTTGATCTCGGTGACCGGGACCTGGAGCTTGGCGGCGAGCTGGGACAGCGCGCGGTTGTGGTCGAGGCGGGTCATCGCGGTGAAGCGCTCGGCCGGGACGTCGGGCGCGTTCTGCTGGGCGATGAGCGCGTTGGTGTTGGCCGGGTTGCCCACGACCAGGACCCGGATGTCGTCGGCGGCGTGCTCGTTGATCGCCTTGCCCTGGGGGCCGAAGATGCCGCCGTTGGCGCCGAGCAGGTCGCCGCGCTCCATGCCGGCCTTGCGCGGCATGGCGCCGACCAGCAGGGCGACGTTGGCGCCGGAGAAGGCGACGTTGGCGTCGTCGGTGATCTCGATGCCGGACAGCAGCGGGAACGCGCAGTCGTCGAGCTCCATGGCGGTGCCCTCGGCCGCCTTCACCGCCTGCGGGATCTCCAGCAGGCTCAGCTTGACCGGGACGTCAGCGCCGAGCAGCTGTCCCGACGCGATGCGGAACAGCAGTGCGTAGCCGATCTGACCGGCGGCCCCGGTGACGGTTACCTTGACGGGCGTGGCCATGGCCTTCCCCTAACTCGCGGGATGAATTCGTTGGACTTTCGGATGTTACCGCTCGTCATCCGCAGGGCTCCATCGCGGGCACCTTCAGCTCGGGCTCGAAGTCGACCCTGGCGAAGTGCCTGGTCAGGAGCTGCTTGATGGCGCCCTTGCGGTAGAGGTCGCCGATGACGCCCTTGACCGCCGTGCAGGTCTTGGCGTCGCCGTTCCTGATGCCGACCGCGTACCGCTCGTTGTTCAGCTTGGCGCCGAGGATCTTGTAGCGCATGTTCTCCCGGCTGGCGAACCCGGCCAGGATCAGGTCGTCGCCGGGCACCGCGTCCACCTTGCCCTGCCTGAGCAGGTCCATGCAGATGGCGTAGTTGCCGGCCATCACCGGCTCCACCTTCACCTTGTCCTGCACCGCGCCGACCGACGGGGAGTCGGGCGCGCAGATCTTGCGGCCCTTCAGGTCCTCCAGGGAGTCGATGTCCGTGCCCGCGCGGACCAGCACGTCGTTGTGGGCCACGTAGTACGGGCCGGCGAACTCGACCTCGCTCTTGTCCACCGAGTACGTGGCGACCACCAGATCGACCCTGCCGTCGGCCAGCGCGCCGGCCCGGTCGTCCCGGCTGACCCTGGTGAACGAGGTCTCCTCGGCCCCGAGCGCGGCGGCCAGGAGCTTGGCCACCTCGATGTCGAAACCGGCGAACTCGTCGCCGTTCTGCAGGCCGACGCCCGGCAGGTCGCCCTTCACACCGATCACGATCTTCCCGGTCTGGGCGACCTTGTCGATCACCGAGGCGAACGTGGCGGGCCGCGGCGACTTCCTGTCCGTCGGGGTCGGCACGACCTCACTCTTGAACGCCAGCGGCGACCAGCCGTTCGACATCGCCGCGAGGGCGGCGATCACCAGCATGACGAACGCGGCGGCCAGCGCGAGCCACACCTTGAGCCGCCGCCGGCCGGACGGCACAGGCTCCCCGGCGGGCGGCGGCACCGGCCCCTGCTCCGGCGGGAGCGTGTCCAGCCGCCCGGGGCCGGGCGGCACGGTCACCGGAGGGCTCTGCTGCCCGGTCGTGCGCTCCTGCCCCGTCTGCTGTCCCGTCTGCTGCCCGGACTGCTGCCCCGTCGCCCACTCCTGGCCCGTCTGCTGCCCGGTCACCCGCTCCTGGCCCGGGGCCGTGGCGGACGGCGGGCGGCCGGTTTGACCGGTGTGGGCAGTGTTGGCGGTCTGGCCGGTGTGGCCGGGCTGCGTGGCGGGCCGGTCGGTGATGGACGTGGCCGACACCCGGGTGAACGGCGTGGTGTCGTCGCCGGCCACCTGCACGCCCCTGGTGAGCACCGCCGTCGAGGCCCCGGCGGCCGTGCCGGTCTGCCCGAGCAGGCGCAGCAGGAGCTGGTCGGCCGAGGGCCGGTCGGCGGGCGACTTGGCCAGCGCCGAGCGCACCACGCCGCGCAGCGGCTCGTGCATCACCTCGACGTCGACCTCGTGGTTCAGGATGCGGTTGAGCACCACCGCGATCGACTTGCCCTCGAAGGCCGCCTTCCCGGTGGCCGCGAAGGCCATGGTGGCCCCCCAGGCGAACACGTCCGTGAAGGGCCCGATGTCGTCGCCGGCGATCTGCTCGGGCGCCATGTAGGCGGGCGTGCCGATCGCGCGGCTGGTGATCGTGCCGGTCGAGTCGATGATGCGGGCGATGCCGAAGTCGACCACGCGCGGCCCGTCGGCGGCGATGAGCACGTTGTCGGGCTTGAAGTCCCGGTGGACGATCGAGGCGTGGTGGATGGCGGTGAGCGCGGTGGCCGTGCCGATCGCCAGCCGGTCGAGCACGGTGCCGCTGAGCGGCCCGTCGGTCTCGACGATGTCGCGCAGCGCCCGCCCGTCGATGTACTCGCTCGCGATGTACGGCGTGTCGCCGTCGAGGTCGGCCTCCATCACCCGGGCGGTGCAGAAGGAGGCCACCCGCTGCGCCGCCTTCAACTCCCTGGCGAAACGTGACCTGGCGATCGTGTCCCCACTGAACTTCACGTGCAGGAGCTTGATCGCGGCCCGTTCCCCCTGCTCGTTGACGCCCAGGTAGACGATCCCCTGGCCACCTTCCCCGACCCGTCCGGACAGCCGGAACGATCCCAGCAGCGCTGGATCGCCCGCCACCAGCGGCGAGATCTGCGGCATTCGTCTATCCCCACGTTCACTGAACCCCAACCCCGCAAACTTTACGACGTTCAGCAACTTCTCAGGGATCCGTTAACCGTTCGTGACTCACCGGTTTTCCCGCAGACCTCGCCCACGGCGGCTCGCGGACACGTCAGTAGGGCAGGCTCCACGTGGTGAAGGACTTGCGCAGGTACGGGTTCTTGAACTTCGGGTACGCGACCGTGCTGACGTCGCCGTCAGAGGTGTACCGCATGTCCGGGTTGTTCTTGAGCCAGTCGAGCCACGCCTCCGAGCAGAACTGGGCGCAGTCGCCCTTCTTCTCCATGACCCGGATGCGCGGGATGCCGCCCGGGTCGAACGCCTTGCTGAACGGCGACGGCGCCGGCGTGTACCCGGCCAGGAACGCGCCGGCGTGGTTGTAGAGCTTGCCGTGCAGCGCCCACTCCTTCTTGGTCGGCTGGTTGCCGTACGGCAGGGCGATGGAGTTCGGCTTGACCTTGGTCAGGTCGTCGATCTGCTTGGCGATGCCGCCGATCTGGTCCTCGACCTCCTTCTCCGAACGTCCGTGCAGGTTGACGTGGTCGCGGGTGTGGTTGCCGATGTCGAAGCCGTTGTCCTTGAGCCAGCCCAGCGTCTGGGCCTGCTCCTCGCGTACGGTCTTGCCGAACATGTCGCGGGTGACGTAGAAGGTGGCGGCCGGGCGGAAGCCCGGGTGCTTGGCGGCCACCTCGCGCAGGATCGCCACGGCCGTGTCCGGCTGCGGGACGCCCATCTCGTTCAGGGTGAGCTGCGAGGGCGAGGAGTCGTCGAAGGTCAGGACCACGGGATGCTTGCCCGCCGGGATGTTGATCTTCCCGGTGACCATCTCCGAGGCGCTGATCGGGACGTAGTTGTCCCTGACCAGGCGTTCGAGGTCGGCGCGGAACTGCTGGGGCGTCCTGTCGTCGGTGGTGGCCGGGTTCTTGATGACCCGGTGGAACATCAGCACCGGGATCTGGCCCAGTTCGTTCGCCTTGACCTTGCGCGCCAGCGCGATCTTGGCCGTCTTGCTCTGCTTCAGCTTGGCCGCGGCCTCGGCCTTGCTGTCGGTGATCTTGGCGGTGTCGGGCGGCGAGTCGCACCCGGTCAGGACGACGGCGACCGCGAGCAGCCCCGCTCCTGTCAAAATACCCAGTCGCATCCGAACCCCCCGAGACGCGTACGACTGTTACAGGTTGGGCCTTACCCAGGTGATCAACTGCGCCACGCCGCGACCTCGTCAAAGAAGCGTCAGGGAATACGAAAAGGGGCGTCCAGGAGGGCGAGCGGGCGGGGGCGCCGCCGGTCGCGGTCAGCGCCGGCCGAGGCCCAGGCGGCGGGCGACCCGCGCCATCAGCTGCGACATCCTGGACGGGAACGCGCCCGGCTCCGGGACCGTGACCGGACGCACCCGGCCGTTGTGGATCGCGCCGATCCTCCAGCCCTCGCCGGTGCGCACCACGACGACGGTCTGCCGCGACAGCCGCCGCTTGGGCAGCGCGGACCGCCAGGGCATCAGGACGGAGCCCGTGCCGTGCACGACCGCCACGTCGGGGGTGAGGTAGCGGACCGACTCCAGGTCGCCGACCAGCGCCGAGCCGGCCAGGACGCCGCGGAAGAGCTGGTCGTGGTTGTGCTGGTGCTCGCGGCGGCCACGGGCGACGGTGCCGTCGTAGGAGACGTAATCGGAGTCGTCGGTGAACAGCGCGCCGAACGCCTGGGCGTCTCCCGCCGTCCAGGTCGCGAGGAGGTCGGCGAAGAGCTGCTCGATCTGGGCGGTGTCGGCGGGCAGGGTGGCCGTACGCATGGGGGCGCCTCCGGAAGTGATATCGTCGTTTCGACTTACGAAAAGTACGATACCAGAAAGATTCGAATGTCGAAACGTTCCGTCATGGGAGAGATCGCCACGGAGCTCCGGCAGTTGCAGCAGAGCTTCGACGCCTTCGACGAGGCCGTCACCGCCCGGCTCCGCCTCAACCGCACCGACCTGCGCTGCCTCGACGTGGTCCTGGCCTCGGGCCCGGTCGCCGCGGGCGGGCTCAGCCTCGCGCTGAAGCTCAGCCCGGCGGCCGTCACCACCGTCATCGACCGGCTGGAACGCGCCGGGATGGTGGCCCGCTCGCCCGACCCGGACAACCGCCGCCGGGTCCTGGTCGCCGCGACCGACGCCGCCCGCGCGGCCGAGGCCGAGATCTTCGTGCCCGTCGGCCAGGCGGGCGCGCGGGCGCTCCAGGAGTACGAGCCGGACCAACTGGCCGTCATCCTCGACTTCCTCCGTACGGCCCGCAGGGTTCAGGAGGAGCAGGCGGCCCGCGTCAGAGCCATGGACTGATCATCACCGAAACATGACACAGGATGTCGGCTTTCCGGCCGAGCATGGTCCCACCGGCCGGCGCGGACCGGCACGTACGAACGACAAGGACCTCCATGCTCGAAACCCCGAAAGAGCTCGACGAGCTCCAGGCCCTGCTCGACGCCTCGCTCTCCCGCTCCACCTCGCACCTGCGCTCGATCGTCGCGGCGAACACCATGGACGCGCGGCGGCTCACCCGGATCCTGACGGGCATGTGCACGCTGGCCCTGTCCACCGTGACGGCGAAGGGCGAGCCGCGGATCAGCGGCGCGGACGGCCACTTCCTGCACGGGACGTGGTTGTTCGGCACCGCGCGCGGGGCCGCCAAGGCCCGCCACCTCGCCGCGCGTCCCGCCGCCAGCGTCGCGCACATGCGCGGGGAGGACCTCGGCGTGTTCACGCACGGCAGGGTGGAGATCCTCAACCCCGAGCGGGGCGAGCCGGCCGCCGACTGGCCGGACCTGCTCGCCTACTTCAAGGACTTCTACGGCGCGGACGCCTTCGACTGGGACCGCGACGTGGTCTACTACCGGCTGCGCCCGCACTGGATGACCGTCTACGCCCCCGACCCCGCCAAGCTCGGGGTGTGAGGCCCCGAACGGCCGCTACAGGTAGAGCCGCAGCAGGTCCTCCTCGCTCTCGCGGCGGACGATGACCCGGGCCTCGCCGTCCCGCACCGCCACGACCGGGGGCCGCGGCACGTGGTTGTAGTTACTGGCCATCGAACGCTGGTAGGCGCCCGACACCGGTACGGCGAGCAGGTCGCCCGGCCGGACGTCCTCGGGCAGCGCGAGGTCCCTGACCAGCACGTCGCCGCTCTCGCAGTGCTTGCCGACCACGGTGTACACACCGGCCGGGGCATCGGAGGCGCGGTTGGCCAGCGAGGCGGTGTAGGCGGCGCCGTACATGCCGGGGCGGGGGTTGTCGCTCATGCCGCCGTTCACGCTGACGTACCGGCCCTTGATCGTGCCGATCTCGTAGAGGGCCACCGCGGACGGTCCCGCGATGGACCTGCCCGGCTCGACGGCCAGGCGCAGGCCCGCCGTCTCCTTCCTGAGCACCGCGAGCAGTTCGGCGGGCGTCGGCGGGGTGGGGTCGTCCGGCGTGTAGCCGATGCCGAGGCCGCCGCCCAGGTCGAGCCGCGTCACGCCGGTCTCGGCGGCGAAGTCGGCCATCCTGGCGGCGGCGGTGCCGAAGGCGTCCAGCTCGAAGATCTGCGAGCCGATGTGGGAGTGCAGGCCGTACAGCTCCAGCGAGGGCTCGGCGGTCACCCGCGTCACCGCGAGCGCCGCGGCGCCGGCGCTCAGCGAGAAGCCGAACTTGGAGTCCTCGCCGCCGGTGGCGATGAAGGCGTGGGTGTGCGGGTCGACGCCGGGCGTCACCCTGATCATCACCCGCTGCCGTACGCCCAGGGAGGCGGCGATCCCGGCGAGCCTGGCGATCTCGGTGAAGGAGTCGACGACCACACAGCCGATGCCCCACGCGACGGCCCTGCGCAGCTCGTCGGCGGACTTGTTGTTGCCGTGGAAGACGACCCGCTCGGGCGGCATCCCACCGGCCATGGCCACGGCGAGCTCACCACCCGTGCAGACGTCGAGGGACAGGCCCAGCCGGTCGAGCCAGCGCACCACCTCGGGACAGAGGAACGCCTTGCCGCCGTAGTGCACGTCGCCGTCGGGCAGCGCGTCCAGCCACGACCTGGCGCGGGCGGTGAAGTCGGCCTCGTCCAGCACGTACGTGGGCGTGCCGTGCACCCGGGCCAGTTCGACCGCGCCGACACCGCCGAGATGCAGCTCCCCGTCGTGCCAGGCGGCGGTCCGGGGCCAGATGTCCAAGCTCATGAGGCGCGAGCGTAAGCAACCACGACGCCTGGCAGGGTCGAGCATCGAAGGATTCGAGGCTGAGGGTCGCATGCCTTCACGAGGCTTGGTGGCGCCTGACTGCCTGGCCACGATGACATGCCATGCGAACACACCTGGTCATCGCCCTGGTGGCGGCCTGCGCGCTCGGCGCGGGATGCGGGCGGTCCACCACGGACGCGGCGACCCCCACGCCGCCCTCCTCGACCGGCAAGAACGCCAAGGACCTCGTCCCCGATTCCGTACGGAAGTCGGGCGAGCTGCGCATGGCGACGTCGGAAGGCTATCCCCCGATGGAGATGTACAAGCCGGGCACCCAGGAGATGACCGGCGTCGACGCCGACCTGGCCGTGGCCGTCGGCGAGCGGCTCGGGCTGAAGACCCGGATCATCAACGCCTCCTTCGACGGTCTCATCCCGGGGCTGCAGGGCGGCAGGTGGGACATCGCCATGGCCGCGCTCAGCGACCTCGAACAGCGCCGCAAGGCCGTCGACTTCGTCGACTACTTCAACGCCGGCGGCTCGATCATGGTCAAGAAGGGCAACCCCGAGGGCATCAAGACCCTCGAAGACCTGTGCGGCAAGAAGGTCGTCCTGGCCAAGGGCAGCTCCAACCTGGAGATCGGCAAGCGCCAGAACGAGAAGTGCGCCCAGAAGATGGAGATCATGCAGAGTGAGGACGCCCCCACCGGCCTGCTCACCATCGACTCCGGACGTACGGTCGCCACGATCGTCGACTCCCCCGTGGCCGCCATGTACGCCAAGGAGACCGGCAAGTACGAGGTCCTGTCCGAGCAGTACGACGCCGGACCGTGGGGCATCGCGATCGACAAGAAGCAGACCGGCCTGCGCGACGCCGTCGCCAAGGCCCTCCAGGAACTGATCGACAGCGGCGAGTACGGCAAGATCCTGGAGAAGTACGGCACGACGGCCAACGCCGTGCCCAAGGTCACGATCAACACCGGCGCATGACCGAGCTCCCGATCGAGGCGGTGAAGCCGCCCAGGCCAGGGCGGCTCGTCGCGGCTGTGCTCGCGGCCCTCGTGATGGCCTGGCTGGCCTACACGGTCATCGTCAACCCCAACCTCCACTGGGACGTGATCGCCGAGTTCCTGCTGGACGGCCGGGTGCTCGGCGGCCTGTGGATCACGATCGCGCTCACCGCGCTGTCCATGGTCATCGGCGTCGCGCTCGGTGTGTTCGCCGCCGTCCTGCAGCTCTCGGACAGCCCGGTGCTGCGCGGCGCGGCCGGCCTCTACACCTGGTTCTTCCGCGGCACGCCGCTGCTGGTGCAGCTCATCTTCTGGTTCAACATCGGCCTGGTCTTCCCCGAGATCGGGATCGGCGTGCCGTTCGGCGGGCCGATGTTCCTCCAGTGGCCGGCCAACGAGCTGATCACGCCGTTCACGGCGGCGCTGCTCGGGCTGACGATCAACGAGGGCGCGTACATGGCCGAGATCGTCCGCGCGGGCATCCGTTCGGTCGATCCGGGGCAGCGGGAGGCGGCCGAGTCGCTGGGCATGACGCACCGGCAGATCCTGCGCCGGGTCGTGCTGCCCCAGGCGATGCGGGTGATCATCCCGCCGACCGGCAACCAGTTCATCTCGATGCTGAAGACCACCTCGATGGTCTCGGTCATCTCCGGCGCGGAGTTGCTGACCGTGTCACAGCGCATCTACCTGGACAACTTCGAGGTGATCGCGCTGCTGGTGGTCGCCTCGACGTGGTACCTGCTGCTCACCAGCGTGGCCACCTTCGGCCAGCGCTCCCTGGAGAGGAGGTTCAGCCGTGGCCACTAGCATGGTGAAGATCGAATCGGTCAGGAAGCGCTTCGGCCAGCATGAGGTGCTGAAGGGCGTGAGCCTCGATGTGCCGACCGGCGCGGTGGTGTGCGTGGTGGGCCCGTCCGGGTCCGGCAAGTCGACGCTGCTGCGTTGCGTCAACCGGCTGGAGACGATCGACGCGGGCCGGGTCTGGGTGGACGGTGAGCTCATGGGCTTCAGCGAGCAGGGCGGCAAGCTCCACCTGCTGCGCCCCGGCGACCTGTGCCGCCAGCGCCAGGAGATCGGCATGGTCTTCCAGCGTTTCCACCTGTTCCCGCACATGACGGCGCTGGAGAACGTCATGGAGGGCCCGTGCACGGTCAAGCGCCTGTCGAAGGCGGCTGCGGCCGAGCGGGCGATGACGCTGCTCGAACGGGTGGGGCTGGCCGACCGGGCCGGCTACTACCCCCGGCAGCTCTCGGGCGGCCAGCAGCAGCGGGTCGCGATCGCCCGCAGCCTGGCCATGGACCCCAAACTCATGCTGTTCGACGAGCCGACCAGCGCGCTCGACCCCGAGCTGGTGCAGGAGGTGCTTCAGGTCATGCGCGACCTGGCGGCGAGCGGGATGACGATGATCGTGGTGACCCATGAGATGGGCTTCGCCAGAGAGGCGGGCGACCACCTGGTGTTCATCGACGACGGCGTGATCGTGGAGGAGGGACCGCCCCGCGAGGTGCTGTCCTCGCCGCGTCACGAACGTACCCGCGCCTTCCTCGGGCAGGTGCTGTGAACGGCTCGCTACTCGTGAAGGGTCCGGCCGCGTGAGCCTCGACGTACTGATCAGCGGTGGTCTCGTCGCCGACGGGACGGGCGCGCCGTTGCGCCGTGCCGACGTCGGCGTCCGCGGTGACCGCCTCGTCCTGCTGCCCGAGGGCGGGCCGTCCGACGGGGGCGGGGGGCGGGTGATCGACGCCGCCGGGCTGGTGGTCGCGCCCGGGTTCATCGACGTCCACACCCATTCCGACGCGGTCACGCTGCTCGGCGAGGCCGGTCGCGACCTGGCCGCCGCGCCCGTGCTCATGGGCGTCACCGTGGAGATCTGCGGCAACTGCGGGTCGAGCCTGTTCCCCGCGCTGCCCGAGCGGGTGCCGGCGCTGCGCCGGTCAAGCCGCGCCGGTTTCGGCGGTGATATCCCGATATTTCAGGACTACGACGGGTTTGTGGAGGCGCATGAGCGCGCCCCCCGGTCGAACCACCTGACCTCGCTCGTCGGCCACGGCACCCTGCGGGCCGGCGTGCTCGGCTACGAGGACCGCCCGGCCACCCCCGCCGAGCTCGACACCATGTGCGCGCTGCTGGACGACGCCCTGGCCGCCGGCGCCGCCGGCCTGTCCACCGGTCTCATCTACACCCCCGGCACGTACGGCGACACCGCCGAGGTGGTCGCGCTGGCCCGCGTCGCGGCCCGGCACGGCAAGCCGTACGTCACCCACCTGCGCGACGAGATGTCCCGCGTCGAGGAGGCGCTGGAGGAGGCCGTCGAGATCGCCCGCAGGAGCGGGGCCGCGCTGCACGTCAGCCACCACAAGACCGCGGGACGGCACGCCTGGGGCAAGACCCTGCGCACGCTCCCCCGCATGGCCGAACTGCGCGCCCAGGGCATGGACCTCACCTGCGACGTCTACCCCTACACCGAGGGCAGCACGTCGCTGTCGGCGATGTTCCCCCCGTGGGCCAACGACGGCGGCACCGAGGCGCTGCTCGACCGGCTGCGCGACCCCGGCCAGCGGGCCAGGATGCGCGAGGCGATCGAGGTCGGCGTGCTCGGCTGGGAGAACACGGTCGGCAACGGCGGCTGGGACCGCATCTCGGTCGCCTGCGCCACCCGCCACCCCGAGGCCGAGGGCCGCACGATCGCCGAACTGGGCGGCGACCCCGTGGACACCGCCGCCGAACTGCTCCTCGCCGAGGAGGGCGAGGTGACGATCATCAGCCACTCGATGCGCGAGGACGACGTCCAGCGGGTCCTGACCGGCGAGTTCACGATGATCGGCTCGGACGGCGTGCCCAAGCCCGGCCATCCGCACCCCCGCCTGGCCGGCACCTTCCCCAGGGTGCTCGGCCGCTACTCCCGCGACCAGGGCCTGCTCCCGCTGGAGGTCGCGGTCCACAAGATGACCGGCATGGCGGCCGACCGGTTCGGCCTGGCCGGCAGGGGCGTCGTACGCGACGGCGCGCACGCCGACCTGGTGCTCCTCGACCCCGCCACGGTGGCCGACGGCGCCACGTACGCCGATCCGCTGCTGCCTCCCGTCGGCATCCGGGCCGTCGTCGTGGCCGGCCGGATCGCCGTCGAGGACAACAAGCTCACCGAGGACAGACCAGGAAGGATCATCGGCCGGTGAACGACATCACGCTCGCCGTCGCGACGCGGGATCTGGTGACGGGCGACTTCCACGGCGTCAACGAGGACGCCGAGTTGCCGCTGGCCAGCGTCGGCAAGCTGCTGCTGCTGGCCGAGGTGGCGATGAGCGTCGAGGGCGGCATCCTGGACCCCGAAACGCCCGTGACGCTGCACGACGACGACTACTGCGGCGGTTCGGGGCTGCTGCTGTCGCTGTCCGGGCGGAGCTGGACGATCGGCGACCTCGCCCTGCTGACCGCCGCGATCAGCGACAACACCGCCACGAACGCCCTGCTGCGCACGATCGGCGTGGACCGCGTCAACGCGGCGGCCGCGGCGCTCGGGTTGTCGCGTACCCGGCTGCTCGACCGCATCAGGGAGCCGCGCGGCCCGCAGGACCCGCCGACGTTCGCGATCGGCACCGCGGCCGAGCTCTCCGGCCTGGCCGCGCTCGTCGCCGGGACGGGCGGCTGGCAGTCGATCATGCGCGGCTGGATGCGGCAGAACACCGACCACGGGCTCGTCCCCGCCCTGGTCAGGCACGATCCCGAGGGCGACTGGCTGGCCAACAAGACCGGCACCGACGAGGGCGTACGGTCCGACGTCGGCATCATGGACGGCCGGATCGCCTACGCAGTCCTCGCCCATGGGCCCGCGGGCAGCGAGCACGACCTGACCTCCGCCGTACGGCGGGCCGGTCTGGACGTCGCCGCCCGCCTCAGCGCAGCGAAGGCTCCATCGAGTTCCTGAGCTGGGCCGAGGCCGTACGCAGGTAGGCCAGGAAGAACCGGGCGGCCGGGTTGGGATTGGTCGGCCGCCTGGCCACGCCGATCCTGCGGAACAGGTTGGGCGTGGCCAGGCGGCAGGTGTGCAGCCCGGTCGCGCCCTGCAGGCCGAGGCTCGGCACCAGCGCGACGCCGAGCCCGGCCCGTACCAGGCCGATCGTCACCTCGTAGTGGTCGCTGCGGCAGCGGATCTGCGGCGAGAAACCCTCCAGCGTGCTGGCCCGCTCAAGGATCGACACCGGATGCTCGGCGCCGAACGTGGTGATCCAGGGCTCAGCGGCCAGGTCCGCCAGCCGTACCTTGGGCCGCTGGGCGGCGGGGTGGCCGGTCGGCAGGACCAGGAGCTGCGGCTCGTCGAACAGGTGCACCACCTCCACCCCTTCGGGGCACTTCCACGGGTCGAGGGCGTGCTCGAACACCACCAGCACGTCCAGCGCCCCGCGCTCCAGATCGGGCAGCAGCTCGTACGGCTGGCCCTCCACCAGGTCGAGCGCCACGTTCGGGTACCTGGAGGCGAAGCGCGACAACGCCAGCGGCAGCAGCCGGTAGCCGGCGGAGGCGAAGAAGCCGATGCGCAGTTCGCCGGCGTCGACCCGGGCCTGGGCGAGCAGGTCCTTCTCGGCCGCCTCGATGATGTCGACGACCTCCTGGGCCCGGATGGCCAGGCGGCGTCCCGCCTCGGTCAGCCGCAGGCTCTGGGCGTTGCGCTCGACCAGCCCGACGCCCGCCTCCTGCTCCAGCCGGGAGAGCTGGTGGGACACGGCGGACGGCGACAACTTCAGTTCCCTGGCCGCACCGGCGATGCTGCCCGTCCTGAACACCTCAAGCAGGACACGCAGCCGGTTACTACTCAACACGGGACCAAGGGTACGAGCCCGCAAGCACTGCGCCGAGCCGGCCCTATGGACCGTGCAGGTGGGCCGGGTCGGGTTTACGGTGCAGGCGGGCCGGGTCGGCGGCGCTCGCGGCCGCCTTTCCGTCCAGTGCCCAGCCCTCGCCGTACGCCGCGGCGAAGGACTCCTCACCGAGCGCGGCCCGCCCCCGGCCGGTGAGCTCGCGGACCTGCCGGTCGGTACGGTCGTGGGCACCACGCAACCGGGCGGCGACACCGAGCAGCACGGCCGACTCCCGCCGCCGCCCGCCGGCCTCGGCCAGCGCGGCCACGTTCACCGCCACCAGCGACAGGATCGGCAGGTCCCCGGTCTCCAGCGCCGCCGCGTACGCCCCGGTCAACGCCTTCTCCGCACCGGCCAGGTCGCCCAGCCCCAGGCAGAGCGCGGCCCGTACGCAGCCGACCAGCGTCCACATGTGGTCGCGGAGGTACGTGCCGCCGTCGCGCAGGCCGCGTTCGGCGTCGTCGAGCAGCCGCCGCGCCCGGTCCAGGTCGCCGTGCCGGGCCCAGAAGCCCGCCTCCCGCGCGTCGACCAGGATCAGCATGTCCGCCGAACCCGCGCGCCCGGCCCGGTCGCGGGTCTCGCCGAGCAACACGATCGCCCGGTCGGTGTCGCCGCGCAGCAGGTGCAGGTCGATCCGGCGCAGATCCCGGTACACCTCGTCGCGCAGGCTGAGCGAGCCGAACTCGCCGGCCAGCGTACGGGCCTCGCGCAGGTCGGCCAGCGCGCCGTCGAGGTCGCCGTCGTACTGCCGGAGCTGGGCGCGCATCGGCAGCGCGCCGGCCTGGCCCCAGCGGTCGCCGGCCTGCCGGAAGCGGGCCAGGGCCGCCTCGACGTCGGCGCGCATGCCGTCCAGCTCGCCCGCGTTCTCGGCGAACCGGGCCCGGAACATGTGGGCCAACCCGGACATCCACACGTCGTCCCCGCCGGCCAGCTCGTCGAGCATCGCCGCCCTGGTCCCCTCCTCCTGCACGAGCGCGGCGAGCACACCGTACGGGCCGGGCAGCTCCGGGTACGCGCGCAGCCTGGCGGCCGGCTCGCGCGTCTCCGCCTCGCTGCCGGGCCCGCTGAACAGGTGGATCGCGAGGGCGCAGTCGCGGGCCGGAGTCGGCTCGCCGCCGGGCACCGCCAGCGCCTCGCCCAGCCAGTGGGCCGCGTCGTCGTCCCGGCCGAACATCTGCCAGTACCAGGTCAGGTTCAGCGCCAGGGCGACCGCGCCGGAGGCGTCGCCGGTCTCGCACCGGCGGCGCAGGGCGGCCAGCGCGTTGTCGTACTCGGCGCCGATGATCCGCATCGCCCCGAGCTGGCCGGGTCCGCGCAGCTCCGGGTCCTGCCGGGCCGTCAGCTCGGCGAAGTAGCCCGCGGCCAGGTCGCGTACGGCGCCGAGCTCGCCCCGCTCGGCCAGGCGGCCGGTGCCGTACTCACGCAGCGTCTCCAGCATGCGGTAGCGGCCCGGGTCGGGCGCGAGCTGCAACAACGACCGGTCGACCAGGGCCGCGAGCAGGTCGGGGACATCGGCGGCGGGCACGGCGGTGCCCGCCCGGACGGCGGTGGCCGAGGCGGGCGTGACGCCGCCCGGCAGCACGGAGATGCGTTCCGCGAGGGTGCGCTCGTGCTCGCCCAGCAGCTCCCAGCTCCAGGCGATGACCGCGCGCAGCGTACGGTGCCGGGGCAGGGCCGTACGGTTGCCGGTGGTGAGCAGCCGGAACCGGTCGGACAGCCCGTCGGCCAGCTCGGGCAACGACAGCGTACGCAGCCGGGCCGCGGCCAGCTCCAGCGCCAGCGGCATCCCGTCCAGGCCGCGGACCACCCGCCGGACCTCGGGCAACGTGGTGTCGTCCAGCTCGAAGCCCGGCCGTACGGCCGCGGCCCGCTCGGTGAACAGGCGCACCGACGCCGCCCGCCCGGCCTGCTCGACGCCGTCGTCCGGGCCGGGCAGCGCGAGCGGGCCGAGCGGCACCAGCGCCTCGCCGTCCAGCGCGAGGGGTTCGCGGCTGGTTGCGAGGACCCGCAGGCCGGCGCATCGGGGCAACAGCGCCGCGACCAGGTGGGCCACGGCGTCGATCAGGTGCTCGCAGTTGTCGACCAGCAGCAGGCTCTCCCGCCCACCGAGCCGCTCCACCAGCACGTCCAGCTCGTCACCCTCGCTGCGCGTGCGGACCTCGTCCTGGGGCCGCGTCCGGGCATCGTACTGGGTCCGCGTGCGGGCCTCGAAGACCGCGCCGCCGCGTAGGCCGATCCCGGCGAGCACGGCCGCGCCGACCTTGGCCGGTTCGGTGACCGAGGCGAGGTCGATCATCCAGGCGCCGTCACGGTACTCGTGGCGGTGACGGCGGGCGGCCTCGACGGCGAGGCGCGTCTTGCCTGCGCCTCCCGGGCCGAGCACGGTCACCAGGCGTCCGGCGGCCAGCAGCGCACCGACCCGGGCAAGGTCGTCGTCCCGCCCGACGAAGCTGGTCAACGGCACCGGCACGTTCCCACTCTCGGTCCGTGCGGCGGCGGGAAGCGCGGGGGGCGCGGAGGGCTCGGCGCGGAGGAGGTGCAGGTGGCGGTCGCGCAGGGCGGCGCCGGGGTCGGTGCCGAGGACGTCGGCCAACGTCTCGCGGACGCGCTCGTACAGGGCCAGGGCGTCGGCCTGGCGTCCCTGGGCGGCGAGCGCGTCCATGAGCAACGCGGCCGCCCGTTCATGGACGGGCCGACCGGCGAGCAGCGCGGTCAGGCGTACGGCGCCCGCGTCCGCACGGCCCAGCGACAACTCGGCGTCGGCGAGGTCGGCGACGGCCTCGACCGAGGCGTGGGCCAGCCAGGTCGCGGTGGCGGGCGCGACCGCGGCGACGACCGCGGGCTCGCCCCCGGGACGATCACCCCACAGCGCCACGGCCTCCCCGAGCACGCCCGCCGCGGCCTCCACGTCACCGGCGCGCAGACGGTCACGCCCCGCGGCGGCGAGCTGCTCGAACCGCAGCACGTCCACATCGGACGCATCCACGGCCAGCCGGTAACCGCCCGCGGCCTGCGTGACGTCCCCGGCCGAGCCGAGCGTACGGCGCAACCGCGAGACGAGGGCCTGTAGCGCGTGGCCGGGACCGGCCGGCGGATCCTCGGCCCAGATCGCGTCCACGAGGACACCCTGCTCGACCGGACGCCCCCCGGCGAGCGCCAGCCGTACGAACAAGGCCTGCGACCGCGCGCCGGGAACGGCCAGGACGGTGTCACCGCGTGACACCTGCAAGGCGCCGAGCAGCGTGACGCGAAACCCCGCATCCCCGTCCATGTCCTGATTTTCCCGCACACCCCCTGATGCCCCCGAACGACCTTGGTGCTCCGGCTCGGGCACCGCGCTCACGCGGCACGGTACGGCGGCGTCAGCGGCATGTGCGCGCCGTGTGAGCGGCCCACGCCAGTCTCTGGCGTACCCGAGAGACCAGCGATGACGAGGAGACCTCATGAACACCGCGCGAACACCCCTGGACGGCACCCCGGCAGGCGGCGTCCCGGCGAATGGCGGAAGGAGAGAAGCTCATGCATGACGTGGTGATCGTGGGCGCCGGCCCGGTCGGTCTCTTCCTCGCCTGCGAGCTCGCCCTCGCGGGCTGCTCCGTCCTGGTGCTCGAACGCGAGCCGGAGTCCCGCTCCCCCTGGAAGGCGGACCCGCTCGGGATGCGCGGCCTGTCCGCCGCGTCCGTCGAGGCGTTCGACCGCCGCGGGATGTTGCCGCCGCTGCTGACGGCATCCGGCCTGCCCGCCCGCCCCAGCGACGACGACGCCACCTCGCCCCCTCCAGGCGGCGACAAGCCGTCGCGTCCTCGCAGCGCGGGCCACTTCGCCGGTATGACGCTCGATCCGGCCATGGTCGACGTCACCGCCCTGCCCTTCCGGCTGCCCGGCCCGGCGGCGGAGGGCATGCTGACGACCCTCGAAGCGGTCGGGACGGTGTTGTCGCAGCGCGCGTACGAGCTGGGCGTGGAGATCAGGCGCGGCGTCGCGGTCACCACCCTCACCCAGGACGACGACCGCGCCCTCCTGGGCGCCGGCGAGCACGAGTACGCGGCACGCTGGGTCGTCGGCTGCGACGGCGGCCGCAGCACGGTACGCGGCCTGGCGGGCTTCGAGTTCGCCGGCACCGAGCCGCAGTTCACCGGGTACGTCATGCTCGCCGACGTCGCCGATCCCGGGAAGCTGCGTCCCGGGTTCAACCTGACGCCGAACGGCATGTACCTCCGGATGCCCGCGGAAGGGCACCTCGGCGTGATGGAGTTCGACGGGGGTGCGTTCGACCGCTCGCGGCGGCCGGACCGCGAACATCTCCAGGCGGTTCTGCGCCGGGTGTCCGGCACCGACGTGACCTTGGACGAGGTACGTTTCGCCGCCAGCTTCACCGACCGGGCGAGGCAGGCGACGACGTACCGGCGGGGGCGCGTCCTGCTCGCGGGGGACGCCGCCCACGTCCACTCCCCCCTCGGCGCTCAGGGGCTCAACCTCGGCCTCGGCGACGCGCTGAACCTGGGCTGGAAACTCGCGGCGACCGTCCACGGGCACGCGCCGGACGGCCTGCTCGACACCTACAGCCGCGAACGCCGTCCGATCGGCGCGTCCGTGCTCGACTGGACGCGCGCCCAGACGGCCGTCATGAAACCCGACCCGCACGCCCAGGCGATCCAGGCGGTGGTCCGCGACCTGCTCGCGACCCGCGACGGGACGACGTACGTCTTCGGCAGGCTCTCAGGAGCCTCGGCCCGCCACGACCTCGGCGGCGAGCACCCGCTGATCGGCCGCAACGCCCCCGACCTCCGCCTTGAGGACGGCACCCGCCTCGGCGACCTGCTGCGGGACGGACGGGGCGTCGCCCTGGACCTGACCGCCGACCAGCCTCTGCGCCGCTCGGCGACGGGCTGGGCGAGCCGGATCCGGTACGCCTCCGGCCCGGCCCGCGACGACCTCGGGCTGGGCGCCGTGCTCGTCCGGCCCGACGGCGTCGTCGCCTGGGCGGCCGATGGCGTCCCTGATCGCAAGGCGTTCGAACGTGCCGCCGGCCGCTGGTTCGGCCTCCCCTCATCCTCCAAGCCACAGGAGCTCGTATGACGATCAACCTCCGGCCGGGCGGCACCGTGATGTTCACCGGCGACTCGATCACCGACAGCGGGCGGCTGGACAGCGAGCACGGCCTCGGGTTCGGCTACCCGCTGCTCGTGGCGGGCGAGTGGGGACTGCGGCACCCGGACCGGCCCGTGACCTGGCTGAACTCCGCGATCGCCGGCCACAAGGTGATGGACCTCGAACCCCGCTGGCAGACGGACGTCCTCGACGCGCGCCCGGATGTGGTGTCGATCCTCGTCGGCATCAACGACGTCGGCTGGCACTCCTACGACCCCGACGGCCATGTGATCCCCGCCGAGGACTACGCGGCGGGCTACGACCGCCTGCTCGCGCCCATCGACGACGCCGGCGCCGACCTGATCCTCGTCGAACCGTTCCTGCTGCCGGTCAGCGGCCTCGTCCAGGTCGTCCACAGCCGCCTCGGTGTGGAGGAACGCCGGAAGTGGCGTGCCGACCTGGACCCGAAGATCCAGGCCGTACGCGAACTCGCCCACAAGTACGGCGCCCACCTGCTCGCCGCCGACGGCCTGTTCGCCGGGCTCGCCGCGACGACCGGGCCGGAGTACTGGGCCGAGGACGGCGTGCACCCGACCCTCGCCGGCCACGCCGCCCTGGCCACCGCCTGGCTCAGGCTGGTCGCCTGACCGCCCGGGTGCGCCTCCCCGAGGCTCAGCGCTTGTTGACGCGGATGGAGATGATCGTGCCGGGCGGGATGGAGGCGGAGGAGACCTGCCCGGGAGAGACCCATGGGCCGATGTTGTAGACGTACCCGACGCTGGGGTTGACGTGCAGGACGGTGATCGCGACCTGGTGCTGGCCCGTACCACCGGTGCAGCGGCTCTCGGCCGTCGAGCCGTTCACACTGGTGGTGCAGCCGTCGGGGACGGCGTACGCGGCCGGGGCGAAGCCCGCGAGCAGCGCGGTGGTGAGCATGGTCGCGGCGGGCAGGGCCCACTTTCTGGTTCGCACGGGTACGCCTCCTGAGACTGAGGGGGTTCTCTTAGGAAACTTTCCTAAAAGAAGCACTCCGTCAACCCCTCCCGCCACCGGGCGTACCGATCAGCCGGAACCGGACACGACAACGACGGCCCGGACATGCGAAACGGCCTCTACCTCGCAGCATCGCCGCAGGTAGAGGCCGCTTTTTCTCAAGCAGACATCTTCTTCTTGAGGTTCTCGTCCAGGGCGGCCAGGAAGTCCTGGGTGGTGAGCCACTTGGCGTCGCCGCCGACCAGCAGCGCGAGGTCCTTGGTCATCTGGCCGCTCTCGACCGTCTCGATGCAGACCTGCTCCAGCTTGGCGGCGAACTCCGTCACGGCGGGGGTGTTGTCGAGCTTGCCGCGGTGGGCCAGGCCACGGGTCCACGCGAAGATCGAGGCGATCGGGTTCGTGGAGGTGGGGTTGCCCTTCTGGTGCTCACGGTAGTGGCGCGTCACGGTGCCGTGGGCGGCTTCGGCCTCGACGGTCTGGCCGTCGGGGGTCATGAGGACGGAGGTCATCAGGCCGAGCGAGCCGAAGCCCTGCGCGACGGTGTCGGACTGCACGTCGCCGTCGTAGTTCTTGGCGGCCCAGACGTAGCCGCCCTCCCACTTGAGGGCCGCGGCGACCATGTCGTCGATCAGGCGGTGCTCGTAGGTGAGCCCGGCCTTCTCGAAGTCGGCCTTGAACTCGGTCTCGAAGATCTCGGCGAAGATGTCCTTGAAGCGGCCGTCGTACGCCTTGAGGATGGTGTTCTTCGTCGAGAGGTAGACCGGGTAGTTGCGGGCCAGGCCGTAGCGCATGGAGGCGCGGGCGAAGTCGCGGATCGACTCGTCGAGGTTGTACATCGCCATGGCGACGCCGGCGCCCGGGAAGTCGTACACGTCGAGCTCGATCGGCTCGGAGCCGTCCTTCGGCGTGTACGTGAGGGTCAGGGTGCCCTCGCCGGGGATGACCAGGTCGGTGGCGCGGTACTGGTCGCCGAAGGCGTGACGGCCGACGACGATCGGCTTGGTCCAGCCGGGTACGAGCCGCGGCACGTTCGACATGATGATCGGCTCACGGAAGATCACGCCGCCGAGGATGTTGCGGATGGTCCCGTTGGGGGACTTCCACATCTTCTTGAGCCCGAACTCCTCGACCCGCGCCTCGTCCGGGGTGATGGTGGCGCACTTCACACCGACGCCGTACTTCTTGATGGCGTTGGCGGCGTCGATGGTGACCTGGTCGTCCGTCGAGTCACGGTACTCGATCCCCAGGTCGTAGTACTTCAGGTCGACGTCGAGGTAGGGAAGGATCAGCTGGTCCTTGATGAACTGCCAGATGATCCGGGTCATCTCGTCGCCGTCGAGCTCGACGACGGGACCCTCCACCTTGATCTTGGGCATGCGAATGGTTCCCCTTCAATGAATGGATGCGTTGAGGCTATCGGACCGTCCCGTCAACCGGCCAAAAGGGACAGAAGCCAAGCCTTGAACGCGTTGTTGTACAGCGCGAGCGAGGTCAGGGCCAGCAGGAATCCGAACGCGGTCAGCGTGATGACGTCCATCTTCTTGCTGCGGACGGCCAGTTGCCCGTCGTACCCGGCGAACCGGAGCGCGGCGGCGATCATCAGCACGCCGCCCAGCGCGAACCCGCCCCAGCGCGGGTCCACCAACAGGATCACGAGCACGGTGGCTACCGCTCCCGCCACAACCAGCGGGAACGGTCCCCAGCGTTCGCGTTCGTTCTCTCGGCTCAACGCTCTTCTATTGGCTTCCACTTCTGATCGCGCTCGCCAATGTATTCACTGTCGGGCCGGATCAGCCTGTTGTCGGCGTGCTGCTCGATCACGTGCGCGGTCCAGCCGGACATGCGGCTGATCGAGAAGACGGGGGTGAACAGGTCCGTCGGGATGCCAAGGTAGTGGTAGACCGACGCCGCATAGAAATCGACGTTCGGATAGAGGCCCTTCGTCTCGAAGACGACCTCCTCCATCTCCTTCGACATCCGGTAATAGGTGTCGTCGCCGGTGGACTCGGCCAGCTCGGCCGACATCCGGCGCAGGTGGGTGGCGCGCGGGTCCTCGGTCTTGTAGACGCGGTGCCCGAAGCCCATGATCTTCTCGCCCGCGGCCAGCTTGTCGCGTACGGCCTGGGCCACCCCGCCCGGCGGGATCGACTCCAGCGTCTTCATGACCTGCTCGTTCGCGCCGCCGTGCAGCGGGCCCTTGAGCGTGCCGATGGCCGCGACGATCGCCGAGTGCATGTCCGACAGGGTCGCGGCGCAGACGCGGGCGGCGAAGGTGGAGGCGTTCATGGTGTGGTCGGCGTGCAGGACCAGGCACTCGTCGAAGATCTCGACCTCGCGCGCCTCGGGGGCGCGGCCGGTGACCTGGAGCAGGAAGTTGCCGGCGATGCTGAGCGCGGGGTCGGCCTCGGGGACCGTGCCGCCGGTGCGCTCGGCGTGGTAGCGGGCGACCAGCACGGGTTGCTGCGCGGTCAGGCGCGCCGCCTTGCGCAGGTTGGCCTCGGGTGCGCTGGAGTCCTTGTCGGGGTCGTCGGCGCCGGCGAGGGAGACGAGCGAGCGGAGCGCCTCCATGGGCTTCTGCTTCTCGGCGATCTCCGCGACGTTCGCCGCGACCAGCCCGCCGAGTTCCCTGCCCTGCGCCAGCTCGGCGCCGTACGCCTCCAGCTCGGCGCGGGTGGGCAGCTTGCCGTGCTGCAGCAGGTGCGCGGTCTCCTCGAACGTCGCTCGGCCGGCCAGATCGTGGATGTCGTATCCACGGTAGAAGAGGCGACCGGCCTTTCCGTCGATGTCGCTCAGCGCTGTGGACGCCGCTACGACATCGGCCAGGCCTTTCGTGGGCTTGTCCGCCATGAGTGATTCCTCCGCTTATCTTCCTCCGAAGTCTACCCGTGAGCAGGTAAAACCGTCCGCAGAGGTCCAGACCAATTTCACGCCGGATTCTCCTTTCGGCAAAGGAGATTCCGCATCCCCTCGGTTGGGTAAGCCGGAGCTGTAGTAATAGTTACGGCGGGCTACCTGGGGAGGAACTGCCGTGGAGGGGCCGTTCATACGCATCGAGGACACCGGCGACGTGGTCCCGTTGCGCCCCGAGATCACGACGGTCGGGAGGGGCCGGGGTGTAGACATCCGGCTCACCGACCCCAGTGTGTCTCGACTCCATGCCGAGTTCGTCAGACGAGGACCCTACCTGTACGTCGTTGACCTGGGCCTGTCCCGCAACGGCACACGGGTGAACGGCAGGCCGATCGCCCGGAGGGTGCTCGACGACGGCGACGTCGTCTCGTTCGGCGCGGCGCGGGGTCGCATCGGTGGAGTCCCCCGTGAGGACTTCACCCCCGAGGTCGAGCTGCGCAGGGCGGCGGCGCCCGAGCTGACCAGGCGCGAGGTCGACGTACTGACCTCGCTCTGCAGGCCGGCGCTGTCCGACGAGGCGTTCGTCGCTCCGGCGACGGCACGCGAGATCGCCGACGACCTGGTCGTGACCGAAGCCGCGGTCAAGCAGCATCTGCTGCGGCTCTACCAGAAGTTCAGGATTCCTGAGGGCACCAACCGCCGCACGCGCCTCGCCAACGAGGTCGTCGCGCTCGGGCTGGTGCGCCCGACCCCTGTGGTGCCACCGCAGCGGTCGGCGGGCGCCGCGGCTGAACAGCCGTCGGCGGCCGGTAGGAGGGCTTCCTAGAGGAAGCCGGATCGCGACCGGGGCTTCGGCGAGGGGTTCCGGCAGCGTCGGAACCATCGACAGATCACCGTGCCCATCCCTGCTGGGCGCGGAACAGGCGAGGGCGGGTGACCGCGGACCGAAAGGCCCGCGGCGCGCGTGCCGGGCTTGTCGCCGGTCGGGAAACGTCCCGGCGACGCGCGCTGGTCAGCCATGCGCGCGGCGCCGGAGATGAACGTTTCCTTACCGGCGTATTTCAGATCACCCGAAAACCGTTGCTGGGCTTGCTGGTCCTGTTGGCCCGGTCCACGGCGACCGCGTAGTAGTGGTCGCCGCGCTTGCCGTCGGGGTCCGTCCAGCGGATCTGCCGGTCACCGGGCACGACCGCGACGAGGTTGCGCGCGTCGGCGAAGGCGTTCTGGCCGGCCTCGCCCGGGAAGCGGAAGATCGCGAACTGGAACGGCTCGTTCCGGCCGGTGGCGACCAGGCGTACCTCGACGCCGCCGTTGCGGCGCAGCGCGTAGGCCACGACCGGGCGGCGCGGCGGTTCGCCGTTCGCCAGGCGGGGCAGTACGGGCGCCAGGGCGGGCCGCTGGTAGTGGTCGTTAACGGTGGTCGTGATGGAGGCGAGCCGGTCCACCTTGACGTCGTTGGCGTTGTACCAGATGTCGCCGCCGACCTCGGGGTGGGCGCGGTTGAGCGTCAGGTGCCTGGACAGCTCGGCCGGGTTCTGCCACTCGGCGGCCTGGGCCGGGTCGCCCGCCTTGTACGCGGCCTGCCCGATCCACAGCAGCGTGTTCGTGCCCGAGGCCACGTCCGACCACCACGGGACGAGCTTGGAGTAGTCGGCCGGCGGCTGGCCGATGTACCAGTAGAGCTGCGGCGCGATGTAGTCCAGCCAGCCCTTCTTGACCCAGCCCCGGGTGTCGGCGTGCAGGTTGTCGTAGGACTGGCCGCCGTTGGTCTCGGAGCCGAGCGGGTCGGTGCCCTTGTTGCGCCAGATGCCCGACGGGCTGATGCCCCAGGCGATCTCCGGCTTGGCCTGGAGGACGCGCTGCTGCATCTCGCTGACCATGAGGTCGACGTTGTTGCGCCGCCAGGCGGCCAGGTCGGGGAAGCCGGCGCCGTACTTGGCGAACGTCGCGCTGTCGTCGAAAGCTGTGGTGTTGGTCGGGTAGAAATAGTCGTCGAAGTGCAGGCCGTCGATGTCGTAGCGGGTGATCGCGTCCATCATCGCGTCCTGGCAGAACTTGCGGACCTCGGGCATGCCCGGGTTGTAGTAGAGCTTGCCGCCGAACGGCAGGATCCAGTCGGGGTTCTTGCGACCGGGGTGTTCGGGGTGCAGCTTGCTCGGGTCGGGCTGCATGGACACGCGGTAGGGGTTGAACCAGGCGTGGAAGGCCAGGCCGCGCTTGTGGGTCTCCTCCACGGCGAACCCGAGCGGGTCGTAGCCGGGGTCCTGCCCCTGGGTGCCGGTCAGGTACTGCGACCACGGCTCGTACGACGACGGCCAGAACGCGTCGGCGGTGGGCCTGATCTGCACGAACACCGAGTTGAGCTTGCGCTGAACGGCCACGTCGAGCCAGGCGAGGTATTCGGCCTTCTGCTCGTCGGCGCTCAGCCCCGGCTTCGAGGGCCAGTTGATGTTGACCACGGAAGCGATCCACATGCCGCGCATCTGACGCAGCGGGGGGACATAGTCGGCCTGGGCGAAGGCCGGCAGCGGCACGGCGGACGCGGCGGCGGCGAGAGCGAGACCCTTCAGGAGAGTCCTTCTGCTGGGCATGGGGGGTGGCCTCTCGACAATGGTTGTGTCGAGGGCGACGATGACAGAAAATTACCTTCAGATCAACAACCGTGAAGGAAAATGCCGCATGAGCGCAGAGCTGGTCCGACTTGCGATGACGGTGCTCCAGCCGGGGTTCGAGGGGACGTCGCCCCCCGACTGGCTGCGCCGCGCGCTGGGTGAGGGCCTCGGCGGGGTCATCCTGTTCGCCCGCAACTCCATCGACGAGCAGGTCGTCCGTTCGGTGCGCGCCGAGAATCCCGGCGCGATCCTCGCGATCGTCGAGGAGGGCGGCGCGGTCACCCGGCTCGAAGTGCTCGCCGGCAGCTCCTTCCCCGGCAACCGGGCACTGGGCGTGGCCGACGACGTCGATCTCACCGAGCGGGTGGGTCGTCAGATCGGCAGGATGCTCGCCGAGCTGGACATCTCACTCAACTACGCCCCCTCCGCCGACGTGAACGCCAACCCGGAGAACCCGGTGATCGGCGTACGTTCGTTCGGGCCCGATCCGGATCTCGTCGCCCGCCACACCGTCGCGTACGTGGCCGGGGTGCAGGGAGCGGGCGTGGCCGCCTGCGCCAAGCATTTCCCCGGGCACGGCGACACGATCACCGACTCCCACCTGGCGCTGCCCACCGTGCACGCCTCGCGGGCGGTGCTCGACGAGCGCGACCTGCCGCCGTTCCGGGCCGCGATCGCGTACGGGGTGCGTTCGATCATGTCCGGTCACCTGCTGGTGCCCGCGCTGGACCCGTCGATGCCGGCGACGCTCAGCCACAGTGCCCTGACCGACCTGCTCAGGGGCGAGCTCGGCTTCGACGGCGTGGTCGTCACCGACGCGATCGAGATGCAGGCGGTGGCCGACATGTTCGGCCCCGGGGAGATCGCGGTGCGCGCGCTGGCCGCCGGCGCCGACACGATCTGCGCGGGCCGGGCCGACGAGCACAGCCTGCGCGAGATGCGCGACGCGATCGTCGCCGCCGTACGCTCGGGCACGCTGAAGGAGGAACGGCTGGCCGAGGCGGCCGAACGGGTGCTGGCGCTGTCCGCCTGGTACGCCGACCGGTCCGCGCTGCGCGAGAAGGCCGTCGCCGACGTGGACGAGAGCGTCGGCCTGGAGGTCGCCAGGGCCGCGCTGACCACGACCGGCGCCGCCGTGCTCGACCGCGGCCCGCTGGTCGTGGAGGTCAACACCCGGCTCAACCAGGCCGTCGATCCCGCCACGCCGACCGGCATCGCGGCGGCCCTCACCGCGCGGCTGCCGACCACGGCCAGGGTGCGCCTGGACCGCGACGGCGAGCGGCCCGCCTTCGACGACCGGCCCGTGGTGCTCGTCGTGCACGACGCGGCGCGGCACCCGTGGGTGCGCGAGGCGGTGGCCCGGGTGCTCGCCACCCGGCCGGACGCGATCGTGGTGGACACCGGCATCAGCGACGCCCCCGTCGGCGCCGCGCACCTCGCCACGCACGGCATCTCCCGCGTCTCCGCGCAGGCGGCGGCCGAATGGCTGACACGTTGAGCACCGAACCCGCGAACCCGGTCGCCACCGTACGCGCGGTGTTGCCGTCGCTGACCCCGGCGGCGCAGGCCATCGGCCGCATCATCCTGGACGACCCCGGCCTGGTCGTACGGAGCACGATCACCGAGTTCAGCGTGGTGTCGGGCACGAGCGAGGCCACGATCGTACGGACCGCGCGGGCACTCGGCTTCGCCGGGTACTCGCAGATGCGCTTCGCGCTGGCCGCCGCCGTGGCCAAGGAGCCGGAACGCCTGGTGCCCGGCGACCTGGCCCCCGACGACCCGCTGACGGACGTGATCGCCAAGGTGGCGCGGGCGGAGTCGGACGCGCTGGCGGACACGGCCGCGCAGCTCGACCCCGACCAGCTCGGCGAGGTCGTCCAGGCCATCGCGGTGGCGCGGCGGGTGGACGTCTACGGCGTCGCGGCCTCCGGCCTGGTGGCCGCCGACATGTCGCAGAAGTTGTTGCGCATCGGCCTGTCCAGCCATCCCTTCAGCGACGCGCACCTGGCCCTGACCAGCGCCGCGCTGCTGCGAGAGGGCGACGTCGCGGTGGCGATCAGCTGCAGCGGCGAGACACCGGACGTGCTGGTCCCGGCCCGTACGGCGGCCGAGGCGGGGGCGCTGATCGTGGCGATCACCAACAACCCGCGCTCGTCGCTGGCCGACCTGGCCCGGCACACGCTGGTGTCGGCCGGCCGGGAGACGGCCTTCCGGCCCGGGGCGCTGGCCAGCCGGATCAGCCAGCTCCTCATCGTGGACTGCATCTTCGTCGGCCTGGCCCAGCGCACCTACGACCGGGCCGACGCGGCGATCCGCGCCACCCGCGACGCGACCGACCGCTACCGCAACCGGTGACGGCGTCAGGCGCGGGTCACCTTCGCCAGGTCGGCCTCGATGCGCGCCGCCGTGGCCAGGAGCTGCGGCAGCAGCTCCCGCCTGACCTGGTGGAGGCTGGTACGGCTGGCGTGCGTGGAGACGTTCACGGCGGCGACCGTACGGCCGGCGTGGTCGCGTACGGGCACGGCGACGGACCGCAGGCCCTCCTCCAGCTCCTGGTCCACCATCGCCCAGCCGCGCAGGCGCACCTGCTCCAGCTCGGCCAGCAGCGCGGCGGGCAGCACGACGGTCCTGGAGGTCAGCCTGCGTAACGCGGCCCGTCCCAGGTAGTCCTCCAGCCGGCCGGGCGGCAGCGCGGACAGCAGCACCCGGCCCATCGACGTGCAGTAGGCCGGGAAGCGGGTGCCGATGCTGATCGACACACTCATGATCCGGGCGGTGGCGACGCGGGCGACGTAGACGACGTCCTCGCCGTCGAGGACCGCGACCGAGGCGGACTCGCGTACCTCGGCGGCCAGGCGTTCCAGGTGGGGGCCGGCCACCTCGGGCAGCGAGAGGCCGGACAGATAGGCATACCCCAGCTCCAGGACACGCGGGGTCAGCGCGAACAGCCGGCCGTCGCTGCGCACGTAGCCGAGGTCGGCGAGCGTGATCAGGAACCGCCTGGCCGCGGCGCGGCTGAGGCCGGTCGCCCGCGCGACCTGACTGAGTGTCAACTCGGGCGCCGCGGCGCTGAACGCGCGGATCACCGCGAGCCCTCTGGCCAGCGACTGCACATGATCGACCATGGTGATCCCTTGACAAGAGCCGACAAGGGCGTAGTTTCCGCCATACGGGGCTGTTCGGACAGAGAATACCTGTGCGCATAGCGAACACCTAGGAGCAGACGTGCGTCGCGCTCTCATCATCCTCGCCGCCCTGCTCGTGACCGCCTGCGGCGGCACGGAACCCGGTACGCGGGCGGCGGGCAAGGACAAGGACAAGGTCAACGCCGGGGTGATCGCGATCGTCGACACCGCGCCCATCCACCTCGGCAAGGCCAAGGGCTTCTTCGCCGAGCAGGGCATCGACCTCACGATCACGCCGGTGCAGGGCGGCGCGGCCAGCATCTCCGGGGCGGTCGGCGGGCAGTTCCAGTTCGCCTTCGCCAACACCACCTCGCTGCTGACTGCCAGACAACAGGGCCTGGACGTGAAGGTGGTCGCCAACGGCGTCTCCTCGACCGGGCAGCAGGGCAAGGACTTCAGCGCGGTGCTGGTCGAACCGGACAGCCCGATCAGGTCGCCCAAGGACCTGGCCGGCCGGAAGATCTCGGTGAACCAGCTCAAGAACATCGGCGACACGACCGTACGGGCCTCGGTGCGCAAGGCGGGCGGCGATCCCGGCGGCATCGAGTTCGTCGAGCTGCCCTTCCCCGACGCGCCCGCGGCCCTGAAGAGCGGCCAGGTGGATGCCATCTGGGTGGTCGAGCCGTTCGTCAGCCAGGCGATCAGCCAGGGGGCGCGGCCGGTGGCCTGGAACTTCGCCGACGCCGCCCCCGACCTCACCGTCGCCATGTACTTCACCACCAGCCGGACGGACCCCGACCTGACCAGGCGGTTCACCGCGGCGATGCGCAGGTCGCTGGAGTACGCCGACAGCCATCCCGACGAAGTGCGGGAGATCCTCAAGACGTACACGAAGATCTCGCCCGAGGTGATCGCGAAGATCTACCTGCCGAAGTGGCCGGTCGAGGTCAACAAGGCGTCGGTGCAGACCATCGCCGACCTGGCGCGGGCCGACGGCGTGCTAAAGGACAGGATCGACGTCTCCACGCTGGTCCCGTGAGGCGCGACCCGCTCTACGGGCTCGCCGGGCTGGCCGGCCTGCTCGCGCTGGTCGAGGCCGTGCCCCGGCTCGGCCTGGTGGACGAACGTTTCCTGCCGCCCGCCACGCGCATAGTCGGCACGCTCGCCGCCGAGCTCGGCACCGCCCGGTTGTGGATCGCGCTCGCCGAGACCCTGCGCGGCTGGGCGCTGGGGCTGGCGCTGGCGTTCTGCGCGGCGGTCGTGGCGGGCGTGGTGATCGGGACCGTGCCGGGGCTGCGGGCGCTGACCGGTTCGACGGTCGAGTTCCTGCGGCCGATCCCGTCGGTCGCGCTGGTGCCGCTGGCCACGCTGCTGTTCGGCGCCTCGCTGGGCTCGACGCTGCTGCTCGTGGTGTACGCCTCCTTCTGGCAGGTGCTCATCCAGGTCCTGTACGGCGTCGCCGCCGTCGATCCCGTCGCCCACGACACCGCCCGCGCGTACGGGTTGTCGGCCTGGTCGCGGATCAGGCACCTGGTGTGGCCGACGGCGTTGCCGTACGTGATGACCGGGCTCAGGCTGGCGGCGGCGGTGGCGTTCATCCTGGCGGTGACGGCCGAGCTGGTGATCGGCAGCCCGGGGCTCGGCGCGGAGATCCAGGTGGCGCAGAGCAGCGGGGCCGTACCCACCGTGTACGCGCTGATCGTGGTCGCCGGGGCCGTCGGCATCGCGGTCAACGCGGCCGTACGGCTGCTCGAACGCCGGGTGCTGGCCTGGCATCCGGCCGTGCGCTCGGAGGTCGGGGCGTGAGGGCGCTCCGGCTGGTCGCGCTGCCCGCGGCGCTCGTACTGGTGTGGTGGGCGGTCGGCGGGAGCACGTTCTACCTGCCGGGCCCGGTCGAGGTGGGCCGGGCCTTCGCCGCGACGTGGTTCTCCGAACGGCTGCTCGACGACGTGCTGCCGAGCCTTGCGCGGCTGCTCGCGGGCTACGCGGTGGCCGGGCTGCTCGGGGTCGGGCTCGGCGTGCCGATCGGCCTGTCGCGGCGGCTGCGGGCCACACTCGAACCGGTGCTGGAGTTCTTCAGGGCCGTCCCGCCGCCGGTGCTGGTGCCGCTGATCATGTTGCTGGCCGGGATCGACACACTCATGAAGGTGCTGGTCATCGTGTCGGGCTGCGTGTGGCCCGTCCTGCTGAACACCGTGGAGGGCGTACGGGCGCTGGACGAGGTGCTGTCCGACACCTGCCGCATGTACGGCGTGCGCGGCGTCTCCAGGTTGCGCCGGTTCGTCCTGCGCGGCGCCAGCCCGCAGATCATGACCGGCCTGCGGCAGGCGTTGTCCATCGGGATCATCCTCATGGTCATCAGCGAGATGTTCGCCAGTTCCAGCGGGCTCGGGTTCACGATCCTGCTGTTCCAGCGGCAGTTCCAGATCGCCGAGATGTGGAGCGGGATCCTGCTGCTCGGGCTGCTCGGCCTCGGGTTGTCGCTGCTCTTCCGCCGCCTTGAGCGGTGGGTCCTGGCCTGGTACCACGGCAGCGGAGCCGCCCGTGCTTGAGATCCGCGAGCTGAACAAGGTCTACCGGGGCTCCGGCCGCCGGGTCGAGGCCATCGGCTCGGTCACGTTCGACGTCGCGGCCGGCGAGCTGGTGTGCGTCGTGGGGCCGTCCGGCTGCGGCAAGACCACGCTGCTGCGCTGCGTGGCCGGGCTGCTGCCGGCCGGCGGGGGCGAGGTGCGGGTGGCCGGCGAGCCGGTGACCGGGCCGCCGCCGCGCATGGCCGTGGTCTTCCAGGAGTACGGCCGCAGCCTGTTCCCGTGGATGACCGTGCGGCAGAACGTCGAGCTGCCGCTGAAGGAGAAACGGCTGCCACGGGCGCGGCGGGCGGAGCTGGTGGCCGGGTCGCTGGCCGCGGTCGGGCTGTCCGACACGGCCGACGCCCATCCCTGGCAGCTCTCCGGCGGCATGCAGCAGCGCGTCGCCATCGCGCGGGCCGTGGCGTACGAACCGGAGGTCCTGCTCATGGACGAGCCGTTCGCCGCCGTGGACGCGCAGACCAGGGCCGACCTCGAAGACCTGATCCTGCGGCTCTGGCGGGACCTGGAGGTGACCGCGCTGTTCGTCACCCACGACATCGACGAGGCCGTCTACCTCGGACAACGGGTGATCGTCCTGTCGTCGTCGCCGACCGGCGTGATGGCGGACATCAAGATCGACCTGCCGCGCGACCGCGACCAGCTCGCCACCCGGTCGCTGCCGCTCTTCGGCGAGCTGCGCGGGCAGGTCTACCGGTGGATCCAGCAGGCGAGAGGGGCGCGATGAGCACGGTCAGGGACGCGGCGTTCGCGGTGCTGCGGCGGCACGGGCTGACGACGATCTTCTGCAATCCCGGCTCGACCGAGGTGTCGCTGCTCACCGACCTGCCGGACGACCTGCGGTTCGTGCTCGCGCTGCACGAGGGGTCGGTCGTCGGCATGGCCACCGGCTGGGCGATCGGGCACGCGGCGCCCGCGCTGGCCGTGCTGCACACCACGGCCGGGCTGGGCAACGCGGTGGGCGCGATCGCCACGGCCCGGGTGAACCGGGTGCCCCTGGTCGTCCTGGTGGGGCAGCAGGACCGGCGGCACCTGGCTCTGGAGCCGTTCCTCGCCCGGCGGCTGGACGGGCTGGCCGGCGAATACCCGGTGTGGACGCACCAGCCGGTGCGGGCGCAGGACGTGCCGGGCGCGCTGGCCCGCGCCTGCCACGAAGCCGTCACGCGCCGCGGCCCGGCGCTGGTCGTGGTGCCGATGGACGACTGGGCCGCGCCCTACGAGGACGAGACCCCGGCCGCGCCCGCGCGGGTGCTGCGGCCCGCCGCCGTGCCCGACGACAGCCTCGCGCCGCTGGTCGAACTGCTGGCCGGGGCGCGCTCGCCGGCGATCGTGGCGGGGGCCGGTGCGTCGTGGGGGCCGCTGACCGCGCTGGCCGAACGGCTGGCGTGCCCGGTGTTCCAGGAGTCGTTCGGGGCTCTGGCGGGGTTCCCGCAGGACCATCCGCAGTACGCGGGGGTGTTGCCGGCCGATCGCGGGCGGTTGCGGGCGACGCTGGCGCCCTACGACGTCGTGCTGACCGTGGGGGCGCCGGTGTTCCGGCAGTCCCCGTACGCGCCGGGGCCGCTCGTCGAGCCGGGGACGACGGTCGCCGTGGTCACCGACGACCCGGCCGAGGCACACCGGAGCCCGGCGGCCCTGGCCGTCCTGGCGCCGCCCGGGGCCGTCTGCGAGCGCCTGGCCGCCCTGGTGCCCGCCCGTCCCCCGGGTCCCGTCCCGGGGCCGCCGGGGCTCCTGGACGCCGACGTGTCCGCGGGTGGGCCGTTGCGGGCCGCGTACGCGCTGGGCGAGCTGGCCCGGCGGCTTCCCCGCGACGTCGTGCTGCTGGAGGAGACGCCGTCGTCCCGTCCCGATCTGCACCGGCTCGTCCCGGCCAGGAACCCGCTGGGCTTCGTCTCGGCGGCCATGGGCGGGCTCGGGTTCGCCGTGCCCGCCGCCGTCGGCGTACGCATGGCGCTGCCCACCCGTCCGGTGGTCGCGGTCGTGGGCGACGGCTCGGCGCTCTACGGCTTGCACGCCCTGTGGAGCGCCGCCCACTACCGGGTGGGCGCGCTGTTCGTCGTGCTCGCCAACGGCCGGTACGCGGTCATGGACCGGCTCGCCGACCGGCAGGGCGGCAAGGCGCCGTGGCCGCCGTTCACCGAGGTGGACATGACCGCGCTGGCCAGGTCGCTCGGCTGCCCCGCCCGGCGGGTGGACGGCCCCGCCGAGCTGGCCGCCGCGTTCGACGAGGTGATCCCGTCGCTGGCCGCCCGGGAGGAGCCCCTGCTGCTCGACGTCGCCGTGACCGTGGACCCCGACTTCCAGCCCTGAGACCGGGGACCCGGCTCACCAGGCCGGGCTGCGGCGCCCCCCGTCGGTGTCGGGGTCGAAGCACAACTCGGGGGCGGCGTCCGGCTTGAACACCTCGTCCAGGGCCCACCGCTCGAACGGGCGGGCGCACGGCGGCGCCCCGGCGATGGCCAGCTCGCGGGCGTCGAGGTCCATCACCACGGAGTAGACCGTGTGGCACTCCTCGGCCGGCGTGGCGTCGGGGTCGAGGTGGCGGCAGACGCCGTCGGGGAAGGAGTAGTGGTCGCGCAGGGCGGCGACGACGTGTTCCAGCCCGATGGCACGGTCGGCGGCGGTGTCCTCCAGCAGGTGGCGCACCCGTTCATGGCGCAGCAGGGTCAGGCCGGAACTGGCCGCCTTCCGGTCCTCCAGCGGCAGCTCGGCCTGGAAGTGGTTGGAGTGGGTGAGCAGGCCGTCGCGCGGCAGCAGCGCGCCGAACACGTCGGGAGCCACCTCCAGGTCGATCGCCTCGCCTCCGGCGTCGGCGATGAGCAGGTTGCCCGAGGAGACGCGCGGCACGTCGAGCACCTTGCGGTGGGCGCGGCTCATCCGTTCGGACTGAAGCACCCCGCGCAGCAGGAAGTGGTACGGCACCCCCGCCCCGGCCCGGTCGCGGTCGGACTGGAGGCGGTTGGCGCACACGCCGAGCCCCGCCGAGTTGAGCCCCGACTTCGCCAGCATGCCCGCCTCGGCCAGCGTGAGCACCGCGAACCCCTCGGTGTCGCGGGTGGCCAGCAGGAACGTGACCGCGCCCTGCTCGGGATGCCAGTCCCAGTTCTGGGCGAGCAGGGTGTGGCCGTCACGGGTGTACTTCGGCAGCACGGCGACCGAGGTGCAGCCCTCGTCGTAGCCGGTGCCGTCGAGCAGCGCGGTACGGGCGTTGAGCGCGGCGATGTGCTCGACCGGCTGGCCCGCGCCCGCCGCGAGCCCCTCCAGCATGGCGGCGATGCCGGAGTCGTAGGACCTGGCCACGTCGAGGAAGGTCAGGCCCCAGCGCCGCACGTCCGCAGGGGAGAGGCCGGACTTGTCGCGGAAGCGCCGCAGGTAGGTCTCGACGCTGCGCGCGACCAGGTCGGCGGTACGGTGGCCGACCTCGGCCCCCATCTCCTCGTAGGTGCCCTCGACAGCGATGAGCGGGGTGTCCATGAATCGGCCTTCCGTGAGGGGGGTTGGGCTCGGTCTTCTTCCCATTCCCCCCATCAGGGGTTCATCCCCACCCCTCAGGCACGCTCGGCGGCCTCCACCACGTTGGACAGCAGCAGCGCGCGGGTCATCGGGCCCACCCCGCCCGGGTTGGGGGTGAGGAAGCCGGCGACCTCCTCCACGTCGGGCGCCACGTCACCGGCGATCTTGCCGTTGATCCTGGAGACGCCCACGTCGAGGACGGCCGCGCCAGGCTTGACCATGTCGCGCGTGATCAGCTCGGGCACGCCCGCCGCGGCCACGACGATGTCGGCACGGCGTACGTGGGCGGCCAGGTCTTGGGTGCCGGTGTGGCAGAGGGTCACCGTGGCGTTCTCGCTGCGGCGGGTCAGCAGGAGGCCGAGCGAGCGGCCGACGGTGATGCCGCGGCCGACCACGACCACGTCGGCGCCCTTGATCGGCACGTCGTACTCCTGGAGCAGCAGCACGATGCCGTGGGGCGTGCACGGGAGGGGGGCGTCGACCATGTGGACGAGGCGGCCGAGGTTGACCGGGTGGAGGCCGTCGGCGTCCTTGGCCGGGTCCATCCGCTCCAGCAGCGCCATCGTGTCGAGGTGCTTGGGCAGCGGGAGCTGGACGATGTAGCCGGTGCAGGCCGGGGAGGAGTTGAGCTCGTCGATGGCCGCCTCGACGTCCTTCTGGGTGGCGGTGGCCGGGAGGTCGACGCGGATGGAGGCGATGCCGACCTCGGCGCAGTCGCGGTGTTTGCCCGCGACGTAGATCTGGCTGCCGGGGTCGTCGCCGACCAGGACGGTGCCCAGGCCGGGCGTGATGCCGCGGTCCTTGAGCGCGGCCACCCGGGTCGCGAGGTCTGCCTTGATCCTGGCGGCGGTCGCCTTGCCGTCGAGTTTCACTGCGCTCATGCCGCCAATCCTTCCACGACTCCCCCGCTCCCGGTCACCGGCCACCCGTCGACCGCGGTCTCGGGTGCGAAGTCGTCCACAGTTTTTCCACAGATGGGAGGCAGGCGGCTCCGGTTGTCCACAGGAGATCGATGACATCGTTGTCATCGATCCCGGAAAGGCATATCGTGACCGTCGCCGACACCATGCCGACGGAGGTTCCCCTTGCCCGCCCGTTCCCCCGCGACGTCCCCGTCCCGCGTCACGTCCTGCCGGCCCGCACTCGGATGACCTGCGTACTCGCCGTCGACATCGGGGGCACCAAGGTCGCCGCCGCCCTGGTCGACGAGGGCGGCGCCCTCCTGCGTTCCGCCACCCGGCCCACGCCGCGCGCCGACGTGATGTCCGCCCTGGCGGCCCTCGTCGCCGAGGTGATCGCCGACGGCCCGCCTCCGCACGCCGTCGGCGTGGGCTGCGCGGGCCCCCTCGACCTCACCACCGGCGCCGTGAGCCCGGTCAACATGCCGAGCTGGCGCGGTTTCCCCCTGCGCGAGGAGCTGCGGCGGCTGACCGGCCTGCCCGTGGTGCTGGCCGGCGACGCCCAGTGCATGGCACTCGGCGAACACTGGCTGGGCGCCGGCCAGGGCAGCACCTCGCTGCTCGGCGTCGTCGTGTCCACGGGCATCGGCGGCGGCCTGGTGATCGGCGGCGCGCCGCTCCTGGGCCCGGCGGGCAACGCCGGGCACGTCGGCCACATGAGCGTCGATCCCGATGGCGAGCGCTGCGAGTGCGGCGGCCGGGGCTGCGTCGAGCGCTACTCCAGCGGCCCCAACCTGGCCCGCTGGGCGCTGGAGAACGGCTGGGCCCCCGACGGCGAGCGCGACGCCAGGGCGCTGGCGGCCGACGCGGCGATCGGGCATCCGGTGGCGGTGGCGGCCTTCGAGCGGGGCGCGCGGGCGCTGGCCGGCATGATCGCCTCCACGGCGGCCGCGGTCGAGCTCGACACCGTGGTCATCGGCGGCGGTGTGTCGGCGGCCGGCGAGGTGCTGTTCGGCCCTCTGGAGCGCGCGCTCGACGACGTGGCGGGGCTGGCGTTCGTCAGGGCGGTCCGGGTGCGGCCGACCACGCTGGGCGTACGCGCCGGGCTGGCCGGGGCCGCCCGGCTCGCCTGGCGCCTGTCCGGTCCGGGAGCGCCGCCGCCGCCCGATCCGGCCATGGCGGGCGAAGGCCCGCCTCCCGTCGTGGGGGCGGGCCCGATCGGCTAGTCGCGCTCGGCGAAGCGGGCCTCGCGGCGCTCGATGATCCTGCGCGTGAACGGGATGACCTCCACGACGCGGCCGCCCAGGTACGCACCGATGAAGGCGAGGACCAGGAGGACGAAGGGGCTGGTCGCGAGGCCGTTCATGGTCACGAAGGCGTGCAGGGTCGTGTCGAGCATGGGGACTCCGGGGGTATGAGCACAGCAGGGCGGCAATCAGGGTAACCGGACCCGGCCACTGCTCGCCGCCAAAACGGATAAAGGGCGACAAGTGATCTCTTGTCGCCCTTTATGGTGATCAACCGTTGATCAGTGGAAGAAGTGACGGGTGCCGGTGAAGTAGAGGGTGACACCGGCCTTCTCGCAGGCGTCGATCACTTCCTGGTCCCTGATCGAGCCGCCCGGCTCGACGATCGCCCTGACCCCGGCCTCGATCAGCACCTGCGGCCCGTCGGGGAACGGGAAGAACGCGTCGGAGGCGGCGACCGAGCCGGCGGCCCGCTCCCCCGCCCTGCTGACCGCGAGACGGCAGGAGTCGACCCGGTTGACCTGGCCCATGCCCACGCCCACCGTGGCGCCGTCGGCGGCCAGCAGGATGGCGTTCGACTTCACCGAACGGGAGGCGCGCCAGGCGAAGGCCAGGTCGGCCAGCAGCTCGGGCGAGGCGGCCGGGCCGGTCTTGAGCTCCCACGTCGCCGGGTCGTCCCCGGCGGCGTCGATCCTGTCGACCGACTGCAGCAGCAGGCCGCCGTCGATCCTGCGGAACTCCAGCGGCTGGGACGGCCGCTCCGGGCAGCGCAGCAGGCGCAGGCTCTTCTTGGCCCGCAGCACCTCAAGCGCCTCGGCGCTGAAGTCGGGGGCGACGACGACCTCGGTGAACACCTCGGCGATCTGCCGGGCCAGCTCCACCGTGACCTCGCCGTTGACCGCGATCACGCCGCCGTACGCCGAGACGGGGTCGCAGGCGTGCGCCTTGCGGTGGGCCTCGGCCACGTCGGCGCCGACGGCGATGCCGCACGGGTTCTGGTGCTTGATGACGGCCACGCAGGGCTCGGCGAAGTCCCAGGCCGCCCGCCAGGCGGCGTCGGAGTCGAGGTAGTTGTTGTAGGACATCTCCTTGCCGTGGAGCTGCTCGGCGTTGGCCAGGCCGCCCGAGCCACCGGTGTAGAGGGCGGCGCGCTGGTGCGGGTTCTCGCCGTAGCGCAGGGTCGCCTTGCGCTCGTACGTGGCGCCGGTGAACTCGGGGAACTCCTCCCCGCCCGCGTACGGGCCGGCGAACCAGCTCGCCACGGCCACGTCGTACGCGGCGGTGTGCGCGTACGCGGTGCCGGCCAGGCGGCGGCGCTCGTGCAGCGTGAAACCGCCCTCGTCCAGCGCGGTGAGCACGTCGCCGTAGGCGGCGGGATCGACCACGACCGCGCAGGTGGCGTGGTTCTTGGCCGCGCCCCTGATCATCGCGGGCCCGCCGATGTCGATCTGCTCGACGCACTCCTCGTCGGAGGCCCCGGAGGCCACCGTCTGCTGGAACGGGTAGAGGTTGACCACCACGAGCTGGAACGGGTCGATCTCCAGCTCGTCGAGCTGCGCCACGTGGTGGGGCTTGGTGAGGTCGGCCAGCAGCCCGGCGTGCACGCGCGGGTGCAGCGTCTTGACCCGGCCGTCGAGGCACTCGGGGAACCCGGTGAGCTGCTCCACCTTGGTCACCGGGATCCCGTGGGACGCGATCGCGGCGGCCGTGCCGCCTGTCGACACGATCTCCACGCCGGCGCCGTCGAGAGCCCTCGCCAGCTCTTCGAGCCCGGACTTGTCGTAGACAGCGATCAGCGCGCGCCGGATGGCGATGCGAGTCACGTGCTTTCCCCTCCTGATTGGTTGCCGATGCGGACGGTACGTCCGCTGACCGTCCAGCCCTCGCGGGCCATCCGGCCGACGATGTCGACGAGCAGGCGGCGCTCGACGGTCTTGATGCGCTCGTGCAGGACCGCCTCGTCGTCCTCGGGCAGCACGGGCACCGCCTCCTGGGCGACGATCGGCCCCGTGTCGATCCCCGCGTCGGCCAGCATCACCGTGCAGCCGGTCACCTTCACCCCGTGCGCCAGCGCGTCGCGCACGCCGTGGGCGCCGGGGAAGGACGGCAGCAGCGCCGGATGGGTGTTGAGCACGGGGAACGCGTCGAGCGTGGGCGCACCCAAAATTTTCATGAAGCCCGCCGACACGACCAGGTCGGGCTCGTACGATGCGATCTTGGCGGCGAGGGCGGCATCCCAGTCCGCCCGAGTCGCGTGATCGCCCACTTTTTCGACAAATGTCGGGACATCTACCTTGGCGGCCCTGGCCAGACCTTCTATGCCGTCCCGGTCCGCGCCCACCGCCACCACGCGCGCACCGTACGACGGGTCGGCGGAAGCGTCCAGAAGGGCCTGTAGGTTGGTCCCAGAGCCGGAGACGAGGACGACGAGCCGCCCAGCCTTTGACACGCACACTCCAAAGAATGGAAACAGGGTGGGGCTGACAGGGTATCTGTTCCTCGCCCGGCGACGCAGAGGAGGTCAGGTGTCGACACCGGTGCAGGCACCGGCGGGCCAGCAGCCCGCCGATTCAGCGGGTCGCCGTGCGATCTGGTTGTCCATCGCCGCGCTGGCCATGACGTTCATGTTGCCGCTCGCCGGCCTGGTCATGGCCCTGTTCGCGCTCATGGCGGGCATCCGCGCGCTGCCGCGGCTCAAGAGCGCCCACCGGCCCACAGGCACTGCGATCGGCGGCATCACCATCTCCTCGATCGCGCTCGCCCTGTCGGCGATGGCCACGGGGATGCAGCTCTACCTCATGGACGAGTACTCCGCCTACCAGGAGTGCATGAAGGGCGCCGGCACGGTCTCGGCCCAGGGCGAGTGCTTCACCCAGTTCAGGGACTCCGCCCAGCGCAAGCTGCCGCCCGACGTGCTCCGGCTGCTCGGGACGATGCAGCCCTAGTCACGATCCCACGCGTACGGGTCGACGTAGATGACGTGACCGCCGCGGTCGTCGGACTCGTCCACGATGTCCTTGCGCGGCGGACGTACCGGGGCGGGGGGTTCGGCGCGGCGGTGGCGGCCCTGGGCCAGCGTCTCGGCCTCGGCCGACGCGTGCTCGTCCTGCCAGTCGTCCCTGATGACCGGGATCTCCTGGGTGTCGGCCTCGGTGGCGTCCATCCAGTGGCCGGGCAGCGGACGCGGGTCCGACTCCGCCAGGCCCACCTTGCTGGCCGCCTTGGCGATGGCCGCACCCGCCTTGCGCACCGGTACGGCAGCCTTGTCGAGCGGCGCGCGGGCCTTCTTGTTGAGCAGCAGCAGGTTGGCCACGCCCGCCGAGATGCCGGCGGCCACGCCCACCTCCAGGGCCACCGACAGGGCCACCTCCCACGGGGACGGGCCGATCGCCGACAGCCGGCCGCCGCCGATCGGGCCGCCGGACAGCGCGGCCAGCGCGGCGGCGACCAGGCCGGTGGAGACGCCGGTCAGGAAACCCCACAGGGGCGCCGCCTCGTACGACGGAGAGGGTGAGATCCGGGCCACGAAGACGCCCGCCACCGCGCCCGCCGCGAACGGCAACGCGATCACGGCCATCATCCACGCGGGCACGGGACCGCTGTCGGGCAGCGCGCCCAGCATCGGCAGGCTCGGCACCGTGCCGAGCTCGACGCCGGTCGGGGCGACCAGCGTGTCCGTGCCGATGGCGAAGCCGGGACCGGCGATGTAGGAGGAGGCCCAGATCACGGCGTTGAGCAGGTAGAGGAGCTGGAGCAGCAACAGCAGCACGCCGCCGACGAACCCCGGCGCGAGCACGTTCGACAGCTCCTTGACCTCCCCGAAGTTCAGCACGACCGCGACCAGCACCAGCACCAGCCCGGCCGCCAGCAGCCCCGTCGTGGCGACGGCCGTGCCGACCGTGACGGCCCGCAGGCGTTCGGGCAGCAGCTTGAGCATGATCCGCCACGGGCCGATCATGCGCGCGGTGGCCAGCGAGCCGGCCAGGAAGGCCAGCGTGAAGTGGCTGAGCAGCGCCTCGCCGATGAACGGCTGGGTGAGGTCGTTGCCGGCCACCAGCGCGATCAGCCCGGCCAGCAGCGCGTAGGGGGCCGCCAGCGACACGCCGGCCTGGCCGACCAGGACGAGCTGCGCGCGGCGGCGGGCGTTGGCCTGCTCGCGCGGGCTGTTCTTGGCCAGCCGGGCGGGCAGCCGCAGCCGCAGGTCGGCGTCGCGGGCCATCCACCGGCCGGCGCGGTAGAGCAGGAACGCGGGCAGGATCATCAGCCCGAGCGGCAGCAGCCCGACCCGGCCGCCGGGCATGGCGAACCCCGCGTGGTGCGCGGCCAGCCAGAGCTGCGCCGCCGCGCGGAACACCCCCGGCAGGCCCGCACCGAGCGTGCCGCGCGGCGCGGCGATCCAGCCCACGAGGGTGAGGGTGGTGAGCACGGCCAGACCGACGCCGAGCGTGCAGGCGGCGGCCAGCATGCCCGACACGGGTAGCGGCCGCCTCGTCTCGTCGTCGTCGGTCGAGACGCCGGGGAGCTTGCCGAGCACCGACTTGGGGGCGGTGCGCAACTGGTCGAGAATGGCCGTCACAGATGCGATTTTCTCAATCTTTCCCAACCATCGCTTGGTTGACGCGCCGCAGTGGGTCCACTTTGTCGCCGTGATGACCCTCGCGAACGTGCCTCGGCCGCTTTTCCCGCCCTTTACGCGCCGCCCGGCGGGGTCTGGGACATGGAAAAGCCCCGCATGGCGGCGGCCAGGCGGGGCTTTTCCGGCATGACTAGCGGGACTGCATGATCTCGCGCATCAGGCGGGCCGTCTCGGAGGGGGTCTTGCCGACGCGGACGCCGACCTTCTCCAGGGCCTCCTTCTTGGCCTGGGCGGTGCCGGCCGAGCCGGAGACGATGGCGCCGGCGTGGCCCATCGTCTTGCCCTCGGGGGCGGTGAAGCCTGCGACGTAGGCCACGACCGGCTTGGTGACGTGCTGCTCGATGTAGGCCGCGGCCCGCTCCTCGGCGTCGCCGCCGATCTCACCGATCATCACGATGGCGTCGGTGTCGGGGTCGTCCTGGAACGCCTGGAGCGCGTCGATGTGCGTGGTGCCGATGACCGGGTCGCCGCCGATGCCGACCGCGGTGGAGAAACCGAAGTCGCGCAGCTCGTACATGAGCTGGTAGGTCAGCGTGCCGGACTTCGAGACCAGGCCGATGCGACCGGCGGTGGTGATGTCGGCGGGGATGATGCCGGCGTTGGAGGCGCCGGGCGAGGCGATGCCGGGGCAGTTGGGGCCGATGATGCGGGTCTTGTTGCCCTTGGCCACCGCGTACGCCCAGAACTCGGTCGAGTCGTGGACCGGGATGCCCTCGGTGATCACGACGCAGAGCGGGATCTCGGCGTCGACGGCCTCCTTGACGGCGGCCTTGGTGTGGGCCGGCGGCACGAAGACGACCGACACGTCGGCGCCCGTCTGCTCCATGGCCTCCTTGACCGTGCCGAACACGGGCAGGCCCTCGTGCGTGATGCCCGCCTTGCGGGCGTTGACGCCGCCGACGACCTTCGCGCCGGAGGCGAGCATGCGGCGGGTGTGCTTGGTGCCCTCACCGCCGGTCATGCCCTGAACGATGATCTTGCTGTTCTCGGTCAGCCAGATAGCCATGACTCACGCACCTACCGCAGCGAGCTCGGCGGCCCGCTTGGCCGCGTCGTCCATCGTGTCAACCAGCTCGACCCGCGGGAGCGCGGCGTCGGCCAGGATCTGCCGCCCGAGCAGGGCGTTGTTTCCGTCGAGGCGGACCACCAGCGGGTGGGTCACGGCCTCGCCGCGGCTCTCCAGCAGCTTGAACGCCGAGACGATGCCGTTGGCGACGGCGTCGCAGGCGGTGATGCCGCCGAAGACGTTCACGAAGATCGACTTCACGCTGGGGTCGGAGAGGATGATCTCCAGGCCCGCGGCCATGACCTCGGCCGAGGCGCCGCCGCCGATGTCGAGGAAGTTCGCGGGGGACGGCTTGCCGGGGAACGCCTCGCCTGCGTAGGCCACCACGTCGAGGGTGGACATGACCAGGCCGGCGCCGTTGCCGATGATTCCGACGTTGCCGTCGAGCTTGACGTAGTTGAGGTCCTTCTCCTTGGCCTTGGCCTCGAGCGGGTCCTCGGCGGCCTTGTCGGCCAGCGCCTCGTGGTCGGCCTGGCGGAAGCCGGCGTTCTCGTCGAGGGTGACCTTGCCGTCGAGCGCCTTCACCTGGCCGTCGGCCGACAGGATCATCGGGTTGACCTCGACCAGCGTGGCGTCCTCGTCGACGAAGCAGCACCAGAGCTTCTCGATGAGCTCGGCGGCGCCGTCGAGGGCCTTCTCGGGCAGGCCGCCGGCGACCGCGATCTCGCGGGCCGTGGCGCGGTCGATGCCGTCGAGCGCCGAGACCGGCACCTTGGCGACCTTTTCGGGCGTGCTGTGGGCGACCTCTTCGATGTCCATGCCGCCGGCGGCGGAGCAGATCGCGAGGAAGGTGCGGTTGGCGCGGTCGAGCAGGAAGGAGAAGTAGTACTCCTCCGCGATCGCGCTGGCCTCCTCCACGAGCACCTTGTGGACCGTGTGGCCCTTGATGTCCATGCCGAGGATGGCGGTGGCCTTCTCGACGGCGTCGGCGGCGTCGTCTGCCACCTTCACGCCGCCGGCCTTGCCGCGGCCGCCGGTCTTGACCTGGGCCTTGACGACAACGCGGCCGGTCAGCTCCTCAGCCGCCGCCCGCACCTCCTCCACGGTGTTGGCGACGATGCCGCGTGGCACCGGGATGCCGTAGTCAGCGAAGAGCTCCTTCGCCTGATGTTCGAACAGGTCCACGAGGGTCCGTCCTTGCTTATCCGACTGATGTTCGACGGCCCGGGCAACCCCGTGCGTGCCGGGCGTTTCCGCCAGTGAAGCCTAGCCCCAAGCTTGACCTGCCCAGGTCATCGGGGCATGGTTCTTCCGCTATGTGACGGTGATCTCACTTCGCCATGTCCCGTTCTGCACCGAAATTGCACTGATTCGCAGCCTTAAGCGGTGTCGGTCGATATATGGTCGTGATCTTCAATTGGCAGGATTCCTGCTCCCCTCGATTTGATCTGAAGGAAACACATGAAGCGAATTATCGCGGGCCTGGCCCTGGCCTCCGCGGCGGCGCTCGTGACCGCCGCTCCCGCCCAGGCCGCGCCCGTGGACCCGGCGAAGGCGCTGAAGAAGCAGTACGTCGCCGGGCACGGCGTGCGGTTCGCCGAGACGTCCCGTACCTCGGTGGACGGCAAGAGCACCGGCACCGCGAAGTCGTCCGGCGTTCTTGAGTTCGGCAAGTCCGGAATCGTCGCCTCGGACGTGAGAAATCGCACCGCGGGCAAGAACGCCGACATGTTCGCGTCACTGATGCCGACCCGGATGATCACCGTGGGCAAGCACGTCTACGCGCAGGGCGGTATTTACAGCGACGGCCTGCCCGAGGGCAAGAAGTGGGTCCGCTACCCCGACACCGGCGTGCGGATGAGCAACTCCAGCCAGTTGCTCGACGTCTTCGAACCCAAGGTGCTGAAGATCCTCGTCTCCCACGCCAAGAGCACCAAGGGCGGCGTCTACCGCGGCTCGGTCACGGTCAAGGAGCTCGGCAAGATCTACGACCAGCCGGTCGACAAGAAGGTCGCCAAGATCAAGGTGTCGTACCTGCTCGCGCTGAACTCCGCGGGCCTGGTCACCAGGGTCGTCAGCGACTGGACGCTCGACTTCGGCGTCCTCGGCGAGAGCCGCAGCACCACCGAGACCCGCTTCACCGGCTGGGGCGCGAAGGTCAAGGTCAAGGCCCCGCCGGCCGACGACGTGATCGACGTCGCCGACCTCACCGACGGCAGCGCGATCCCGCAGGACATCCCGGACGGCTCGCTCAACTCCCTGGGCGGCGTCAAGTAGCCCCGCCTTCTCCTCTTCTCAGCATTCTCAGCCTTCTCAACCGAGGAAACTCATGAAGCGATTGCTCGCGGCCGCGGTGACGGCCGCGGCCCTCGTACAGGCCGCCCCCGCACAGGCGGCCACCGATCCGGCCACGGCCCTGAAGCGGCAGTTCGTCCCGGGCCACGGGGTCACGATCTCCGAGACCACGCGGATCACCTCGAACCGCCCCGACGACGCCGAGGTCGTCCGCATCACCGGCTCCGTGGAGTTCGGCACGTCCGGGCCCGTCGCCTCCGACGTCGTGTTCAGGATGACCGACGGGACGAGGACCAGCCGGCTCCGCTGCCTCAGCGTCGGCGGCCGGTACTACCTCCGGACCACCGAGCTGTCCGGCACGCTGCCCATGGGCAAGACATGGGTGCTCATGAACAGCTTGAAGGGCGCCCCGATCGTCTCGGACCAGCCGGTCGACGTCCTGGCCCCCAAGGCGATCAGGACCCTGCTCGCGCACGCCCCCCTCAAGAACGGCCTCCACCGGGGATCGCTCACGAGGGCGCAGGCGCGGACGATCGGCGGCACCGGGGCGTTCGGCTACCGGCTGGGGCTGAACTCCGCGGCACTGCCCGTCCGCGTCGACAGCGAGCAGAAGATCACGGCCGGCAGGTACTGGATACAGGCCGTCGTCGAGACCCGGCTCTCAGGCTGGGGCGCGAAGGTCAGCGTCAAGGAGCCCCCGGCCGACGAGGTGATCTCCCTCAGCGAGCTGGCGGACGAGGAAGTCGCCAAGCTCGACCAGCTCTTCAAGGACATTCCCGACGGTTCCACCAGCTCGCTCGGCCAGTTCCGATAGCCGGCGAGCTGTCGTCACTCCCCCTCACAACAAGGAACACATTCGCAATGAAGCGAACCCTCACCGGCCTCGCGCTGGCGACAGCCGCCGCCCTCGTGGCCGCGACCCCCGCGCTGCTGGCGACCCCCGCCCAGGCCGCGGCGCCCAAGAACCCCGTGACCGCCGTCAAGAAGCAGCTCGTGCCCGGCAAGGGCCTGAAGTTCAGCGAGCGCATCATCCTCACCGAGGGCGGGCGCCAGGACGTCTTCGTCCGGCGCACGGGGACCCTCCAGTTCGGCAAGTCCGGCATCGCCGCCTCGGACATCACCGGCAAGTTCGCCATCACCCTGTCCGACCTGGGCGGCGACGAGGCGCCGGAGGAGCTCAAGGCGCTGGCCACGCCCGAGCGCACGATCCGGATCGGCACCACGTCGTACCTGTCCGGCGGCCTGTGGAGCTCGCTGCTGCCGGAGGGCGAGACCTGGTTCAAGGCCCCGCACGGCCCGACCGGCGGCCTCACCGGCACGTTCGGCCAGCCGGTGAACGTCGCCGAGCAGGGCACGCTCAAGACGCTGCTCAAGACGGCCAAGCCGGTGAGCGGCGGCTACGCGGGCACGATCACCGTCGGCGCCCTGCGGAAGGTCTCGCCCTGGTACCGGGCGAGCTCGATCGACACCGACCTGCCGGCGAAGGCGCTGAAGAGCGTCATCACCTGGAAGCTCACCGTGAACGCGGCCGGGCTGCCCGTCCGTCTGGTGTCGACGTTCCCGCAGACCGCGATCACGGGGTCCGGCTCCAAGAAGGACGGTTTGCGCGTCGACACCCGGTTCACCGGTTGGGGCGATGCCGTGTCGATCAAGGCTCCGACGGCTGAGGACGTCTCCAGCGAGTTCGAGAACGGCAAGGACGACCTCTCCTCGCTCGACCTGCCGTTCGGCGTCAGCGTCGCCAAGTAGTCGCCGAACAGTCGCCATGTAGGACAGCCCGCATGACGTGAGCCCGCGTCTCCCCCGCCGCCGCTTGGCGGGAGGGACGCGGGCCGCTCGCGGGGCCGTACGTCAGGTCAGGCGCGAATCGCGCAGGGCCGCCCAGTCCAGCGAGTGCCTGATGCCCTGCTCGACCGTGTACCGGGTCTCCCAGCCCAGCAGCCTGCGCGCCCGGTCGCTGCGCGTGTAGGCCCCGGCCACGTCGCCCGGCCGGGCGGGCGCCTCGACCACGTCGATCGGCCGGTCGGCCACCCGGTTGAACGCCTCGGCCAGTTCGCGGACCGTCGTGCCCGCGCCGGTGCCGAGGTTGATCACGTCGGCGTCCAGGGAGTCGAACCGCCACAACGCCGCCACGTGCGCGGCGGCCAGGTCCCAGACGTGCACGTAGTCGCGGATACCGGTGCCGTCGCTCGTCGGATAGTCGGTGCCGGTGATCCGGAACGGCACACCCTCCTCGTACGCCTCGATCATCTTGCCCAGGGCGTGGCTCGGGCGGCGCAGTTGCAGGCCCGTACGCATGGCGGGGTCGGCGCCGATCGGGTTGAAGTAGCGCAGGGACAGGATCCGGATCGGGCGGGTCGCGGCGACGTCGGCGAACATGGCCTCGCAAACCGCCTTGGTCCGCGCGTACGGGCTCTGCGGCGCGAGCGGCGAGTCCTCGTCCACGGTGTGGTCGGCGCCCGCCTGGTAGATCGACGCGGATGAGCTGAAGATCATCCGCTGGCAGCCGTTGCGCAGCAGGTGGTCGACGAACTCCAGGCTCTTGGTGACGTTCGCGCGGTAGTAGCCGACCGGGTCGGCGACGGAGTCGGGTACGACGATCAGAGCCGCGCAGTGGACGACGGCCTCTATGCCGGGGTTCTCGGCGAAGATCTTGTCGATCAGCGGGCCGTCGGCGATGTCCCCTTCGTAGAAGACCCGCCCCTCGGCAAACTCCCTGCGGCCCGTCACGAGGTTGTCGAGGATCACGGGCTCGATCCCGGCGTCGAGGCACGCGGACGCGACCGTGCTGCCGATGTAGCCCGCCCCACCTGTAATCAATACGCGCATCCCCGAACCCTATGGCGATCATCGGAAGCGCCGTGCCGATCTCCTGCTGGTCATGTCGGCCTCGGCGTGCGACATTTCCTGTTATGGGCAGGGACGTACCAGTCGTCGTGTTCAGCCGGGACGATCGCCGGAAATATCGGGAAAAGGTGCGTCGATGTCTCGACGTCTTCGCCCAGATGTTGCGCGAGTCCCGCTTCGAGTTCGAACGCCCTCGCGCCGGCCTGGAGATCGAGCTCAACATCGTGGACGCCCGCGGCGAGGCCGCCATGCGCAACGCCCAGGTGCTGGCCGCGATCGAACAGCCGGACTGGGCCACCGAGCTGGGCCAGTTCAACATCGAGATCAACGTCGAGCCACGCGAGCTGAGCGGCGACGGCCCACTCCACCTGGAGGAGGACGTACGAAGGCGGCTCAACCACGCCGAGGAGCGCGCCCGCTCCCAGGACGGGCACCTGATGCTGGTCGGCATCCTGCCCACACTGCGCGAACAGGACATCGGCGAGGGCACCCTGTCGGCGAACCCCCGCTACCGCCTGCTCAACGAGCAGATCTTCGCCGCCCGCGGCGAAGATCTGCACCTGTGCATCGAAGGCGTCGAACGCCTCGACACCCACGCCGACAGCGTCGCGCCCGAGGCCGCGTGCACCAGCGTCCAGCTGCACCTCCAGGTCAGTCCGGAGGCGTTCGCGCCGCACTGGAACGCCGCCCAGGTCATCGCGGGCCCCCAGGTCGCGCTCGCGGCCAACTCCCCCTACCTGTTCGGCAAGGAGCTGCACCGCGAGACCAGGATCGCGCTGTTCGAGCAGGCCACCGACACCCGCCCGGCCGAGCTGAAGACGCAGGGCGTGCGTCCCCGGGTGTGGTTCGGGGAACGCTGGATCACCAGCGTCTTCGACCTGTTCGAGGAGAACGTCAGCTACTACCCGGCGCTGCTGCCCCTGTGCGAGGAGGAGGACCCGCGCGCCGAACTCGATCAAGGACGCATCCCCCACCTGCACGAGCTGACCCTGCACAACGGCACCGTCTACCGCTGGAACCGGCCCGTCTACGCGGTCGTGGACGGCGTACCGCACCTGCGTGTGGAGAACCGCGTGCTGCCCGCCGGGCCCACGGTGGCCGACATCGCCGCGAACGCCGCCTTCTACTACGGCCTGATGCGCGTGCTCCCGCTGGCCGAGCGGCCGATCTGGAGCCAGATGTCCTTCCGCACCGCCGAGGACAACCTCGCCGCCGCGGCCCGCCACGGCCTGGACGCCCGGCTGTACTGGCCGGGCCTGGGCGAGGTGCCGGCCGCCGAGCTGATCCTGCGCAGGCTGCTGCCCATGGCACGCGAGGGCCTGGCCGAGTGGGGTGTGAACGCGCCGGTCGCCGACCGGCTGCTCGGCATCGTCGAGGGCCGCTGCCTGACGGGCCGTACGGGGGCGACGTGGCAGGTGGAACGGGTGCGCGCGCAGGGCGGCGACCGGCACGAGGCGCTGCGGAGAATGACGTTGGACTACATAGAGCGCATGCACGGCAACGATCCGGTGCACACTTGGGACGTGTGAACATCGTGCGCACCGGCGTCCTCGCCCTGACTCTCGTCCTGCTGCTCGCCTCGTGCGGCCTGACCAGGCCCGCGTCGAGGGACGTCCAGGGGGCCGACACGTTCGAGGACGACCTGCGGACCGCGCGCACGCTCACCGAGTCCTTCTGGACGGATTTCTTCGACCAGCAGGGGATGACTTATCGCCCGATAGCCAATTTCATCCCCTATTCCGGGAAGTCCGGCCCTGTCTGCGGCGGCGAGCCTTCCGTACCGAACAACGCCTTCTACTGCCCCGAGGGCCACTTCATCGCCTACGACCGGTCGTGGATGGAGTCCCTGTGGAACGACATGGGCGACGGCGCGGTCTACGTGATCATCCCGCACGAGTTCGGCCACGCCGTCCAGTCCCAGCTCCGGACCGGTTTCGAGCTGAACGTCCAGGCCGAGCTCCAGGCCGACTGCTACGCCGGCGGCACGCTGTCGGCGCTGGTCCGCTCGGGTTCCCTGCGCGCCGACCCGGGTGACGAGGACGAGCTGCTGCTCAGCCTGGAGGCCGCCGGCGACCCCACGGACGACTGGCTGAACCCCGCCGCCCACGGCACCGCCGAGCAACGCCAGTCCGCCTTCGCCGACGGCTACGACGACGGCGTGCCCGCCTGCTGAGGGAGTACACCCGGGTCAACCCAGAGGATGATGTGTGCGATCATGACCTCCCTCTACGGTGGAGACATGCCACAGGAGGAGATCCGCTGGCTGCGCAAAGGCGCGTGCAGATCCAGCGACCCTGACCTCTTCTTCCCCCTCGCGCCCTCGCCGTTGCAGGAGGCCAGGGCGAAGGCGGTCTGCGCCCTCTGCCCGGTCATCGCCGAGTGCCGGTCCTACGCCTTACGCGCCGGCGAGACGGAGGGCATCTGGGGCGGCCTCACCCCGCAGGAACGCCGCCGCACCCGCTTCCCCGCCGGCTGGCGCGACTCCGCCGCCTCCTGAGGCGACGTAGCCTGCAAGGGTGCTGCTGCGCTCGATCGCCGTCCTCACCGCCGCCAACGTCCTCAACAACAAGATCGCCCCCAGGCTCGCGCCCCTGACGTCCGCCGCCGCCACCGCCGCCCTCGTGGCGATGGCCCGCCGGCACGGCGTGTCCTGGCGGGAGCTCGGGTTCGAGCACGGGCGCCGGGGCGCGGCCGTCGGCGGCGCGCTGGCGGCGGCCGTCGCCGCGGTCTACACCGTGGGCATCGCCGTCCCCCGCACCAGGCCGCTCTTCCACGACGAGCGCGCCCTGTCGCTCTCGCGCGCCCGCGCCCTGGAGGAGGCCCTGCTCCAGGTCCCCCTGGGCACGGTGTTGCTGGAGGAGGTCGGGTTCCGCGGCGCGCTGCACGCCATGCTGGCCAAGCGCCACGGCACGATCGCCGCGACGGCGGTCTCCTCGGCGCTGTTCGGCCTGTGGCACATCCTCCCGGCGATCGACATGGCCCGCGCCAACCCGGCGCTCGGGGCGCTGACGGCGGGCGAGTCGCCGGCCCACCTCGACGTCGCGCGGGTGGTGGCCGGCAGTGTGGTGTCCACGGCGGGGGCGGGAGTGCTCTTCTGCGAGCTGCGGCGGCGCGCCGCGCTGCTGGCGCCGTCCATGCTGCATCTGGCCACGAACTCGCTCGGCTACCTCTTCGCCAGGCTCTCGCCGAAACGCTGACCCACCCCGTCGGGTGGTGACTTTCCCCCGGGCCGGGATGAGGATTCCACCTCGGAAGATGAGGATCCTCCACCTCTCTTTGGAACGCTCCACGCGACCCGCCCTCGATGCTCTAGCGTCTGCGCCAAGCGCCCTCCCCGGAAGCGCACCACTCTGGGGAGCGCGTATATCAAGATCACGCATTCTGATATACGCCGGAGGTACGGAGGTGTTGTTGTATGCGGACGGTAGTCGACATCGACAAGCGACTTCTGGAGCTGGCCCAGCGGGAGTTGGGAACTTCGACCATGAAAGACACGGTCAACGCGGCCCTGGAGGAGATCGCCGAAAGAGCCAGACGGCGCGAAGCCTTCGAATACTGGCGTACCCGGGACAATACCGATCTCCTGGGTCAGGAGCGCCCGAACCATGCGTGGTGACCACGGGAGTGGTCTACCTCGTCGACAAGAGCGCGCTGGCCCGCATGCCGCACCCGGCGGTCCACCAGGCACTCCAGCCGCTCATGCTCGACAAGGCGCTGGCCGTCTGCGAGGTCACGCAACTGGAGGTGCTCTACAGCGCCCGTGACCAGCAGGGCTACGAGAGGGACGCCCACTACCTGCGGGAGAGCTTCCGGCTCCTGTCCATCACCCACAAGGAGGTCGGCCCCCGGGTGCTGGAGATGCAGGCGATGCTCGCCGGAAGGCCGCACCACCGGGCGGTCGGGCCGGGCGATCTGCTGATCGCCGCCTGTGCCGAGGCGCATCAGGCGACGATCCTGCACTACGACCGGGACTTCGACGTCATCTCCCAGGTCACCGGGCAACCCGCGCTCTGGGTGGTGCCGCCGGGCTCCGTTCCCTGAGCCCGTCTCAGCCCGTCTAGGCCCGGGGCGGGGAGGGCGGTCAGGCCGTGGGTACGACCTGGAAGCCCTCCGCGTAGTGGCCCTCGCCGAAGCCGGCCTGCTCGGCCCAGGCGGCGAACCGGCCCCGGACGAAGTCGACGAAGCCTTCGACGTGGGCGACCTGGCTGACATGCGACTGCAAGGCCGCGAGCTTGCGGTCCATGACCTCGGTCACGTCCACCCAGTGGTTGGGGGTCGGGCCGCCGTTCAGCCAGACCTCCCTGACCGTCCACGCCTCCAGGCCCTCCTCGCGCAGCAGCTCGGGGAAGGCGTAGGGGTTGCGGGCGTCGGGGTAGACCGCGTCGAGCGCGGCGCCGCCCACGGCCCGGTGGTCGGGGTGGCTGGGGGCGACGAACTGGTAGTTGCGGTCGGGGTGGTGGGTGACGACCAGGTCGGGGCGTACCTGGCGGATCACTCGGGCGATGTCGCGCCGCAGGTCGAGCGAGGGCACCACCCGGCCGTCGGAGTAGCCGAGGAAGCGTACGTCCGTCACGCCCACGGCCTTGGCGGCGGCGAGCTGCTCGGTCCTGCGGAGCTCGGCCATGCCGGAGTTGTCCAGAGTACGCTCGTTGCCGCCGGCGTCACCGTCCGTGACCAGCAGGTACGTGACCTCCACGCCCCGCCCGACGAACAGCGCCACGCTTCCCGCCGCCGCGAAGTCGACGTCGTCGGGGTGTGCGGTCACGACAAGTACCCGGTTGATCTCGGCTTCCGGCAGCATGGCTTCCCTTCCTGGACCCTGTACGGAGGACAACCGGCACCCCGCCGAAGGCATTCCGGGCGCCGTTTGTCGGTGGCGCGTCTTAACCTAGGTGGGTGCCGACCCAAGTCTCTGTTGACCACCCCTTGCTCGACGGCCTCAACCCCCAGCAGCGCGAGGCCGTGATCCATCATGGCAGCCCGCTGCTCATCGTGGCGGGCGCGGGGTCGGGGAAGACGCGGGTGCTCACGCACCGCATCGCCTACCTGCTGGCCGAGCGCGACGCGCATCCGGGCGAGATCCTGGCCATCACCTTCACCAACAAGGCCGCCCGCGAGATGAAGGAGCGCATCGACAAGCTCGTCGGGCCGCGTTCCAAGGCGATGTGGGTGATGACCTTCCACAGCGCCTGCATGCGCATCCTGCGGCGCGAGGCCAAGCGGCTGGGGTTCCCGTCGAGCTTCTCGATCTACGACCAGGCCGACTCGCAGCGGCTGATGGCGATGGTCTGCAGGGAGATGGAGCTCGATCCGAAGCGCTACCCGCCGCGCTCGTTCTCGGCGCAGGTCAGCAACTTCAAGAACGAGCTGGTCGACTACGAGACCGCGCTGGACAAGGCGGGCTCGCACCTGGAGAAGACGCTCGCCCAGGCGTACAAGGCCTATCAGCTCAAGCTGACCGAGGCCGGGGCGATGGACTTCGACGACATCATCATGAACACGGTGACGTTGTTCCAGCTCTTCCCCGATGTGGCCGAGCACTACCGGATGCGGTTCAGGCACGTGCTGGTCGACGAGTACCAGGACACCAACCACGCCCAGTACATCCTGATCCGGGAGCTGGTGGGCCACCCCGAGCTGCGCACCGCCGACGGCGACGTGGTCCGCTCGGGCAGCGACATGTCCGAGTTGTGCGTGGTGGGCGACGCCGACCAGTCGATCTACGCCTTCCGCGGCGCGACGATCCGCAACATCCTGGAGTTCGAGCGCGACTATCCCGACGCGCGCACGATCCTGCTGGAGCAGAACTACCGCTCCACCCAGAACATCCTGGCCGCGGCCAACGCCGTGATCGCCCGCAACGAGGGCCGCAAGCCGAAGAACCTCTGGTCCGACCAGGGCGACGGCCCCAAGATCGTGGGCTACGTCGCCGACAACGAGCACGACGAGGCCATGTTCGTGGCCCAGGAGGTCGACCGGCTGAGCGACGAGGACGACGTCAAGCCGAGCGAGGTCGCGGTCTTCTACCGGACCAACGCCGCCTCCCGTGTGTTCGAGGAGATCTTCATCCGCACGGGGCTGCCGTACAAGGTGGTCGGGGGGGTGCGCTTCTACGAGCGCAAGGAGGTCAAGGACCTGCTGGCCTACCTGCGGGTGCTGGCCAACCCGGCCGACGTGGTGTCGATGCGGCGCATTCTCAACGTGCCCAAGCGCGGCATCGGCGACCGGGCCGAGGCGATGATCGAGGCGCTGTCCTCGCGCGAGCGCATCTCGTTCTGGGACGCGCTGCGCCGGGCCGACGAGGCGTACGGCATGGCGACGCGGTCGCTCAACGCGGTGCGCGAGTTCGTGGCGATGATCGAGGAGCTGATCGCCAAGGCCGAGGGCGTCCCGCCGTCGACGCTGGCGGAGGAGATCCTGGTCGCGACCGGCTACCGCGCCGAGCTGGAGGCCTCGGAGGATCCTCAGGACGAGTCCCGCCTGGAAAACCTCAACGAGCTCGTCTCGGTGGCCTCGGAGTTCGAGGAGGCCAACCCCGAGGGCACGCTGGTGGAGTTCCTGGAGCAGGTGTCGCTGGTGGCCGACGCCGACCAGATCCCCGACGCCGAAGGCGGGCAGGGGGTCGTCACGCTGATGACCCTGCACACCGCCAAGGGGCTGGAGTTCCCGGTCGTCTTCCTGACCGCGATGGAGGACGGCGTGTTCCCCCACATCCGGTCGCTCGGCGAGCCGAAGGAGCTGGAGGAGGAGCGGCGGCTGGCCTACGTGGGCATCACCCGGGCGCAGAAGCGGCTCTACCTCACGCGGGCGGCGGTGCGCAGCTCGTGGGGTGCGCCGTCGTTCAACCCGGCGTCGCGGTTCGTGAACGAGGTGCCGGGGCAGCTCATCGACTGGCGTACCGATCCGGAGAAGTCCGCCTGGAGCGCGGCGACGCGGCGGGAGCCCGTGGCGCGGCCGGCGCCCAAGAGCGGGGGGTCGCGGCAGATGCCGTCGCTGGCGCCCGGTGACCGGGTCACCCACGACAAGTGGGGGCTCGGCACGGTGGTGTCCGTGGACGGGGTGGCGGAGAAGACCAAGGTCAAGATCGACTTCGGCGCCGACGGCGAGAAGACGCTGCTGCTGACGTACGCGCCCATAGAGAAGCTCTGACCTGCGCGACCGGGTGACCGCCCGCCCGGGGCCCCGGAACCGACCGTTTGCCCGCCCGGGGCCCGGAACCGACCGTTGGAGGGCTCGGGCCCCGGGCGGTCGGCAGGGCTCCGGGGTGGGAGCCCTCCCGGGCGGGTGGGTCATGGGCTTGAGGTGAGGCCAGGGGGTCAGGGCTTGAGGGCGCTGCCGGCCTTCCACTGGGTCCAGTTGAGCTGCCAGTAGCTCCAGCCGTTGCGCCAGTCGAGCTTGCGCTTGGTGCCGGTGATCTTGACGACGTCACCGCGCTGGGCGATGCCGTAGAACCACTTGGCGCCCTCGGGGGTGGCGCGCACGCAGCCGTGGCTCTGGTTGGAACGACCGAGGTACTGGTAGTAGCCGGCGCTCTGGTGCACGTACTCGCCGCTGTCGGAGATGCGCACCGCCCATGGGATCTCCTCCTTGTAGTAGCGCGGGTCCTTGGGGTCGGTCACCCCCATCCAGGACGACGTCATCGTCTCGACGGACTTCTTGCCCATGGTGAGGTGCACGCCGCTGGTGGTGAGGTAGACGTCCACGCCGTTGCGCAGCAGGCCGCCGCGGCCGGCGCTGATCGCGATCTTCTTGGCGATCTTGCCGTCCCGGTAGACCTTCATCTGGTGCTTGCGGGTGTCGACGACCGAGATGTTCGCGGTGCCGACGGCGAAGCGGCGGGTGACGTCCTCGGCCTTGTTGCCGGGGAGCTGGCTGAGACGCGCGGTGAACAACACCTTCTGGTGCGGCTTCCAGTACGTCTTCGTCCGGTAGATGACCTTACGGGCCGACACCCAGCGCCAGGCGCCTTCTACCGGTCTGTCGGCCTGGACCTCCAGCAGCGCCTCGACGGCGGCCTTGTCCTTCACGTCCCGGTCGAACGTGACGATGATCGGGAAACCTACGCCGACCTTCTCCGACGTCTCCGCCAAGGGCGTGATGTCGGCGATGTCGAGCTTGACCTTCTTGGCCGGGGCCGCCTTGGCCGGAGCGGCGATGTGAGCGGTCGCGGCGGCTCCCGCGGCGGCGGTCGTCCGGACCGCCGAGGCCTGCGGGGCTGGTACGCCTTCTGCCGAACAGGCCGCAGCGGAGACCAGTGCGACCATGGCAAGCAACCGGGGGACGCGATTCAAGGGGATTACTCCTGGATTATGTGCTTCTCCTTCCATGTGTGACTACTGAGGCGCACGATTCGTCTACGAATCGCCGTAACGACCTTGTAACGGTCCAGAGAGTAGACGTCCGGGGGTCAGACGAGGCGGCGCGCGGTGGCCCAGCGGGACAGCTCGTGCCGGTTGGAGAGCTGGAGCTTGCGCAACACGGACGAGACGTGGGTCTCCACGGTCTTGACCGAGATGAACAGCTCCTTGGCGATCTCCTTGTACGCGTAACCACGCGCGATCAGGCGCAGCACCTCGCGCTCGCGCTGGGTGAGCGAGTCGAGCTCCGGATCGATCGAGGGCGCCTCGGAGGAGGCGAACGCGTCGAGGACGAACCCGGCCAGCCGGGGCGAGAAGACCGCGTCGCCGTCGGCCACCCGGCGGATGGCGTCGGTGAGCTCCTTGCCGCTGATGTTCTTGGTCACGTAACCGCGGGCGCCGCCCCTGATGACGCCGATGACGTCCTCGGCGGCGTCGGAGACCGACAGCGCGAGGAAGCGTACCTGCGAGCCCGTGCTGAGGACGCGGCGCAGCACCTCCTGGCCGCCGCCGCCGGGCATGTGCACGTCGAGCAGGACCACGTCGGGCTGGTGCTCGGCGATGGCCTTGACCGCCGACTCGACGTCCTCGGCCTCGCCCACGACCTCGATCGAGTCGCCCAGCTCCGCGCGTACGCCCGATCTGAACAGCCGGTGGTCGTCGACGATCAACACGCGTGTCATTGCTTGTCCACCTTCATCGTCAGCATCACTTCCGTGCCCTCGCCGGGCTCGGTGCGGACCCTGGCCGTGCCGCCGTGACGTTCCATTCTCCCGATGATGGACTCCCTGATACCCATCCTGTCGAGTGGCACCGCCTCAAGGTCGAAGCCCTTGCCGCGGTCCTTGACGAAGATGGTCACCTCCGAGCCCTCCACCTCCGCGTACACGGAGATGGCCGGGCTCTCAGAATATTTGGCCGCGTTGACCATCGCCTGCCTGGACGCCTTGAGCATCGCGGCCAGCTTGCCCTGCGGGTCGAGGTCGAGGTCGCCGACGCACACGACCTCGATGGGCACGCCGTGGGAGTCCTCCTCCTCGGCCGCGATCCGGCGTACGGCGGCGGCCACGGTGGCGTCGGCGTCCTGGGCGGGCTGGTAGAGCCAGTTGCGCAGCTCGCGTTCCTGGGCGCGGGCCAGCCTGGTGACCTCGCGGGGGTCGTGGGCGACGCGCTGGATGATGGTGAGCGTGTGCAGCACCGAGTCGTGCACCATGGCGGCCACCTCGGCGCGTTCCTCCTGCCGGATGCGCTCGCGCCGTTCGAGCTGCAGCTCCTTCCACAGGCCGGCCAGCCAGGGCGCGGCGATGACCGCGATGCCGCCGACCACGACGACCGTGAACATCAGGCCGGGCCTGGCCCTGGCCAGTTCGCCCTGGGCGTACAGGAAGCCGGCCGCGCCGACGACGACCAGCGCCACGCCGAGCAGCGTGCGCACGCGGTTGGTACGGATGCTCTTGGTGGCCCCGCGGACCCAGCTCTTACGGCGGTCGGGATCGGCCTGCTGCCACAGGATGAGCGCGCCGATCCCGCCGACGGCGAACGGCAACATGCCGATCCCGCCCTTCGAGGCCCCGGTCAGCCAGCCGAACGCGGCCAGCGCCACGCCGATCGCGCTGAACGCGGCGAGCTGACTCCAGTCGCGCTGGGGCGGCTGCCCCTCGTACGGCTCCCGCGGAGTGATCATCCACAGCACGGCGTACGCCACCATGCCGACCCCGTCCACGACGCTGAGCAGCACGAACATCAGCCTGATCACGATGGGATCGAGGGAGAGCTGTGCCGCCAGCCCCTGGGCCACGCCGCCGAGCAGGCGGCCCTCCATGGGGCGGAGCATCCGGCGATAGGGTCGATCGCCGGTGGGCTCGGCAAGTGTCTTCTGGTCTGCCATAACATCGCCATCGTCACATGTCGGAGGCACTTCGGGCATCAGGGAACAACCCCCAGGGTCGAGTCAGGGGTCTCCCGGATGCGGGCACCGTGCCCGACGGTCCACGATTGTCGTATGACAGAAGCTCCGCCCCGGGAACCCGCCGCCCCGCCCCGCGGGCTGCGTCGCAGCAGCGAAGGGCGCTTCCTCATGGGCGTCTGCGCCGGTCTCGGGCGGCACACCGGCATCGACCCCGTGGTGTTCCGCGTGGCGTTCGCCGTGCTCCTGCTCGGCTCCGGCATCGGGATCTTCCTCTACATCGCGGCGTTCCTGCTGATGAAGGAGCCCAACGGCGGGCCGGGGATCATCGAACAGTGGACCCGGCGCGACTTCGACGCCGAGGCGGTGATGGCGCTGCTCACGGCGGTGCTCGGGTTCGGCCTCGCGCTCAACCTCGCCACCGTGTGGCTCGACACCGGCACGCTGCCGGCCAGCGTGCTGCTGGCCGTCTCGCTGCTCGCGGCCCACGCCAGCGGCGTCGACCTGCTGGGGCTCGCCCGGTCGATGCCCGAGCGGCTCAGCCGCCGGCGTTCCCCCGACGCGGAGACGCCCGCGCCGTCGTACGCGCCGTCCGAGCCCGCTCCTCCGGTACGTCCGGCCGAGCCCACCTGGTCGGGCCTCGGCGGCACCGCGACGGCCCACCCGGAGTCCGCGCCCCCTGCCGCTCCCCCGGCTCCGGCCCCGACTCCCAGGACGACGGCCGCCGCCCACGCCGAGGCCGTGGCCGCGCGGTTGCGGGCGATGTCGGCCTCACGTCAGCCCGACGCGGCCCGTACGGACGAGAACGAACCGGCACGGGACGACGCCGACCGGCCCGAGATGACCCGGATCGAGGCCGCGCAGGCGATGGAGGCCGCCTCCGCGGTGACGGCCCAGCACGAGATCCCCGAGGACGCCACCCGGCAGGCGCAGGCCCCGCAGGCCCCGCAGGCCGAGGCCCCGCGGACCGAGGCTTCGCGGGCGGAGGCGGCCGCTCAGCAGGCGGCGTCGCGGCAGGAGCCGCCCGCCTACCGCCCCCAGCCCAGGACGGCGGTCGACTACAGCGGTTACGGCGAGCCCTTCGCCCCGAAGGGCCCCTACCGCCCGCTCGACCCGGCCAGGCGGGGCGGCTACTCGCCCTACGACCCGGCCCTGTACGGCCGCCCGGTCCCCGGTCACACACCGCCGAAGCGACGCCCGAAGTCGTTCATCGGCGCCATCACCATCTTGCTCGCGATCATAGTTGGAGGGATCGTCGTGGCGGTCCAGGCCAGGTCGGCCGCGGGAGTGAGCCCGACCATCGTCGGCGGCGCCGTGCTCATCACCATCGGCGCCGGGCTGCTCATCGCCGCCTGGTGGGGCCGCGGCGCCGGTCTCGTCGCCCTCGGCACCACCGTCGCGCTGATGATCGGCGCGGGACTGATGCTGGGCGGCCTGCCGCGCAACATCGGCGACTCCACCTGGTACCTGACCACGCCCGCCGAGGCGAGCAAGGTCTACGACGTCGGCCTCGGCGACGGGAGACTCGACCTGACGGAGCTGAAGATGCAGCCGGGGACGAGACTGACGTTCGACGCCAGGGTCTCGGTGGGCGAGCTGACGGTGATCGTGCCGCCGACGGCCAGGGTCGAGGTGCACGCCGTGAACAAGATCGGCGACATCAAGATCGACCAGTCGACCAGGGGCGGCGTGGACATCAGGTTCGACAAGGTGCTGGAGCCCGAGGTCAGGCCCGACGGCGAGGCGGCCACGATCGTGCTGAACCTGCGCGGCGGGCTCGGCGACATGGAGGTGCGCCGTGGCGCGTGACGTCGAGCGCGTGCGGCGCCTGCACAGGACTGACTGGATGGCCCTGCTCAGCGGCACGTTGTTCGTGGTGCTCGGCATCCTCGTCGTGACACGCGGGATCACAGATGCGCTGGTCCTGATCGGGTTGACCGTGGTAGGGCTGGCCTTCGCGGGGATGGTGGCGATCATCGCGCGGGCGATCCGCGGCAAGTAACCCTTGACCGGGAAAAACCCCGGCGTAGGTTCGGGTGTGTCCGCCTTTCCCCCTGCTCCTGAGGGAGGACGTATGCCCCGAGTCACCGTCACCGTCGACGGGATCAAGTACGAGGAGGACGTCGAGCCGCGGCTCCTCCTCGTTCATCTACTACGAGAGCGGCTGGGCCGGACCGGCACCCCGGTCGGCTGCGACACCAGCAACTGCGGCGCGTGCACGGTCATGCTCGACGGCAAGAGCGTGAAGAGCTGCTCCGTGCTCGCCGTACAGGCCGACGGCTGCGACGTCGTCACCATCGAGGGCCTGAGCGCGAACGGGTCGATGCACCCGATGCAGCGGGCCTTCCACGAAGAACACGCGCTGCAGTGCGGCTACTGCACCCCCGGCATGGTCATGGCGGCGATCGACCTGCTCCGGGACGACCCCGACCCGTCGGAGGAGTCGATCAGGCACGGGCTGGAGGGCAACCTGTGCCGCTGCACCGGCTACTGCAACATCGTGCGCGCGGTGAAGCGCGGCGCGCAGGAGATGGGGCAGGCGGTGAGGACGCAGTGAGCGAGCCGAGCACCGAGCCGATCACCGGGAGCGACCTGACGGGCGACCTGACGGGCGACCAGGCCGGCGGGCACGAGGTGGGCCGGCCGCGCCGGCGGAAGGAGGACGCCAGGCTGCTGACGGGGCGTACGCGGTGGACCGACAACCTCTCCCGGCCCGGCGCGCTGCACGTGATGTTCCTGCGCAGCCCGATGGCCCACGCCCGGATCACCCGGGTGGACGTGTCGGCGGCCCGCGACCTGCCGGGCGTGGTGGCGGCGTTCAGCGGCCAGGACTTCGACGGCGAGCAGGGCAGCCTGCCGTGCGCGTGGCCGGTGACCGACGACATCGTCATCCCCGACCACCCGCCCATGGCGACCTCCGAGGTCCGGTACGTCGGCGAGGCCGTGGCCTGCGTGGTCGCGACCGACCGGTACCGGGCCGCCGACGCGCTGGACGCGATCGAGGTCGACTACGAGCCGCTGCCCGCGGTGCTCGACATGAACCAGGCGCTGTCGCCGGACAGCCCGAAGGTGCACGAGGCGGGCAACCAGGCGTTCTCCGTGAAGATCACCACCGGTGACCTCGACGCGGCGTTCGACGGCGCCGCCGTCGTCATCGACCGGACGTACGTGCAGCAGCGGCTCATCCCGACGGCGATGGAGCCGCGGGCGGTGCTGGCCGACACCGACGGCGAGTCGTTCACGATCTACACCTCCACCCAGATCCCGCACATCCTGCGCGTCATGCTGGCGGTGGTGACCGGCATCCCCGAGCACGACCTGCGAGTGATCGCGCCCGACGTGGGCGGCGGGTTCGGCTCCAAGTTGCAGGTCACCGCGGAAGAGGTGCTCTGCCTGCTGATGGCCCGCAAGTTGGGCAAGCCGGTCAAGTGGACGGAGTCCCGTTCCGAGGGCAACCTGACCGTGCACCACGGCCGCGACCAGATCCAGCACATCCGGCTCGCCGCCGACGCCGACGGGCGGATCCGGGGGCTCCAGGTGGACCTGCTGGCCGACATGGGCGCGTACCTGATGCTGGTGACGCCGGGGGTGCCGATGCTCGGGGCGTCGATGTTCAACGCGATCTACAAGATGGACGCGTACGAGTTCGGCTGCACGGGCGTGTTCACCACCAAGATGCCCACGGACGCCTACCGGGGCGCGGGCCGGCCCGAGGCGACGTTCGGCATCGAGCGGACGATGGACGAACTGGCCGCCGAGCTGGGCCTGGACCCGCTGGAGGTACGCCGGCGCAACTGGATCAGGCACGAGGAGTTCCCGTTCACCACGATCTCGGGGCTCACCTACGACTCGGGCAACTACGAGGCGGCCACGGACCGGGCGCTGTCGTTGTTCGGCTACGACAAGCTGCGGGCCGAACAGGCCGACCGCCGGGACCGGGGCGACCCGGTGCAGCTCGGGATCGGCGTCAGCACGTACACGGAGATGTGCGGGCTGGCCCCGTCGCGGCTGCTCGGGGCGGCCAACTACGGGGCGGGCGGCTGGGAGCACGGCTCGGTGCGCATGCTGCCGACGGGCAAGGTCGAGGTCATCACCGGCACGTCCCCGCACGGCCAGGGGCACGTGACGGCGTGGAGCCAGATCGTGGCCGACGCGCTCGGCGTGCCGTTCGAGGACGTACGGGTGCTGCACGGCGACACGGCGATCGCGCACAAGGGCATGGACACCTACGGCTCCCGCTCGCTGGTCGTGGGCGGCATGGCGGTGTTGCGGGCGTGCGAGAAGGTCAGGGAGAAGGCCCGTACGCTGGCCGCCCACATGCTGGAATGCTCGCCGGACGACCTGGAGTTCGGCGGCGGGGCGTTCACGGTACGCGGCACCGGGTCGAGCAGGACGATCCAGGAGCTGGCCTACGCCGCGTTCGTGGCGCACGACCTGCCCGACGGCGTGGAGGCGCGGCTCGACTCCGAGGCCACGTTCGACCCGGACAACTACTCCTTCCCGCACGGCACCCACCTGTGCGCGATGGAGGTGGACACCGAGACGGGCATGACCCGGATCCGCTCGTACGTGGCCGTGGACGACGTCGGCAAGGTGATCAACCCGCTGATCGTCGAGGGCCAGGTGCACGGCGGCATCGCGCAGGGCGTGGCGCAGGCGCTGTACGAGGAGGCCGTGTACGACCCCGACGGCAACCTGCTGACCACGACCATGGCCGACTACCTGCTGCCGTCGGCGGCGGACCTGCCCACGTTCACGACCGACCGGACCGAGACCCCCTCGACGGGCAACCCGCTGGGCGTCAAGGGCGTCGGCGAGGCCGGCACGATCGCCTCGACCCCGGCGGTCGTGAACGCGATCGTGGACGCGCTGCGGCCGTACGGCATCCAGGACGTCCGGATGCCGTGCACGCCCGAGCGTGTCTGGCGAGCGCTGGAAGGAGCGCGGCGATGATCCCCGCCCAGTTCGACTACGTGCGTCCCGAGTCCCTGGCCGACGCCTGCCGGGAGCTGGCCTCCGACGAGGACGCCAAGGCCCTTGCGGGTGGGCAGTCGTTGCTCCCGCTGCTGCGGTTGCGGCTGGCGTACCCGTCCAAGCTGGTGGATCTCGGCCGGCTGCCCGGTCTCTCCGGCGTGCACGACCGGGGCGACCACGTCTTCATCGGCGCGCTGACCACGCACGACGAGGTCATGCGCGCGCCGGTGGTGACCTCCGGGGCCCCGCTGGTGGCGCTGGCCACGGCCACGGTGGCCGATCCGGCAATCAGGCATCGGGGCACGTTCGGCGGGTCGCTGGCGCACGCCGACCCGGCGGGCGACCTGCCGGCCGCGATCCTGGCGCTGGACGGCGTGATCGTGGCCGCGTCGGCGCAGGGCGAGCGGGAGATCCCGGCCGCCGAGTTCTTCGTCGACTACCTGGAGACGTCGTTGCGCGCCGGGGAGATCCTGGTCGGGGTGAAGATCCCGAAGCTGGGCGAGGGCTGGGGCTTCCACTACGAGAAGTTCCACCGGACCGCCCAGTCGTGGGCGATCGTCGGCGTGGCGGCCGCGGTCAGGCGTTCCAACGGCGCGATCGCCGAGGCCAGGATCGCGCTGACGAACATGGGCCCGACCCCGGTGCGCGCCCGCGCGACCGAGACCGCGTTGCAGGGCGTCGAGCTCGGCGACCAGGTACGGCAGGCGTGCGAGGAGGCCGCTGCCGGCCCCGCGCCCCCGGCCGACCTGCACGCCCAGCCCGACTACCGCCGCCACCTGGCCAGGGTCCTGACCCACCGGGCGGTGCGCACGGCGGCCGGGTCGCCCTGAGTACGGCGGGGGCGCCCCTTCCGGGGTGCCCCCGCCCCGACGTAGTGTCGCAACCAACCTGGGAAGGAGCGGATCAATGGCGATGCGGTTCGAGCACGAGTTCACTGTCCCGGTTCCGGTCGAGCAGGCGTGGGCGGTGCTGCTCGACGTCGAGCGGGTCGCGCCCTGCCTGCCCGGTGCGACGCTCGACATCTTCGAGGGCGACGAGTTCACCGGCCGGATGAAGGTCAAGGTCGGCCCGATCACGGTCACCTACCGCGGCTCGGCCAGGTTCGAGGACATGGACAAGGACGCTCACACGCTCACGATCCAGGCGTCGGGCAAGGAGGCCAGGGGCTCCGGAACGGCCTCGGCCACGGTCAGGGCGCGCATGACGCCGGCCGACGGCGGCACGTCGGTGGCCGTGGAGACGACGTTCAACGTGACCGGGCGGCCGGCGCAGTTCGGGCGCGGGGTCATGGCCGAGGTCGGGGCCAAGCTGATCGACCGGTTCGCCGGCAACCTCGCCCAGCTCCTGTCCGAGCCCATGGTGGAGCCGGTCGTCCCGCAGGCCGAGCCGCCGCAGGCCGAACAACCACAAGAGCAGCCACAAGAGCAGCCGCAGGAGGAGCGGCGGCTGAGCGCGGTGCCCGCGCCCGAGCAGGACGTACGCCCGGCGGGCACGCTGCGGACCAGCCGCACGCCCGACGAGGAGGCGCTCGACCTGCTGGAGATCGCCGGGCAGCCGCTGATCAAGCGGCTGGCGCCGATCGCGGGCGGTCTCGTGGTGCTCGCGCTGTTGATCTGGGTGGTTCGTCGCCTTATGCGCTGATTTTTAGCAAAATCCATATCAAGTCCGGACACTTCCCGCTCGCTGGGGGAAGTGCCATTCCCGCAGGTCATTTCTGGGGGGACGTGGGATGCCGGACTGCACCGTTGTCGTGATCTCCTACAACGACGCGGCCCGCCTGCCCAGGGCCGTGCGTTCCGTGTTGCGGCAGTCGCTGCGCGACCTGGAGGTGATCATCTCCGACGACGCCAGCACGGACGGCACGCCCGAGGTGGCCGCCCGGCTCATGGCCGGCGACCCGCGGGTGCGCTACCTGCGCAGGGAACGCAACAGCGGCGGCTGCGGGGCGCCGCGCAACGACGGGATCGACGCCGCGACCGCGCCGTACGTCATGTTCCTCGACAGCGACGACGAGCTGCCCAGACACGCGTGCAAGAGCCTGCTCGCCGAGATCGAGCGCACCGGGGCCGACTTCGTCTCCGGGCAGATCTCCCGGCTGTTCGAGCGGGACGGACGGCTGCGCCCGTACTATCCGTCGTTGTTCGCCCGGCGGCGGGTGGTCGAGGGCATCCGCGCCGAGCCCGAGCTGTTCCTCGACTCCTTCAGCACCAACAAGCTCTACAACCTCGCCTGGCTGCGCCACAACGTGCTGCGTTTCCCCGAGGACATCCACTACGAGGACCACGTCTTCGCCACCGAGCTGTACGCGCTGACCCGCCGGTTCGCGATCGTGCCGTGGGTGGTCTACCACTGGCACCGGGCCTGCTCGAACGAGTCCATCTCGCTCAGCATCGACGAACTGGACAACGTACGGCAGCGGGTGATCGCGGCCCGGCTGAGCGACGACATCCTGCGCGGCTACGGCGCCGAGGACCTGGTGCCCCTCCGGCAGTACCGGTTCCTGCGGCAGGACCTGCGGGTCTACCTCAATCCGCTGCCGGCCCGCGACCTGGTGTGGGTGAAGGAGTTCGCCTCGATCGTGCGGCCGTACCTGGAGGAGATCCCGGACGGGGTGTTCCAGCGGATCGAGCCGATGGACCGGGTCTGCTGCCGGCTCATCCTGGACGACCGGATCGAGGACCTGCGCCTGGCGGCCGGCTCGCTGACCGGGCCGCGGGCCGCGCCGCGGGCGGCCGTCCAGGCGGACGGGCGCACGTACTGGGGCACGACGGTCGCGCCGGGGCTGGACATCACCGAACTGCGCCTGGCCGAGCTGCCCTACACCGACTCCCGGCTGCGGCACGAGGTGACCGCCCTGGCGACGAGCGGCGAACGGGTGCGGATGACCGTGCGCACGTACGACCCGTTCGGCGTGCTGCCGGCGGAGTGGGAGGCGTTCCTCCAGGCGGGCCAGGAACGGGTGCCGATCGAGCCGGTCCCGGCAGGGGACGGCGGGTACGTCAGCGACGTCGTCTTCGCCCCCTGCGGCCGGAGCGACCCGCGCGTCGGCTTCCGGCGCCGCTCCGACGGGCACGTCACCACCGACCGGCTGATCGTCGACCCGAACCTCGAACCGATCGAGTTGTCCGGCTGCACGGTGAAGGCCGAGGGCTACGCCGCCTATCTGTCCGTGCGCACACACTCGCGCGCCCGCGCGGTGCTGCGGCGGGTCAAGCGGCTGCTGCTGCGGAAGCTCAACACGCCGGGCAACAAGCTGCGCGCGTACAAGCTGCTGATCAGGGTGGTGCCGCGCCGCGACGACCTCGCCCTGTTCGAGTCGGACGTCGGCAAGGGCTGCAACGGCAGCCCGCGGGCCATCTACGAGGAGGTGCGGCGGCGCGGACTGCCGATCGAGGTGGTCTGGTCGGTCGCCAAGGACCGCAAGAACTTCCCCAGGGACGCCCGGCTGGTCCGCCGGGGAAGCTGGCGCTACCTGTGGACGATGGCCCGCGCCGGGATCTGGGTGGACAGCCACGGCTTCCCGCTGGACTACCCGAAGCCGCCGGGCACCCGCTACCTGCAGACCTGGCACGGGCAGGGCATCAAGTCGATCGGCTTCGACGCCCCCGACCTGCGCGGCGACTTCGACCGGCCGCGCGCGCAGTGGCGGGCCGCCGTCGCCAGGTGGGACGCGCTGGTCTCGGCGAGCGCGGAGTTCTCCCGGTTGTTCCTGCCCTCCAACGGCTACGACGGCAAGGTCTACCGGTACGGCACGCCGCGCTGCGACGCGCTGGTGAAGGCGGAGCCGGCGGGCGACGTACGGGCCCGGCTGGAGATCCCGCCCGGCCGGAAGATGTTGCTCTACGCCCCCACCTACCGCGACCTGGACCGGACGGGCGGCCGCTCGGTACGGGCCGACCTGGAGCTCATGGCCCGGGAGCTGGCCGGCGACTGGGTGGTGGTCCTGCGTACGCATCCGGTGGAGAAGTACGACCCGCCCGAGCGTCTGAGGCACTTCGTCAGGCCGGCCTCGTCGTATCCGGAGATCAACGACCTCATGCTCGCCTCGGACGCGCTGCTGACCGACTACTCCTCGGTGATGTGCGACTACGCGCTGACCGGCAAGCCGATGGTGTTCCTCATCGACGACTGGGACGACTACCGGCTCACCGAGCGCGGCGTGTACCACGACCTGCCCGCCATCGCGCCGGGCCCCTGCGTGACGACCACGAGGGAGCTGGTGGACGTGCTGCGCGACCTTCCCGGTGCGCACGCCGACTTCGCCGCCAGGTACGCCGCCTTCCGCGACCTGTGGTGCGCCGACGAACACGGGGACGCCTCCGCCCGGATCGTGGACGACTTCTTCGAGGGGCGTGCCCGATGACCGTCGTCTTCACCTGCCTGGACGCCGACACGCTCGGCGGCATCCAGCAGGTCACCCACACCCTGGCCCAGGGCCTGGCCGAACGCGGCCACGAGGTGCACGTCGTCGGCCTCTACCGCGCCGCCACGCCCTTCCGCTACGTCGAGCGTCCCCGCTACCGGCAACACGTGGTCGGCGGCCCGGCCGGCACGGAGGGCGCGCTGACCAGGCGCCTGGCCGACCGCAGGATGAAGGACCTGCTCGGCGCGGTCGGGTCCGGCTACGCGGTGATGACCTCGCCGTCGGTGGTGATCAGGCTGTCGGGGCTGCTGCCCGCCGGATTCCGCTCGATCGGGCAGTACCACGGCTCCTACGACCATGCCCGCGGCTCCTGGCACCTCGGCTCGATCAAGAAGCACTACCCCGACCTCGACCAGGCCCTCTTCCTCAGCGAGGACGACGCCTGGTCCTTCTCCGAGCACGCGCTGCTGCCCAACGCCTGCACGGTGCCCAACCCGCTGGGCGCCTGGCCGGAGGAGACGTCGGCGCTCGACGTGCCGCGTGTGCTGGGCGTGGGCCGGCTGGAGGGCGTCAAGCGGTTCGACCGGCTGATCAGCGCGTTCGCCCGTGCCGACGCGCCGCCGTCCTGGGAACTGCACCTGATCGGCGACGGCCTCGAACGCGAGCGGCTGCGGGCGCACGCGGCGCGGGAGGGCGTCGCGGACCGGGTGGTCTTCCGCGGCCTGGTGCCCGCTCATCTGATGCGTGAGGAGTACCTGAACGCCTCGCTGGTGGCGCTGACCAGCGAGCACGAGGGCCTGCCGGTCGTGCTGCTGGAGGCGTCCGCGCACGGGGTGCCGTCGGTGGCGTTCGACGTGTCGGGCGGCGTGCGCTCGGCGGGACCGGTACGGGTGCCGCCCGGGGACGTGGACGCGTTCGCCGCCGAGTTGTCCGTACTGATGGGGTCGGCGCGGGAACGGCGGCGGCTGGGGGCCGCCGCGCGGGCACGGGCCGAGGCGTTCCGCCTCGACCACGTGCTGGACCGCTGGGAGTGCCTGTTCGCGCACATCGAGCGCTAGACGGTCACCTCGGGCCGCTGCTGCGGGATGCCGGCCAGCGACTGCTGCGTGGTGGTCAGCAGGGCGCCGACCGGGCTCGGCTCGCGCAGCCGGTTGAAGCGGTCGCGCATGGCCTTGCGGGAACGGCTGGCCTTGCGCTTCTGCATGGTCTTCTGGCAGGCCGTCACGTGCTCCTTGGCCGGCCTGGGCGCGCCGGTCAGCTCGTAGCCGTTGGCCAGGAGGCGCTCGCCGAGCACGTGCTCGCACAGCGCGATCTCCCACTCGTCCAGGCGGTTGGCCCAGCTTCCGACCCGGCTGCGGGTGACCTCGCGGTGGGTGTTGCTGTGCCAGACCTTGTGCTGCGGGACGGCCTGGCTGGCCGCCTCGCGGGGGGAGATCATCGACGGGGCGAAGTCCTCCTCCAGGAAGTGGCAGAGCTTCTTCATCTCGGTCATCGGGTCGTCGGTGAGGTCTTCGTAGCGCAGCTCGTAGTAGGTGTCGTCGGGCAGCGTGCGCCGCAGCCGGTCGCCCGCGTCGATGGCCTCGGCCCAGGTGGAGACCGCGTGGAAGGAGTCCAGCGTGTACCAGGGCATCTCCTTCAGGGAGGCCACGCAGTCGCGGCCGTCCCTGATCAGGTGGATGAACTGGGCGTCGGGGAAGAGGCGCAGCAGCAGGTCGGTCTGCTTGACGTAGCTGGGCCTCTTGTCGCCCCAGCGGGCCTTGTCGAAGCGGTCGGCGTACATGCGGAAGGCCGTGCCGATGACCGAGCCGAGCGAGCCCGGCCCTTCCACGGCCTGCCGGATGAACTCGTCCTTGTCGATCTTGAGCTCGCGGAACTTCGTGCTGCGGTCGGTCGCGATCCACTGCGCCAGTGCCTTGCGCCGCTGGGGAACCCGCAGGTCACCCCATGTGCGGCGCCGGTAATAAGCGGGAACGAGGAAGCGCGTCTCCGGCGGCACCGCCATGCGCGGGTGCGAGTGGAGCATGAGCTGGAGCATCGTGGTGCCGGACCGCGGGCATCCAATGACGAAGACTGGCCGGTCGGACATTTCGTACTAACCCCCGAAAAACTAGACGAGAACGTGCTCTCGGCTCTCCTGGGAGGGCACGCTGTGCCTGCGCGTGAAGAGCCACATGCGGTAGACAAGGAAGATCTCGTTGGCGAGGAGCAGGACGCCGGCCGTCACCGAGAGCGGGATCAGCGCCCATGCCCCGGCCAGCGGCGCGATCACGAAGACCGCCGCATGGAACTCGATGCCGCTGATCAGGTGCGAACGCACCCGGTGCCTGGCCAGGAACCTGTTGAGCCGCCTGAAGAAGGAAGGCAGCCGCCGCCCGCGACCGCCAGTGCGCGGCCCGTGGTCCGCGGGGATGCGCGGCCCGAGATCCACAGGAGCCCGGTCCAGGGGGACGGTGTCCTCGCCGGGCAACTCCGGCTCGCCCCGCTCCTCCCTGACCGCCTCGCGCACCCGCTTCATCTGCGGCGCGTTGACGTACCTGAACAGGTCCAGCACGGCCACCGACGCGCCGAGCAGCACGTAGCGGACATCCTCCGTCAGGATGTACTGCCCGTACGCCAGCCCCCCGGCGCACAGGACCACCCTGACCCGGTCCCCCACGTAGTCCAGCCAGAGTCCGAAGGGCGTCCCCGTGCCCTTGAGCCTGGCGATCTTGCCGTCCACGCAGTCGACCATGAAGCTCAGATAGAACATCAGGGCGCCTGCGACAAGGTGGTTCAGCGCGAAACAGGTTGCCGACACCATGCCGAGGACCAGCGAGAACACCGTGAGCCCATTGGGGGTCATACGGGTGCGGTTGGCGACGGGAAGGGCGACCCGGCAGGCGACCGGATCCACGAAATACACGGTCCACCAGGAGTCTCTCCGCTTGCGTGTCTCGTGGACGTCATCCAGCGAATAGGTCCTCATGGATCCAGGATGGCCACGGAAGGCCGTCCGGCGATTACTGTCTGGAACTACTGGGGGATGTCCATGCCGCTTCTTGACCAACCCGGCACGGAAAACCGCCACGGCGCGTACGCGTCACCGTCCCGGAACCAGCCCTTGAGCACCAGTCCCCGGGTCTCGGCCTTGACCTGGAGCCGCCAGTTCGGGCCGCCGCCTTCGAGCACCCGGGGATCGATGCCGGCCACCACGCCGTGGCGGCCGACACGCCGCGCCTCCAGGGGCACCCGGCGGCGGCCGTCGCTCAGCCACACGCTCACCTTGCCGACCTTGCGCTCGACCCGGTGGATGGCCACCTGGCCCCGTACGCGGTACTCGGTGCCCGTCCAGGCGCAGTCGTCCACCTTGGCGATCAGCTTGAGCTCCTCGCGGGCGTCGTAGACCTCGTCGGGGATGCCGAGCCGGCGGCGGTCGCGGAAGTAGGGGTAGTCGCCGTACCAGTTGACGTTGCGGAAGCCGCGCGGGCGCACCCGCGTGCCGTCCGCGCGGCTGCGGCGGAAGTCCCGCACCGAGCGCAGTTCCCCGATCAGGCCGCGCCTGAGCAGATGCAGCTCCAGGCGGCGCAGCGAGGGCGCGGTGGTCAGCGCCCGGGGGCTGAGCTCGTCCAACCAGGCGTCGGACAGCGCCAGCAGCGGCACCAGGTCCTCACCGGCCTCCTGCGCCGCCTCCAGCGCCTGGAACAGGAAGACGATGTCCTTCTCCAGCACCAGCGCGTCGAACTCGGGCAGCAGCTCGGGCGCGCCGTCCTCCAGGAAGGCGCGCACCGAGTGGATGGCGGCCAGGCGCTCGTGCAGGTTGGGCAGCTCGGAACGGCGCTGCGTGATCGAGTTCTCCCCCTCCTCGCGCCTGCGCCAGTGATAGACGACGTCGTCGACCATGTCCACGCCCGTGGCCAGGACGTGGGCCTGCATGGCGACCGGCACGTCCTCGTAGATGCCGGCCGGGAACCGCAGCCCGTGCCGCCGCCAGAAGTCGGCGCGGTAGACCTTGTTCCACACCGTACGGTCCCTGACCAGGACCTTCTTGTCGGTGATGTGGGTGCACAGCTGGGGTCGCCGGAAGACCCGCTCGTGCAGGATCGACTCCTCCAGCTCGCCGTCCACCAGGCGCAGGACCGCGCCGCACGCCAGGTCGGAGCCGGTCTCCCCCAGCTTGGCGATCAGCACCTCGTACGCGTGCGGCGGCACGACGTCGTCGCTGTCGGCGAAGGCGAGAAAGGTGCCCCTGGCCCGCCCGAGCCCCTCGTTGCGTGCCGGCCCCGGTCCCATGTTCTGCTGTTCGACCAGCCTGAAGCGGGAGTCGCGGGCCATGAAGTCCTCGGCGATCCGGCGGCTCCCGTCGATCGAGCCGTCGTCGACCAGGATGACCTCGAAGTCCTCCATGGTCTGCGCGGCCAGCGATTCCAGGCACTCCGACAGGTACGGCTCCACGTTGTGGACCGGTACCACGACACTGAGCAGGGGGATCATGACGCTCCTCGGCTTTCTTGGATGGCGTTCGAGGGCAGCATGCCGTGACCGCCCGTCCGATTCCGCGCCCGATGCCCGTCCCTGATGAGCTCTTTACCCGGCATGGAATCCGCTACGTTGTGCAATGCACTAAGCACGAACAGTAGGGGGAGCGGTGCTGAGAGGCGTCCAGGACGATGATCTGCCCGTTATGCGCCGCTGGCGCAACCACCCGCGGGTGCGTGCCGCCAGCTTCACCGGCCACGAGATCGCCGAGGACGAGCACACCCGCTGGTGGGCGACCGTCCGGGCGGACACGGCCAAGCGGGTGCTGATCTACGACCATGACGGGGTGGGCGCCGGGGTGGTGACGTACTCGGGGCTGGGTGGCGGGAGCGGCTACTGGGGCTTCTACCTCGACCTCGACGGCCTCGAACGCTCCGGGGCGCTGCTGCGGGCATGGGTGGGCCTGGAACGGGCCGCCATCGACCACGCCTTCGGCCCGCTCGGCCTGACGACCCTGCGCGGCGAGGTGCTGGCCGACAACGAGCCGGTACGGCGGCTGCACAAGCGGTTCGGGTTCGCCGAGATCGGCCTCTACCGGCGTCCGGTCGACGGGGTGCCGCGCGCGGTCGTGGTCACCGAGCTGAACAAGGAGGAACGAGCATGATCTCCATCGGAGGGCGGACGATCGGGGCCGAACGGCCGCCGTTCGTGATCGCCGAGATGTCCGGCAACCACAACGGGAGCCTGGAGCGGGCCCTCGCCATCGTCGACGCGGCGGCGGCCGGCGGGGCGCACGCGCTGAAGTTGCAGACCTACCGGCCCGACACGATCACCATCGACGCCGACGGCCCCGCCTTCCGCGTGGGCGACGGGCACGAGCTGTGGGGCGGGGCCAACCTCTACCGGCTGTTCGAACGTGCCCACACCCCCTGGGAGTGGCACGAGCCGATCTTCGACCGGGCCCGCGAGCACGGGCTCCTGGCCTTCTCCGCGCCCTTCGACCCGACCGCCGTCGAGCTGCTGGAGAAGCTCGACGCGCCGGCGTACAAGATCGCTTCGTCGGAGATCGTGGACCTGCCGCTGATCAGGCTGGCCGCCTCCACCGGCAAGCCGCTGATCATCTCCACCGGCATGGCCACGGCCGGCGAGATCGAGGCCGCGGTGACGGCCGCCCGCCAGGCCGGCTGCACGCAGCTCGCCGTACTGTCCTGCACCGCCTCGTACCCGGCCTCGCCGGCCGAGAGCAACCTGCGCTCGCTGCCGCTGCTGGCCGCGCTCACCGGCGCCGAGGTCGGCGTCTCCGACCACACCCCCGGCATCGGGGCCGCGCTGGCGGCGGTCGCGCTGGGCGCGTGCCTGATCGAGAAGCACGTGACCCTGTCGCGGGCCGACGGCGGCGTCGACGCCGCCTTCTCGCTGGAGCCGCCCGAGCTGGCGGCGCTGGTGGAGGAGAGCGAGCGGGCCTGGCAGTCGCTGGGCAGCCCGGTGCTCGGGCCGCGCGAGTCCGAGCGCGAGGGCCTGCGTTTCCGCCGGTCCCTCTACGTGGTCCGCGACGTACGGGCGGGCGAGGCGGTGACCAGGGACAACGTACGGTCGATCCGCCCCGCCGGCGGCCGCCGCCCCGACGCCATCGACGAGGTCGCCGGCCGCCGGTTCACCCGCGACGCGGCGCTCGGCACGCCGCTGACCTGGGACCTCATCTGATCCACAGGTCGAGGAAGGCGTCGGCGACGCGCTCCCGGCCCTTGCCGTCGACCAGCCCGCCGCCCCGCCTGCCGTGCTCCTCGCGCAGCGCGGGGTCGGCGAGCAGGCGGGCGAGCACGCCGACGGCCTCGGCGTCGGCCGCCCGGCCCAGCCCGGCGGCCACGCCCCGGCCCACCAGCGCCCGGTAGCCGATGAGCTGGTTGTCGGCGACCCAGCTCAGCGCCGTGGGCACCCCGAGGTGGAGCAGCTCCCAGATGGCCGAGCCCGCGGCGGTGACCACGAGGTCGGCGGCGGCCATCAGCTCGGGCAGGCGGTCGGTGGGCGGGATGACCGTGATGTCCTCACCCGCCTCGAACGGCTCCGGGCTGACCACGGTGGCCCGGAACGGCACCCTCGTGAACGTGAGCGCCTCGGCCCAGGCGGGGCCGACGCGGGCGCTGTCGGTGCCGCCGAAGAAGCACAACACCCGCGGCTCCGGCCGCGGCACCCGCACCCGCCGCCGCCCGCGGACGCTGTCGCGCAGCAGCGCGTACCGGGTGCCGGCGAGCCGCCAGGCGTCGCGGGGCAACGGGAAGGGCCGGTCCTCGGCGCCGAGGTTCTGGTCGAGGTAGAGGTCGGCCTCCTGGCCGAGCGGGTCGCCGTCGACGATCGCCAGCACGGGGAAGCCCGCCGCCCTGAGCGCCGCGCCCGTGCCCTCCGGCAGCTCGTACGAGTCCAGCACCACCGCGTCGAGCCGCAGCTCACAGGCCAGCGCGGCCAGCCGGTCAGGCCCCGCCGGGGCGGTCACCAGCGGCAGGCCGCGGCTGCTGAGCTGGGCCAGGGCCCATTCGGAGCCGGAGACCGTGCCGAGGAAGACCACCTCCACGCCCCGCGCGCCCAGCTCCTCGGCCAGCGCCACGCACCGCACCAGATGACCGGCCCCGCTCCCTGCCGCGGCGTCGCAGCGCACGCCCACCCGCCCGCTCATGCGTCCTGCAGCTCCTTCTGGCGTACGTGGGCGTTGAGCTCGCAGACCTCCGGCCGGGCCCGCAACCAGCTCACCAGCGTACGGACCGGGACGCAGCCGTCGCCCAGCTGCTCGACCACCCGCGTGATGAGCCGCCAGTCGTCCTCGGTGTCGAGCGTGACCCGCAGGTCGTCGGCGGCGGGCGGGTGGGCGAGGCCGAGCAGCCGCGACTCGCCCGGGTGGGCGTAGACGTAGGAGGTCACGTGGGTGCGGTGGTAGCCGGTGGCCTCGGCGTCGGCGTGCGCCAGGGCCGCCGCGCCCACGATCTCCACGTCGAGCCCGCGCGGCAACGTCCGGGCCAGGCTCGTGCTGAGGTAGTCGAGCCCGGGGAGCGCGCGGAAGACCAGCGCCGACTCCCTGATCACGACGGGGTCGAGCAGGGGGCAGTCGGCCGTGAAGCGCATGACCGCGTCGGCGTCACGACCGGCCAGCGCCTGTATGAACCGGGTGAGCACGTCGTCGACGGGCCCCCGGTGACAGGCCACGCCGAGCCGGTCGCACTCGGCCGCCACCGCGTCGTCGGCGGCCTGCGTCGTCGTGGCCACCACGAGGTCGCCGAGCGCCCGCGACTCGCGCGCGGCGCGTACGACCCAGCCCAGGACCGAACGCCCGCCGAGTTCGCGCAGCACCTTCCCGGGCAGCCGCGTGGAGCCCATCCGAGCCTGGATGATTCCGACAATACGCATCAAAACCACATTCCCCTGTGTGACCATACGTGGTTGACCGATCGCGCTATGCTACCGGCCAGCTTGAACGACCATGGTTCGTCAGCGCGATTTCAGGGGGCCGCGTGAGCATTCTCAGTGGATCGTCCATTCTGATCACCGGGGGAACGGGGTCCTTCGGAAAGGCGTTCGTCCGCCACGCGCTCGACTCGCTCGGGGTGCGCCGCCTGGTGCTCTTCTCCCGCGACGAGCTCAAGCAGTACGAGCTCAAGCAGCTCTTCGGCGACGACGAACGCCTGCGCTGGTTCATCGGCGACGTACGCGACCGCGACCGGCTCACCCGTGCCATGCACGGCGTCGAGCACGTCGTCCACGCCGCCGCGCTCAAGCAGGTCGACACCGCCGAGTACAACCCGTTCGAGTACGTCCGCACCAACGTCGCCGGCTCCCAGAACGTGGTCGAGGCGGCCATCGACAGCGGCGTGCGCAAGGTCGTCGCCCTGTCCACCGACAAGGCCAGCAGCCCGATCAACCTCTACGGCGCCACCAAGCTGGTCGCCGACAAGCTGTTCGTCTCGGCCAACCACTACGCCGCCGCCCACAAGACCCGCTTCGCCGTCGTCCGCTACGGCAACGTCGTCGGCAGCAGGGGCTCGGTGGTGCCGTTCTTCCTGCGCCTGGCCGAGCAGGGTGGCAGCCTGCCGATCACCGACAAGCGCATGACCCGGTTCTGGATCACCCTCGACCAGGCCGTGCGGTTCGTGGTCGACTCCTTCGACCTCATGCAGGGCGGCGAGCTCTACGTGCCGCGCATCCCCAGCATGCGCATCACCGACCTGGCCGAGGCGCTGGCCCCCGACAGCCCGGTCTACGAGATCGGCATCAGGCCCGGCGAGAAGCTGCACGAGGAGATGATCGGCCCCGACGACGGCCGCAGGACCCTGCGCCTGACCGACCGCTACGTCGTCCAGCCCACGATCGCGACCTGGGGCTACGAGGCGCCGCAGACCGGCGAGCTGCTGCCCGAGGGCTTCTCCTACCGCTCCGACACCAACGACCGCTGGCTGTCCGTGCACGACCTGCGCGACATGGTGGCCGGCTGATGCTGCCCTACGGACGGCAGTCCATCATCGAGTCCGACATCGAGGCGGTTGTTGAGGTGCTGCGCGGCGACTGGCTGACCACGGGGCCCGCGGTCAGGCTGTTCGAGGACGAGCTGGCCCTGTGGACCGGCGGCGTGCCCTGCGTGTCGGTCACATCGGGCACGGCCGCGTTGCACGTCGCCTACGCGGCTGCCGGCGTCGGCCACGGTGACGAGGTGATCACCTCGCCGCTCACGTTCGTCGCCACGGCCGCCACGGCCGTGCTGGGCGGCGCGCGGGTGGCCTTCGCCGACGTGCAGCCCGACACCGGCAACATCGACCCCGACTCGGCCGCCGCCCTGGTCACACCGCGGACGCGGGCGATCACGGGCGTCGACTACGCGGGCCATCCCGCCGACTACGACGAGCTGCGCACGCTCGCCGACCGGGCCGGCGCGGTGCTGGTGGCCGACGCGGCGCACTCGATCGGGGCGTCGTACAAGGACCGGCCGGTGGGCTCGGTGGCCGACCTGACGACGTTCTCGTTCTTCCCGACCAAGACCGTGACGACCGCCGAGGGCGGCGCGGTGGCCGCGGCCGATCCCGCCCACCTCGAACGGGCCACCCGCTTCCGCAACCACGGCCTGGTCAGGGACCCGGCCGAGCAGCGCGACCCCGGTCACGGCGGCTGGCACCAGGAGGTGCACGAGTTCGGGCTCAACTACCGGCTGCCCGACGTGCTGTGCGCGCTCGGCGTCAGCCAGCTCCGCCGCCTCGAACGCTTCCGCGCCCGCCGCGCGGCGCTGGTCGCCCGCTACAACACGCTGCTCGCCGACGTGCCCGGCCTCACGCTGCCCGCGCAGCGGGCCTACGTCACGCCGAGCTGGCACCTCTACCCGGTCAGGGTGCGCGACGGGCGCCGGCGGGAGGTCTACGAACGTATGCGGGCCGCGGGCATCGGGGTGCAGGTCAACTACATCCCGGCGTATTGGCACCCGGTGTTCGAGGACCTCGGCTACCGGCGTGGGCTGTGCCCGCGGGCCGAGGCGTACTACGCCGAGGAGTTGTCGCTGCCGCTGTTCGCCGACCTGACCCACGACGAGCAGGACCGCGTCGTCGAGACGCTCGCCGGCATCCTCGGCTGAACGGCGGCGGTCAGCGTTCGGCCAGCAGCAGGCAGCCGTCCTCGCTGCGGTCGATGAGGAAGCGCCGGTCGTCGACGGTGGCGACCTGGCGCTCGGCCCGCCGCATGAGCGGCCGGATGAGCCGGCCCTGGTCGAGGACGACCTCCCACCACGACTCGCGGCCGACGCACTCGTCGATCCCGGCCAGCGGCACCCGCGCGGAGAAGTCCTGGCCGGCCAGCGCGACCGGGAAGTACATCTCCTCGCCGTCGCTCTTGCGCCGCAGCCGCACGACCGGCTCGCCGTCGCCGAGGTCGTTGATCCGGCCCGAGAAGACCAGGTCGCCGTCGTCCACCCGGCACTCGCCGATGACCGCCTGGGCGTGCCGCAGCCGCAGCCCCCAGGCGCCCTTGGAGCTGCGCGCCGGCACCAGCCACACGCCCGACCTGCGGCGCGGCGCGGGCACCGGCGGCGGCAACCAGCGCGGCCCGGCCACCTTCGCGTCGAGCTTCAGCCCGTGGCCCTTGAGATGCACGTACAGGTTCCAGTGGCCGCGCCGGGCGAGCTGGGCCGGCGTGAACGCGGCGGGGTCGAAGGCGAAGTCGAAGGGGAAGGCGTGCTCGGGCGCCGTGACGCCCTCCTCCAGCTCGGCGTTCTCCCAGGCGGGGACGCTCTCCGCATCCGACAGGCGGATGATCTCGCCGGTCGCGCGTTCGGCCAGCCAGGCCGACAGGCGCACCCGGCGCAGCGCGCCCGCGTCGAAGCGGCCGAGCGCCGCCCGGCCGACGCCGGTCAGCACGTCGTCACGCCACTCCAGCGACACCAGGCGGGCGGTCAGCGTCAGCTCGGCGGATACCTCCGACAGGTGGCCGGGCATCGCCGGGTGGCGGCCGTACCAGCGTCGGCGCAGGAGGCCGGACGGGTTGATGCGCGGTTGCAGCCGCCCCTCGCGGGCCTGCTCGAACACCTCGGCCAGCTCCGCCAGCCGCCGCCGGTGCAGCAGGTGGACCTGGAGCCGGTGCTCGAACGGCGCGCTCAGCCAGGACTCGCGGGACACGCCGTCGAGGTAGCGCACCATCAGGTCGAGCAGCTCGGGCCCGACGCCCTTCGTCGCGGCCGCCTCGACGGCCACGGTCAGGTCGATGTCGAGCGTGTCGCAGTCGAAGTCGTGCCTGAGCTTCGGCGCCTCGCGGGCGAGCAGGTCGGCGGTCTGGAGCACCGACAGGAACCGGTCGCGCAGGTTGCCCGGCTCCAGGCGGCGCTGGGTGATCGAGGAGCCGGGCTCGTCGCGCTGCCGCCAGTGGTAGACGACCTTGGACAGCACGTCGACCGAGCGGGCCCCCACGTGAGCGGCCATGGCGACGGGCTGGTCCTCGTACATGCGCTCGGGGAAGCTCAGGCCGAGCCGGTCCCAGAAGGTGCGGCGGTAGACCTTGTTCCACAACATGCGGTCACGGATCAGCAGCGGGTGGCGGGTGATGTGGGTACGCCTGACCGGCGTCGCGAACGCCTCCCGGTGCGCCCAGGAGGGGATGAGCAGGTTGCGGTAGAGCCGCATGACGTTCCCGCAGGCCAGGTCGGAGCCCGTGGACTCCAGCGAGGACACCAGCCGCTTGAACGCCTCCCGCGGCACGGTGTCGTCGCCGTCCACGAAGGCCAGGTAGCGGCCGGTCGCCTGGACCAGGCCGACGTTGCGGGCGCGTCCGACGCCCTGGTTGGGCTGCCTGATGAGACGGATCCGGGGATCGGCCGCCTGCCTGGCCTCGACCTCGGTGTACCCGTCGTCGCGGCTGCCGTCGTCGACGCAGATGACCTCCAGGTCGGACAGCGTCTGCTCGGAGATGGAGTCCAGACAGGGACCGATGTACTTCTCGACGTTGTGGAAAGGGACGATCACCGAAATAACCGGCACATGCACTCCTCAGCGTTGTCGTCGGCTCGTCAACCGGACAGCATTCGGATGACCCTGCGGGCGACCCTGCGCGGGCGGGCCAGACGCCGGGAGAGGCGGTAGCCGAGCGTGCGCCGGACGGCGGCGGACTTGCGCTGGGTCCTTCTCACCTTGGACTTGGCCCTGACCAGCTCGCGTTCGCGGTAGGAGAGCTTGGTCTCCAGGCGCGAGATCCTGGCCAGGGCCGCGGTGAGCTGGTCGGCCAGACGGTCGCGGGCGCCGAGCAGGTCACGGTAGGTGGGCGTGTCGGCCTGCTCGCCGGGGTGGCCCAGCTCGGCGTCGTACTTGCGGGCCAGGTCGAGGTCGCCGGGGTCGCAGGGGCGGCCGGCCATGCCGCAGAGGGTGAGCGTGAGTTGGTCGGCTTCGAGCGGCCACGGCCAGGGGTGGTGGTGCCCGGCGGCCAGCAGGCGTACGGCGAAGCGCCACAGGACGCGGCACAACACCACACGCGGCTCGGGCGGGACGGCCGGGGTGGCGGTCTGCGCGATGGCCGCGAACCGCTCGCCGTCGTAGACGAGGCTGTCGGCGGCCACGCACGGCCCGCCGTCGGACTCCAGCCAGTCGGCCAGCGCCGCCAGCAGCTCGCGCACGGCCTTGGTGTCCTCGCGGGCGCACGCCTCGACCAGGATCTCCTCGACCACGCGGCCCGCCGGGGCCGGGTGCTCCTCGCCGTCGGGCAGCCGCCGCAGGCCGCTCCTGGTCAGCTCATGGACGGCCGCGCCCTCCTCGATCAGCCCGAGCGGCAACGCGACCCCCTCCCACTCCTCCGGGCCCGTGTCGAACTCGCCGCAGGGTTCGTCGGCCGCGACGTCGTCGTACGGCGAGAGCCGGGACGCGGGGGCGGGCGGCGCGGACGCCGGGCCGGGAGGCGCCGGGGGACGCGTGGCGACGGCGAGCCACAGCGGGGCCAGCTCCTCCCCCAGCCGGTGGCGGAACACCAGCCGGGTCAGCCGCAACGGGTCGGCCACCAGCGTCCGGTCACCGCCCCTGGCGCTCAGCGGGAACGTGATCGACTCCGGCAGGTCGAAGGCGAGCGCCTCGCGCGCGAGCAGCGCCCGGGGCGCCTGGCGACCGGGATAGGCCGCGTAACAGCGCTCGACGCTCAGCCCCGCGCCCTCCAGAGCGCCGTCGAGCGCGCCCGGCCCGCTCGGGTAGCTCGGGTCGAACCCGTGGGGCGCCCACTGGTCGTCGCCGCCCTCCCGGTCGGCGGTCCTGGCCTCGATGAACCGGTCGACGCCCAGGTCGTTGCGCACGCCCAGCACCAGCCGCCCGCCGGGCGCGACGAGCGCCGACAGCGCGCGCAGCGACTCGGTCCACGCAGTCGCGGGCGCCTCGGCCGAATGCGTGCGCAGCAGCCCGTCGAGCGCCAGCACCAGCTCGTACGGCTCCTCCGCGTCGAACACGTCGAGCCGCCCGCAGTGGACGGCGAGCTCGGGGTGCCGTTCGCCGAGGGCGCAGGCGTCGGGGTAGGAGCGCAGCAACACGGCCGTCTCGCCCGCGCGGCTCACCACGTCGTCGACCAGGACCTGCGGATGCGGCCCGACCAGCAGCACCCGGCCGGTCCCCGGGATCACCCGCCTGACCAGCTCCAGGGCCGCGCCGCGCCAGTCGGTGACGCCGGCCATGTGGGACATGTCCGACCACAGCAGCATCTCGCCGCCGATCAGCCGGACGTTGCCGGGCGCCTCGTTCACGCGCTCGCTCATGACCGCGCCCCCCGGAGCGGGCCCGGCCGCCCGGAGGCGGTCACCCTGCCCGAGGGCTCGGGCCGCCTCGCCCCCGCCGCGTCTCCTCCTGCCGGCGCTCCCCCGGGCACCCGCTTCCATCCGAACATTCGCCGTAGCTCCTCCGGTGTCGCCTGATATTCGAATCCGAGCTCCTGCCGCGCCACTTCGGCGGCCAGCCCGGGATCGACGTGCGTGCCGTGCAGCTCGGGCCAGAGCCGCATGCGGCGTGCCGTGCCCCCGTACTCGGGGCGCTCGTCCTCGTACTGCATGGGGTCTCCGTACACGGCCACCTCGCAGCCGACCGACGCGCCGTAGAACAGCGCGCTGCCGAGCCGGTTGGAGGCCACCCTGCGGTGGCGCCGCAGCTGGATCAGCTGCCGGCGCAGGAAGTCGCGCCCCTTGCTCTCCCACCGGGAGCCGCGCTCGCCGTGACAGATGACCTTGAATCCCCTCGATTCGTACGCCCGCCGGATGTCCGGATTTGCATATTCCAGCCAATAAAGGCAGACAGTTACCGGTTCGGTCTCGACATTTCGGATTTCGTCGGCGAGGCGGGCGTGGTCCCCGTTCACGGACGACTTTTCCCAGCCATGAAAGGGATACCAGATCGTACCCTTCCGCTCGGAGGTCACGCCGAGCTCGGACTCCAGGTAAAGGAGGTAGATCCAGGGCGCGCCGATGAGATAGTGGCCGCGTCGTCCCATCGACCAGCCCCGGCGTCGAAGCACGTCGGACCAGATGAAACGGGGATACCCCGGGCTGCACCAATGGTCGTTCGGGGGAAATCCATGGAGATAGTTCCATCCGTGCTGGAGGAAACCCTGGATTCGTTTTGGCGTCTCGTCCGGCAGGTCGCAGTACCTGCCCAGAATGCGCGAGTGCCCGTACCAGTGATTGGATTCGTCCATCATTCCCCCTGTAGCGGTTGGCGCGCCCCTTGGGACATTCCCAGCCCCGAACGACGACCACGCGCCGTTATACGCTTCCATTACTCACGTCGGGGGCTTGGTTTCTCCTGTCAACACAATCCCCGCTACACTGCGTCGTGGCTTGAGGACAGAGAGTGAGACATCATGAGTCATCTCGACCGCCTGCGGGCCGTCTTCCGCACGGCGCTCAATCTGTCGGCCGACGCCCACGTCGACCGCCTCGAATACCGCGGCATCCCCCAGTGGGACTCCCTGGCCCACATGGCGTTGATCGCGGCGATGGAGGACGAGTTCTCCATCATGATCGACACCGACGACATGATCGACATGAGCTCGTTCGCCAAGGCGGGCGAGCTGCTGGAGAAGCATGGAATCGGCGCAGCCGCGGTCTGAGGCCCCCGTCGCCCTGGTCACGGGGTCGACGAGGGGCATCGGCCGCGCCATCGCCACCACCCTGTCCGCCGCGGGCTACACCGTCGTCCTGCACGGCCGCGACGCCGAGCGCGCGGAGAAGGCCGCCGCGGAGGTCGCCGCGCAGACCGGCGGCCCGACGGGCTGCGTCCACGGCGACGTGGCCGACCGGAGCGTGGTCGCCGGCCACATGCGCGAGATCACCCGCTGCCACGGGCGGCTCGACGCCCTGGTGGTCAACGCCGGGGTGCACGCCTCCGGCCCGCTGGCCATGGCCCGCGCCGAGACCATCGACGAGCTCTACCGCACCAACGCGGTGGCCCCGGCCCACACGCTGCAACTGGCGTTCCGGCCGCTGCTGCGGGGGCAGGGCCGCGCCGTCGTGCTGGTCTCCTCGGTCATGGGCCGCGCCGGCGGCGCCTACCAGGCGGCCTACTCCGCGACCAAGGCGTCCGTCATCGGCCTCACCCTCGCCGCCGCCAAGGAGCTGGGCCCGGCGGGCATCAGGGTCAACGCCGTCGCCCCCGGCTACGTCGAGACCGACATGCTGGAGACGCTCCAGCCGGGAGCCCGTGAGGCGGCGGTGACGGCGACCCCGCTCCGGCGCCTCGGCAGGCCCGACGACGTCGCCAGGGCGGTCGCGTTCCTGCTCTCGCCCGCCGCGTCGTTCATCACCGGCCAGGTGCTCGGGGTCGACGGCGGGCTGGTGCCGTGATGTTCCCGTCCCCGCAGGCCCGGCTCGTCGCCGCCGGTGACCAGGAGGCCCTGGCCGGCGACGAGCTGACCCGGCGCGTCAACCGCGTGGCCGAGGCGCTGTCCAGGCTGCGCCCCGGGCCGCTGTTCTGCGGCATGCGCAACAACCCGGCCTCCGTGCTGCGCTACCTCGCCGCCTGGCAGACCGGCCGGCCGATCGCGCTGCTCGATCCCGACCTGTCGGCCGCGACCCTGGCCGACCTGGTGAGCCGGTTCCGTCCCGTGGCGCTGGTGGGGTTCACCCACGTGGCCGACGGCCCGCCGGCCGGCCGCGGCCCGGCCCCCGACCCGCATCCCGACCTGGCGGTGCTCCTCGCCACGTCCGGCTCGACGGGCAACCCCAAGCTGGTACGCCTGTCCCGCGAGGCCGTCTCCGCCAACGCCGCCGCCATCGCCTCGGCGTTGTCGATCATGCCCGGCGAGATCGCGCCCACGAGCCTGCCGCTCCACTACAGCTACGGCCTGTCCGTGCTCAACAGCCACCTGGCCGCCGGCGCGACGGTCGTCCTGACCGAGGCCGGGCTGCTCGAACGGTCCTTCTGGACACACCTCGACGAGCACAAGTGCACCTCGCTCGCCGCCGTCCCCTACCAGTACGAGATGCTGCGCCGGCTCCGCTTCGACCGCGCCGAGCATCCCACGATCAGCACGCTCACCCAGGCGGGCGGCCGGCTCAACCCCGAGCTGGTGCCCCTGTTCGCCGCCCAGGCCGACCGCTTCTTCGTCATGTACGGCCAGACCGAGGCGACGGCCCGCATCACCGTCCTGCCGCCCGACCGGCTCGCCGACAAACCGGGCTCGGCCGGGCAGGCCGTCCCCGGTGGGCGGCTGACGATCGACGAGGGCGAGGTCGTCTTCCACGGGCCCAGCGTGATGATGGGCTACGCCGACAGCGCCGCCGACCTGGCCAGGGGCGACGACCTGGGCGGGGTGCTGCGTACCGGCGACCTCGGCCGGCTCGACGACGAGGGCTTCCTGTACATCACCGGCCGGCTCAAGCGCATCGCCAAGATCTTCGGCGTACGGATCAACCTCGACGACGTCGAGCTCCTGCTGCGCGACACCGTGCCCGTCGCGGCGACCAGCGGTGACGACCGGGTGACGGTGTGGGCCGAGGGGCTCGACATCGCCGCGTGCCGCAACCTCGCCCGGCGGCTGGGCGCCGAGCTGCGGCTGCACTGGAGCGGCTTCGACGTCCGCCCCGTCGAACGGCTGCCGCTGCTGCCCACCGGCAAGATCGACTACCGCACCCTGGAGTCCCGCACGGAGGCGGGTTGATGAGTGTGTTCACGCTCGATTCGGTCGCGCGGGAGGCGGCGCTGGCCGGGGAGCTGGCGGCGCTGACCGAGCGGCATCGGCGGGCGTGCGCGCCCTACCGGCGGATCCTCGACGCGATCGGCTCACATCCGCCGTACGAGCGGGTGGTGGACCTGCCGTGGCTGCCGGTGCGGCTGTTCAAGACCCACGAGCTGCGCAGCGTACCGTCCGAGCAGGTGTTCCGGGTGCTGACCTCAAGCGGCACCACCGGGCAGCGGCCGAGCCGGGTCTACCTCGACCGGGAGGCCGCCGCCGCGCAGCCGCGCATGCTGGCCGCGACGTTGCGGGCGGTGCTGGGCGAGCGGCGGCTGCCGATGCTGATCGTCGACGGCCGGTCGGTCGTGCGCGACCCGACCCTGAGCGCCCGGGGAGCCGGCGTGCTCGGGATGATGAACTTCGGCAGAGACCACACCTTCGTCCTCGACGAGCGGGGCGAGGTCGACGCGGAGGCCGTCAAGGCGTTCCTGGCCCGCCACGGCGGTGAGCCGTTCCTGATCTTCGGGTTCACGTTCATGGTCTGGCTCTTCCTGCTCGGCCTCGGGGCCGACCTGTCGCAGGGGGTGCTGATCCACTCCGGCGGCTGGAAACGACTGGCCGAGCAGGCCGTCGACAACGACGGCTTCCGCCGGCGCCTGGCGGCCGAGTGCGGCCTGACCAGGGTGCACAACTTCTACGGCATGGTCGAGCAGATCGGCACCGTCTTCCTGGAGGGCCCCGACGGCGACGGCCTCTACTGCCCCGACTTCGCCGACGTCGTGATCCGCGACCCCGACACCTGGCGGGAGCTCCCGCCCGGCGTGCCGGGCCTGATCGAGGTGGTCAGCACGCTGCCCACCTCCTACCCCGGCCACGCGCTGCTGACGGAGGACCTGGGCATGGTGCACGGCGTCGACGACGGCCACTGGCCGGGCAAGCGGTTCACCGTGCTGGGCAGGCTGCCGCGGGCCGAGGCGCGCGGTTGCAGCGACACGTTCGGGCAGGGCGGCCGATGACCGATCAATCGATCACCGCCCGGATCCCGCGGGTGGGCGACGGCGCCGAGATCGTGGTGCGGTTTCCGGCCGGCGACTCGCCCGTCCGCGTCGAGGACCTGGTCGCCGAGATGCGGCAGGGGGTGCCCCTTGAGGTGGGCGACGAGCGGGTGCGCGGGTTCCTGACGGCGTTCGGCAGGCGGTTGTTGCGGCCCGCACTGGCCCGCCGCCATCCCGAGCTGGGCTCGCTGGGGTTCTTCCTGCGGCCGAGCGAGCTGGCCCGCACCCTCGACGGGCTGCGCACCCATCACGTACGCGTGCCGCGCGGCCTGGTCTTCCACCTCCCGCCCGCGAACGTCGACACCGTCTTCGTCTACTCCTGGGCCCTGTCGGCCCTGATGGGCAACCGCAACGTCGTCCGGCTGTCGCCGCGCGCGGGCGCGGTCGCCACGGTCATCGTCGACACGCTGCGCGAGGCGCTGGCCGACGCCGATCCGGTGGTCGCGGCGACGCAGCGGATCGTGTCCTACGACCGCCGCGCGCAGGCGGTCACCGCGGGCCTGTCCGCCGCCTGCGACCTGCGGGTCGTCTGGGGCGGCGACGACACCGTACGCGAGGTGCGCCGCCATCCGCTCGCGCCGCACGCCCGTGAGCTGACCTTTCCCGATCGTTCGTCGTTCGCGGTGGTGAACGCGGCGGCCTGGTTGTGCGCGCCGCGGGTGGCCAGGGTGGCGGCGGCCGAGGGGTTCGTCAACGACGCCTACTGGTTCGACCAGGCCGCCTGCTCCTCGCCCCGCACGGTCTTCTGGGTGGGGGCCGACGACGACTGCGATTCGGCGCGGGAGGACTTCACCGAGCAGGTGTCGCGGGTGCTGGCCGGGCGCGGGTGGGGTGTCGACGCGGCGATGGCGGTGGAGAAGCGGGTGTCGGTCTACGGGCTGGCCGCCGACGGGCTGGTGGACATGATCGAGTTCCGGGGCAACGCGCTGGCCAACGTGACGCTGGCCGCGGCGGCCGCGATGCCGCGGCGGTGGCTGGGAGCCGGGACGTTCGCGCATGCGCGGGTGCGGGCGCTGGCCGAGCTGATCCCGCTGGTCGAGCGTAAGGACCAGACGATGACCCACTTCGGGTTCGCGCCGGACGAGCTGGAGGAGCTGGCCAGGGGGCTCGGAGGGCGTGGGGTCGATCGAATGGTCCCGGTGGGGAGCGCGTTGAGCTTCGACCGGGTGTGGGACGGGGTCGATCTGCCGGGCGAGTTCACCCGGCTGGTGACCGTGGTCAGATGAGCCCGCGCCGGGCTGACCGGCCGCGGTCGGGGCCGGCGTCCCGATGACGACCGTCCCGCCGATCCGGGGGCTGAGTTCGGTGGGCGCGGGTGGAGTGGTCGTTGTCGGGGGGTTTGGTGGGGGATGACGGTTGCGGCGGTTGAGGAGGTCGTACGGCTCGGCGGGCGGCCTCGGTGGCGGCTTGCCGGGTCGGGGTGGGTTCCGGCGGGGGTGGTGCTGGCCGCGGCCGTGGTGGTGCTGCTGTGGTGCGGGGTGCCGGTCCGTGATCTGGTGGCGTTCGGGGGCTATGTCGGGCTCGGGGTGGCGCTGCCGGGGACGTTGTTGTGGCGGGCCTGTACGGGCGGCGGCCGGTCGCTGCCCGAGGACCTGGCCGCCGGGCTGGCGCTCGGGTACGCGTTCGAGGTGCTGCTCTACATCCCCGCGCGGGCGGCGGGCCTGCCGCTGCTCGTGGCGGCATGGCCGGTCGCGGTGGCCGGGACGTTCCTCGCGGTGCCCGGGTTGCGGCGTCACTGGCGGGGCCGGGCCGGGCGGGAGCGGATGCCCTGGTGGTGCGCGTGGTCGCTGGCGGGGGTCGCCGGTTACCTGCTGGCCTTCTGCGCCCGCTCGCTCTACCGGGTGCCGATCACGGACGCGTACGTCGACATGCCCTACCACCTGGCCCTGCTGGGCGAGGTCAGGAACCACGTGCCGCCCACGCTGCCGTCGGTGCTGGGCGAGCGGCTGTCCTACCACTGGTTCGTCTACGCCGAGATGGCGGCCACGAGCTGGGTCACCGGGATCGAGCCGCTGACGCTGGTCTACCGGCTGTCCACGTTGCCAATGATGTTCGCGATGGTCGTGCTCGTGGCGGTGCTCGGGCGGCGGCTCGGCGGCCGGTGGGGGGCGGGGGTCGCGGCGGTCGCGGTCACGTACTTCCTGTTCGCCCCGGCCTTGCGGGAGGGTGTGGTGTTCACCTCGCGGTCGATGTTCACCGTGTGGGCCAGCCCGACGCAGACGTTCGGCGCGTTGTTGTTCGCGCCGGTGGTGCTGGTGCTCACGGCGAGGCGGCCGAGGGGCTGGACGGCGGCGGCCGTGTTGCTGCTCGCGCTCACCGGGGCGAAGGCCACGTTCCTGCCGCTGCTGCTGGCCGGGCTGCTGTTCGTGCTGGTCGTACGGTTGCCGGTGGAGCGGCGGCTGCGCCTGGAGTGGGTCGTGCCGGCGATGATCACGTTCGGCTGCCTGCTGATCGCGCAGTTCGTGGTGTTCGGGCGGGGGGCGCAGGGCACGGTGGTGGCGCCGTTCGCCACGATGCGCACGCTGTGGGGGGTGGTCGCGGACGTCGCGCCGCCCGCGCTGGCCGCCGAGCCGTGGGGGCCGGTGCTGGTGTTCGTCGGCCTTCACCTGTTCTGCCTGGTCTGCGTGTGGGGCGGCGTGGCGGCGTTGGGGGGCCGGCTGCTGGATCCCGAGGTGTTGTTGCCGGTCGGGATCGGGCTGGCGGGCATCGGCGCGATCCTGGTGCTCGGCCATCCGTCCGACGCGCAGCTCTACTTCCTCGAAGGGGTGCGGCCGTACCTGTCGGTGGCGGCGGTGTGCGGGGTGGTGGCGGCGCTGGAGCGGCGGCGGGTGCCGTGGGCGGTGGTCGCGGGGGCGGCGGGGCTGGGGGTCGCGGTGGCCGTCGTGGCCGCGCGGCTGGAGCCGCCGGGTGGGGTGCTGGTCCGGGTGATGGTCCCGTACCTGGTGCTCGCGGGGGTGGCGGCGGGGGTGCTGGCGTTCCGGCGCAGGGGGTTCGCCCTGGCGGTGGTGGCGCTGCTGGCCGGGTACACCGGCCCGACCTCGCTACGGGAGACCGTCGTGCACGTCGCGCCCGAGTCCTGGAAGCGCGAGCGGCTGATCCCCACCGGGGCGCTGGAGGCCGGACGATGGCTGCGCGACCATTCCTCGCCCGGCGACGTGGTGGCCACCGACCTGCACTGCCGCAACCCGGTCCCACGCCGTACGTGCGACAGCAGGCACTTCTGGGTGTCAGGGTTCACCGAGCGCCGGGTGCTGGTCGAGGGCTGGGGGTACGCCGAGAGCACGCTGTCGCGCGCCGAGCTGTTCGTGACCCCCTACCTCCATGTGCCGTTCGCCGACCAGGCGCGGCTGGCCGACAACGACGCGGCCTTCCGGGAGCCGTCGGCCCGCAACGTCCACCGACTGGCCCAGAAATACGGCGTCAAATGGCTGTTTACCGGCATAAATCCAGCGTTGGGGAGATACGCCAGACTCCGCTTCCAGAACGCCGACTCCTCCGTGTACGAGCTCACGACCGGGTAAAGATTGACCTCGTTCATGGCATGGTGAACAGAAACGGCACGCGCCCCTCTGGACGTCCCCAGCACCATTTCCGTGGACCTACCGCCACAAGCGATCAGGGAACTCTATGGACACGCGTGCTGCCATGGACCCGAGCACCGACGTACTCGACACCTCGGCCGGTCTGGCGACCGTCGACATCGTCATCCCCGTGCTCAACGAGGAGCGCGCCCTGCCGGGCTGCGTGCGCACGCTGACCGGGTTCCTGGAGGACAACTTCCCGCTGCCGTGGCGCATCACGGTCGTGGACAACGGCAGCACCGACGCCACCTGGCCCATCGCCACCGGCCTGGCCGCCGAGCACGACCGCGTGCACGCTCGCAGGCTCGACATCCGCGGCCGGGGAGCGGCGCTCAAGGCGGCCTGGCGGGAGAGCCCGGCCGACATCGTCGCGTACATGGACGTCGATCTGTCCACCGACCTCGGCGCGCTGTTCCCGCTGGTCGCGGCGGTGGCGAGCGGGCATTCCGAGATCGCCATCGGCACCCGGCTGGCCCACAGCGCCCGCACCCTGCGCTCGATCCGCCGCGAGGTGGTCTCGCGCAGCTACAACGCGCTGCTCAGGTACGGGTTCGGGGTCAGGTTCAGCGACGCGCAGTGCGGCTTCAAGGCGGCCAGGACCGACGTCGTCAGGCCGCTCATGGACAAGATCGAGGACGACGCCTGGTTCTTCGACACCGAGCTGCTGCTGCTGGCCGAGCACAACGGCCTGCGCGTGCACGAGGTGCCGGTCGACTGGATCGAGGACACCGACTCGCGCGTCCGCGTGGTCAGGACGGCGATCGACGACCTCAAGGGCCTGGCCAGGGTCGCCTGGGCGATGTCGACGGGCCGGGCCGAGGTCGAGGTGGCGCGTTCGGAGCTGACGCCGACGCATCCCGACGCCGTGGTCGCCCGGCCGAGGGCGGTGACGCTGGCGAAGTTCACCTCGTTCGCCGCGATCGGCGTGTTCTCCGTCCTGCTGTACGCGCTCATCTACCTGCCGTTGCGCGGGGTCTGGTCGCCCGCCCCGGCCAACCTGGGCGCGCTCGTGCTCACCGGGTTCGTCAACACCGAGGCGAACCGGCGGTGGACGTTCAACCGGCTGGGTGGGCGGCGTACCGCGATGCATCTGCGGGCGGCGCTGCTCTTCCTGGTCAACTACCTGCTGACCACCTCGGCCGTGCTCGGGCTGCGCGGCATGTCGCCGGGGGCCGGGCGGTTGATGGAGATGAGCGCGGTGGTCGCCACCTATGGCCTGCTCACCTTGATCCGTTTCACCGCACTGGACCGCTGGGTCTTCTCCCGTACGAGGAAATAAGCCTTATGGACACCACTGAAATCCGCCGGCTGGTCGCGCTTGAGGACGCCCACTGGTGGTATCGGGAACGCCGCGCGATCCTCCGCAGGGAGTTGCGCGGGCTGGGCCGTCCCGGGCGGGCCCTGGACGTCGGCGCGGCCGGCGGCGGGAACACGCGGGTGCTGGTCGAGGCCGGATGGGACGCCACCGCGACGGACTACTGCGAGAGCGCGGTGGAGATCGCCAGGGAGCGCGGGCTCAGATCCGTACGCGCGGACGCGCGGGCGTTGCCGTTCGAGTCGTCGAGCATGGACCTGGTGACCGCCTTCGACGTGCTCGAACACATCCACGAGGACCATCTGGTCACCGAGGAGATCGCCCGGGTGCTGGCCCCCGGCGGGCACACGCTGATCGCGGTCCCGTGCGACATGGCGCTGTGGTCGGCGCACGACGACGCCGTGGGCCACGTACGCCGCTACGACCGCGACACCCTGACCGACGTGGTGGAGAAGGCCGGGCTGACGATCGAACGCCTGTGGAGCTGGAACGTGCTGCTGCGGCCGCTGGTGGCCCGGCACCGGCGGCGCTCGACGGGCAGCGACCTGCAGAAGACGCCCGCGCTGGTCAACGCCGGCCTGTCGCTGGTCGTACGCGCCGAACGCCATCTCCCGGTCAGGTCGCTGAAGGGTGTGACGCTGTTCCTGCGGGCCAGGCCGGCCCGGTAGGGCCGCGAACCTGTCGGGGGCCGGGTCAGGTCTCAAGTCGATGACCGCGCGCGCGGGCGGGCCTGGATGGTCCTAGGCTGTCGCCTGTGGTGATTCACGCCTTGCTCGCGGCCACTCTGGCCCTGACCGCGGTCCCTGCCGCCCCCGCTGCCGCTGCCGCCGCCCCGAAGGTCGACTGCGCCCGTCTCAAGTGCCTGGCGCTGACGTTCGACGACGGTCCGAGCGAGCACACGCCCACGCTGCTGAAGGTGCTCAGGAAGGAGGGGGCCAAGGCCACCTTCTTCCTCGTCGCGAAGCAGGTCGAGCGGCGCGCGGCGCTGGCCCGGCAGGAGTCCGAGGAGGGGCACGCGATCGGCGACCACACCTACTCGCACCCCTCGCTGCCGACACTCAACGACAACGCCATCCTTGAGGAGCTGCGTACCACGCAGGCTCTGATCGAGGAGGCCACGGGTCGCCGGCCGACGATGTTCCGGCCGCCCTACGGCCACACCGACGACCGCGTGCTCCGCATGGCCGACCAGCAGGACCTCGCCGAGATCCTGTGGACGGGCACCACGCTCGACTGGAAGCTGCGCGACGCCAAGAAGATCAAGGCGACCGTGCTCAAGCTGGCCAAGCGCGACGGCGTCATCCTCATGCACGACACGGTCCCACAGACCGTCAAGGCGATGCCTGAGATCATCAAGGAGCTCAAGAAGCAGGGCTACACGCTCGTCACCGTCCCGACGCTGCTGCGCGGCAAGGGGCCGGAGTCCGGAGTGAGCTACTTCTGAGCACGTCTCCCTCCGAAGTCCTGGAACCATGGAGAGTGTCAGCACCGCCGTCGCACGGCCGAGGCCGTGGGTCGCCCTCGCGACCTTCCTGATCATTCAGGCGGTGCTCGCCTGCTGGTGGGCGGCCTTCTACCCCGGGCTGTTCAGCCGCGACTCGGTGCTCTACCTCAGCCACACGATCGTCGGACCCTGGGTGAGCGATCATTCGGTGGCCTACGACGCGCTGCTGTGGCTCAGCTTCACCAAGACCGGTGACCTCGGTGCGGTCACGTTCGCGCAGACCACGGCGATGGCGGGGGCGTTGACGTACCTGGCGCGGTCGCTCGGGGCGTTGGGGGCGCCGCGGCGGACCACGACGCTGGTGGCGATGCTGGCGCCGCTGACGCCGACGGTGGGGGCGTTCACGGTCACGTTGTGGAAGGACGTGCCGTTCACGATCTGCGCGATCATGATCGCGGGGGTCTGCGCGCGCATGGCCGCGCGCCGGCGCGTGTCCCTGGCCGGGCTCGGCGTGCTCATGACGCTGCTCGGGCTCTTCCGCGCGAACGGCTTCCTCGTCGTGGGCATCGCCGTCGCCGTCCTGCTGGTGATCGTGGCCACGCGGCGGGTCCGCCTCGCGCTCGTCGGCGCGGTGGCGGCCGCCGTTCCGCTGCTGCTCACGAACCTGCTGTTCCCGCGGCTCGGCATCGCGGCCCCGTCGAAGACGTACGTCTACCACACGGCCTTCGCCGACGTCGCGGTGGCGTTCAGGGAGCGGCCCGACCTGTTCACCGAGCAGGACAAGGAGCTGATGGCCTCGGTCGCGCCGCTCAGCAGGTGGTGGGAGGGCGGCACCTGCGCCACGGTCAACCTGCTCATCTGGCGGCGGGACTTCAGCTGGCAGGCCGCCGACGCCCGCGCGAGCGAGTTGCTGGGCGTGTGGCAACGGCTGCTGACCGGCGATCCCGGCCTGATCATCGGCACCCGTCTGTGCCGGGGGGCGATCGCCTGGAGCCCGGTGCAGGATCCGTACGTGGTCGGCGGGACGACGTACCGGTTCTCGCGGCGGCCCACGGCGGACACGTACGTGGGGCCGTACAAGGTGCCGGACTTCGCGGGGCGGGGGGTGTTCTCGCTCCGGCCGCTGTCGGCGGAGCTGAACCAGGTCGCCGAGCCGTGGCTGACGGGGGCGCTGACCCCCGAATGGGACTGGGTGTGGTGGCGGGGGGCCTCGTGGGCCTACCTGTCGTACGCGGCGGTGGCCCTCGGGGCGCTGGCCCTGCGCAACCGGTACGTCCTGGGGGTGGCGGCGGTCGTGGCCGGGCAGCAGCTCGCCGTGCTGGCCAACATCTCGGCGCAGGACTTCCGGTACATGGCCGCGCCGATCTTCGTCGGGCTGCTGCTGACGCCGTTGCTCGTGGCGAGCGCGGGACGGCTGCTCCTCGCCGCCGCCCGGTCGGCGTGGCGCGCGCTGCGGCCTCCGGCCGCGCCCCCGGAGGCGACCGACTAGGCCAGGCCCTGGCCGTCGGGCAGCCGGGTACGGCCCGGCAGCCGCACCACGGTGACGAAGAACTCGTCGATCTGCCGGATGACGGCCATGAACTGCTCAAGGTCGACGGGCTTGGTGACGTACGCGTTGGCGAACAGCTTGTAGCTGCGCAGGATGTCCTCCTCGGCCGAGGAGGTGGTCAGGACGACGACCGGGATCGCCCGCAGCTCCGGATCGCCCTTGATCTTCTCCAGCACCTGCCGCCCGTCGTACTTCGGCAGGTTGAGGTCGAGCAGGACCAGGTCGGGACGGGGCGCCTCGGTGTAGGCCCCGCGCTGGTAGATGAAGTCGAGCGCCTCCAGGCCGTCGCGTACGACGTGGAGGTTGTTGCGGATCTTGTTGTCCTCGAACGCCTCGCGGGTGATGAGCTCGTCGCCGGGATCGTCCTCGACCAGGAGCACTTCGATGGGCTGGACGGTCATGCGGGTGCTCCTTCGTCGGTTACGGCGGGCAGGGTGAAGCTGATCCGGGCGCCCTCGGTGTAGCCGGTGTCGAGCCAGATCGTCCCGCCGTGGTTCTCCACGATCTTCTTGCACATCGCCAGGCCGATGCCGGTGCCGGTGTACGCCTCGCGGCTGTGCAGGCGCTGGAAGATGACGAAGATCTTATCGGCGAACTCCGCGTCCACGCCGATGCCGTTGTCGCTGACCGCGAACAGCCAGTCGTTCTCCCGCTGCTCGCAGGTGATCGTGACGCGGGGTACGCGGTCGGGGGCACGGAACTTCAGCGCGTTGCCGACGAGGTTCTGCCAGAGCATACCGAGCATCGTGGGGTCGCCGATCACGCGAGGCAGCGGGTCGAGCCGCTCGATCTGCGCGCCGTTCTCCTCGATGACGGCCGACAGGTCCACGAGCGCCTTCTCCAGCGCCTCTTCCAGCTCGACGGGCTTGCGGTCGTCGTACAGGCGGCCGACGCGGGAGAAGGTGAGCAGGTCGTTGATCAGGACCTGCATGCGGGTGGCGCCGTCGACGGCGAAGTGGATGTACTGGAGGCCGCGTTCGTCGAGCACGTCGCCGTAGCGCTTCTGGAGGAGCTGGCAGAAGGTGGCGATCTTGCGCAGCGGCTCCTGGAGGTCATGGGAGGCGACGTAGGCGAACTGCTCCAGCTCGGCGTTCGACCGCCGCAGCTCCTCGGCCTGGGCGTCGAGGCCCGCCGCCTGCTCGCGCAGCAGGACGTGCTGCTGACGGGACTCGCCGAGGGCATCGACGATCTTCGTACGCATCGACTCCACGTCGCGGGCGACCTCTCGGATGTCGGCCGGCCCGCTGACCGGGATGACGCGGTCGAAGTCGCCGGCCGCGATGTCGCGAGCGGCCTCGCGCAGCTCGTCGAGCGGCCGGCCGATCGCCCGCCGCAGCAGGACGGCCATCGCGACGCCGGCCATCAGGAACAGGATCAGCATGACGACGAAGGCCAGGTTGCGGACCCGTTCGACCTGTTCCAGCTCCTCCTGGGCGAGCCGGCGGGCCTTGGCCAGCCGGTCGTCCTGCCGGTCGAGCAGCGTCCTGATCTGGTCGAACGCGTGCTTGCCGCTCTCGATCCGACTCGCCGGGATGGCGCCGTCGGCCCGGCGGTCGGCGGTGAGCGGTTCGGCGTAGTCGCGCCGCCAGGCGGCCGCCGCGTCGCGGACGGCGTTCAGCTCGCCGACCAGCTCGGGCCGGTCGCCGATGAGCGCGGCGATACGTTCGCGGCTGCGCCGCTCGGCCTCGATCCCGGCGGTGTACGGCTCCAGGAGGTCGTCGTTGCCGGTCAGCAGGAAACCGCGCACGCCGGTCTCCTGGTCGATCAGCGTGCTGCGGAGCTGGGCGGCCTCGATCCTGGCCGGCGAGATGCGCAGGATCACCTGGTCGGACAGCCGGGCGGTGCGGTCGAGCATGACCGTGGCGATCACGACGCAGGCGACCACCAGGACCGAGACGGCCGCGATCATCACCACGAACCAGCCGTGCACGGTCAGCCGCCGCAACCCCTGGTCGGCCCCTGGCTTGACGGAAACCTGCCGCACGGGTGCCCGTTCGCTCACGATTCGTCTTTCCAGCGCAGGTGCACGACGGCGACGTCGTCGGCCGTCGCGTCGGGGACGGAGGCCGACTCGACGTCGGCCAGGATCGCGTCGAGCAGTTCCTCGCTGGCGAGCCCCGTCCACCGGTGGGAGAGCTCCAGCAGGCCCTCCTCGCCCAGCCAGCGGGGTGTGTCACCCGGGAGCCGGCGCTCGAAGAGGCCGTCGGTATAGAGCGTCACGCCGCCGCCCTCGGGCAGCTCCAGCAGGTCCGCCTCCCAGTCCGCCTCGATGGGCAGGCCGAGCGCCGGCCCTTGCCGGGGGTCGGCGAGGTGCACCGACTCGGGTGTGTGCAGCAGCAGGCCGGGATGCCCGGCGCGCCACAGGCGCATGGTGTGCCGGTCGGGCTCCAGGACGAGCATGGACATCGTCACGAAGATCTCCGAGCTGGCACGCTCGGCCTTGAGTATGCGTTCGAGCTGGCGCAGCAGGGGGACGCCGGTCATTCCGCTGAGCACCAGCGCCCGCCAGGCGATGCGCAGGCAGACGCCGAGCGCGGCCTCGTCGGGGCCGTGGCCGCACACGTCGCCGATCACCGCGTGCACGAGCTTGTCGTCGGACTCGACGACGTCGAAGAAGTCGCCGCCGAGCGTGGCCGAGCGGCTGGCCCGGTAGCGCGAGGCGACCTCCAGCGGCACGCGCTGCAGCAGCGGCGTCGGCAGCAGGCCGCGTTCCAGGCGGGCGTTCTCCTTGGCGCGAAGGCGTGCGGTGTGCAGCGCGACGGCGGCCTGCTCGGCCTGCTTGCGCTGTATCGCGTAACGCAGGGTGCGGCCCAGCCATTCGGCCTCGACGCGGCCCTTGACCAGGTAGTCCTGGGCTCCGGCGGTCACCGCGGCGAGGCCGGCGCCCTCTTCGGCCAGGCCGGTCAGCACCACGACCGCGGCGTCGCCGGCCGCCTCCAGCACCGATGACAGCGCCGAGAACTCGTAGGAGTCGGGCAGGCCGAGGTCGAGCAGCACGCACTGCGGGCGCAGCCGGGCCAGCGCCCGCCGCGCCCCGTCGACCGAGCGCGCCCACTCCAGCCGTACGGCAAGGCCGCTGTCCTCCAGCAGCTCCTGGACGATCAGCGCATCCTGCGGATCGTCCTCCACGAGCAACACCAACGGCTGCCGGACATCCTCACTCGCATGGGCCATGTTGGCAATTGCACCCTTCGTCACCGGCACCGAGCTCTAGCGGATCGACGCCTCAGGTGCCCCACTGCCCACTACGGCCAAGAAATGGCCCAAACTAACGCACTTTTCCCAAGAAACTTTCCGGTATGCGTCCATAGGCTGAGCAATCGTAACGGGCCACGATCCGGCGGGCACGGCGAATCGACCTACTTCCACCCTAGCCAATGGTCTGACCTGCATTAACCGCTCTCATCCGGACATGCGAACGGCCCGGGCCGACATCGGTCCCGGGCCGTTCACATGTGGCGCTACTCCCACTCGATGGTGCCCGGGGGCTTGCTCGTGACGTCGACGACCACCCGGTTGACCTCGCTCACCTCGTTGGTGATGCGGGTGGAGATGCGCGACAGGACGTCGTAGGGCACCCGCGCCCAGTCGGCCGTCATCGCGTCCTCGGACGTCACCGGCCGGAGCACGACCGGGTGGCCGTAGGTGCGGCCGTCGCCCTGCACGCCCACCGAGCGGACGTCGGCCAGGAGCACCACCGGGCACTGCCAGATCTGCCGGTCGAGGCCGGCGCGGGACAACTCTTCGCGGGCGATGGCGTCGGCCTCGCGCAGCAGCGCCAGGCGGTCGCGGGTGACCTCGCCGACGATGCGGATGCCGAGCCCCGGACCGGGGAACGGCTGCCGCCAGACCATGGCGGGCGGCAGGCCGAGCTCCTCGCCGGCCCTGCGGACCTCGTCCTTGAACAGCGCGCGCAGCGGCTCGACCAGCTTGAACTGGAGGTCTTCGGGCAGGCCGCCGACATTGTGGTGGGACTTGATGTTGGCGGTGCCCGTGCCGCCGCCGGACTCGACGACGTCGGGGTAGAGGGTGCCCTGGACCAGGAAGTCGACCGGGCCGTCGGCCATGATGGCGCGCTGCTCGTCCTCGAAGACGCGGATGAACTCGCGGCCGATGATCTTCCGCTTCTCCTCCGGGTCGGTGACGCCTTCCAGCGCCTTCAGGAAGCGGTCGGCGGCGTCGACGACCCGCAGCTTGACGCCCGTCACGGCCACGAAGTCGCGCTCGACCTGCTCGGCCTCGCCCTTGCGCAGCAGGCCGTGGTCGACGAAGACGCAGGTCAGCCGGTCGCCGATGGCCCGCTGGACGATCGCGGCGGCCACCGCGGAGTCGACGCCGCCCGACAGCGCGCAGATGGCGCGGCCCTCGCCGACCTGGCGGCGCACGGCCTCGACGGAGTCTTCGACGATGTTGAGCATGGTCCAGGAGGGACGGCAGCCGGCCGCGTCGAGGAAGTGCTTGAGCACCGCCTGACCGTGCTCGGAGTGGAGCACCTCGGGATGGAACTGCACGCCGTAGAGGCCGCGCTCGGGGTGCTCGAAGGCGGCGACCGGGGTCTCGTTCGTGGAGGCGGTGACCGCGAAGCCCTCGGGGGCCGCGGCCACGCTGTCGCCGTGGGACATCCACACCGTCTGGGTGGCGGGCAGCCCCTGGAAGATGACGCCCTCGTTGAGCACTTCGAGCGCCGTGCCGCCGTACTCGGCGATGCCCGTGCGGGCGACCTCGCCGCCGAGCGCCTGGGCCATGGCCTGGAAGCCGTAGCAGATGCCGAACGTGGGCACGCCGGTCGAGAACAGGCCGTGAGGCACAGGCGGCGCGCCTTCGGCGTAGACCGAGGACGGGCCGCCGGACAGGATGATCGCCTTGGGCTTCTTGGCCATCATCTCCTCGACGGACATCGTCGAAGGCACGATCTCGGAGTAGACGTGGCACTCGCGCACCCGCCTGGCGATGAGCTGCGCGTACTGAGCGCCGAAGTCGACCACCAGCACTGTGTCGAATTCAGACACCGTGAGAACCCCCCAAAGGCGAAATGCGGTGCCCTCAGTGTATCGGCCTCGGGTATTACGCCTGGCCTCACACCGTCACTCGTGCTAACACAGAACGGTGGATCTTGTCTGGCCGGCCTCGGCGTGGGCCCTGTGGTTCGCCGCGCTGGCCGCCGCGTTCGGGTTGACGACTCGCCGGGCCGCCGCGGCCCCGGCGGCCCCTGCTCCCCCGGCGCCGCCCGCCGTCGTCGAGCTCTTACGCGGGCTGCGGGCCGGCGAGCTCTTTCACGCGACGGTGTTCGAGCTGGCCAGGCGCGAATGGGTGACGATCCGGGGTGATCGGCTTTCGCTCTCGGCGCAAGGCGAGGGGCGGGTGTGGCCGTACGAGCAGTGGGTGCTCGACCGGGTGGCCGCCCGGCTGGCGGGGGCGCCGCAGGCGCCGGTCGTCGCCCTGATGCCGGACAGCGGCGACCTCGACGCCGAGTTCGTGCCCCTGGTACGCCAGAGCGCCATCGACCTGGGTCTCGCGCGGCGGCGCTGGCAGAGCATGCTCGTGCCGCTGCTGCTGGCCGCCGCCCTCGTCGTGCCCTGGTACGTCACCATCTCCCACGCGGGTGTGTCCTGGCCCGGCTGGATCGCCACGGCGGGGGCGTTCGTGGCCGGGGTCGCGCTGCTGCTGGGCGGGCGCGGGTTCCTGCTGACGCCGCTCGGCCGCGAGGCCGCCGGGCCCGAGCCCGCGCCCGTGGACGCCCGGCAGGAGGGGATCTTCACCGGCGACGGGTGGCGCGGCGTCCTGGTCGAGCCCGCTCCCCGCGACGCCGGCGCGCCCAAGCGGCAGGAGGTCGAGGGACGGGTGGTCAAACGCTGGATCGTGGCCGAGCACGGCGACGACCTGTCCTCCTCGCGCACCTGTTACGTGGCCCTGCACGACGGCGTCTCGGAGCGGGCGGCGGCGTACCGGGCCAAGGAGCGGTTCTACCAGGACGTGTTGCCGGGCGACCACGTCCGGCTGCTGGTCAATCCCCGGCGCGGGAGCGTGGTGAGCGTGCTGGCCCACGAGCGCCGCTGGTAGCGCCGGGCAGGTCGCCGGCCAGCAGGAGCTCGGTCTGCCTGCGCAGGCGGTCGGCGAACTCGGGATGGGTGAGGACGAGGAACCGTTCCTCGTGAATGGCCCGGACGACCAGGTCGGCGACCTCGGCGGGCTCGACCCCGCGGGCCATGGACGCGTCGACGGCCTCGCGGGCGGCCAGTTCGTCGTCGGTCGGGGTGGCGACCAGGTCGGCCGGGCGGGAGCGGTCGGAATCGTTGATCCGCGTCCTGACCGCGCCGGGGCAGAGCGCGGTCACGCGGAGCTTGGAGCCGACGGTGGCGAGGTCCTGGGCGAGCGACTGCGAGGCGGCCAGGGCGGCGTACTTGGTGATGGCGTAGCCGCCCGCGCGCGGCGCGGCGAACAGCCCGGCCACGGACACGGTGTTGACGATGTGCCCCTCGGTGTCCTGCGCCATCATGCGCGGCACGAACGCGTGCACGCCGTGCAGCACGCCCCACAGGTTCACGCCGAGCAGCCAGGCGAAGTCCTCGGGGGTCCGGGTCCACAGGTGGCCGCCCTGGTAGACGCCGGCGTTGTTGCACAGCACGTGCACCGCGCCGAGCTCGCCGAAGCTGCGGTCGGCCAGGTGCCGTACGGCCGCCGCGTCGGAGACGTCGGTGACCTGCGTGAGCACCTCGCCCGGCCCGGCGAGCGCCTTCTCGGCCAGCGCGGCCGTCTCGGCCAGGCCGCCGGGATCGACGTCGGCCAGCATCAACGACATGCCCTCGGCGGCGAACCGTAAGGCCAGGGCCCTGCCGATGCCGCTGGCCGCGCCCGTCACCACCGCGGCCCTGCCGGACAGTTCACGCACGGCCTGAACCTCCCTAGCGCTCGCTCGGCACCACCGACGCTACAGGATCGCGCCGAGCAAACCCAGGGGCGGCGAGCCGAGGTCGAACAGCGCCTTGTGGAAACGCTGGACCGAGAAGCCCGTCCCCCACTGCTCGCGTGCCTGCTCACGCAGGTCGAGGATGAGCAACTTGCCCCAGGTGTAGCGGCCGTAGGTCGGGTCGAAGGAGGCGCGCCGGGCCTCCGACAACGCCGCCGGACCGGCCAGGTGGGTGTCGGACTCGAAGCGCCTGGCGCCCTCCTCGACTGTCATCTGCCCGGTGTGCACGCCGATCGCGCAGGCCAGCCGGGTGACCCGGATCAGGGCCTCCACCCAGACGCCGATCTCGAAACGCGGGTCGTCGGGCGCGTAGCCCTCCTCGACGCACAGCTCCTCGGCGTAGTGCGCCCACCCTTCGACGAACGACATCGACTGGAGCTGCCGCCGTACGTCCGAGGGGGCCCGGCGCAGCGCGCGGGCGTGCGAGAAGTGCCCCGGAGCGACCTCGTGCACGTTGATCGCGGGCAGCGTGGTGCTGCTGAAGACCTCCAGCCACTCCTCCTGCTCCCGCTCGTCCCAGGACGGGTCGGGCGGGGTGATGTGGTACCAGGACGGGCCCTCGGGCTCGCCCGGCGAGTTCCACGCCATCATGGCCATGGCCCAGCGGCGCGACTCCGGCGCCAGCCCGACCAGGCACTCGCCGTCGTGGTAGGGCACGAGGTCCTTCTCGCGGGTGAACGCGATGGCCCGTTCGGTGCCGATCCTGGCCGCCTCGATCACGCCGTCGGCGTCGGGGTGGTCCTTGACCAGCTCGCGTACGACGTCGAGGGGCCGCTCGTCCCGTCCGAGCTTGGCGCAGGACTCGGCGAGCAGGCCCATGAGCCGGTCGCGTTCGGCGTCGGCGCGCTCGGCCAGCCGGCCCAGGTCGACCGGCAGGCCCTCGGCGGTGCTCATCAGCTTGACCAGGGCCGCGCCACCGAGCGCGGCGTCGGGGTCGCCCTCGGCGGCGGCGTGCGCGACATGGGCCACGAGCCTGCCGTGGGCTTCGATCGCGGCCTCGTCGGTGATGCCCGCCGACAGGCCACGCACCGCGCCCAGCAGGGACGTGGCGACCGGGGCCGGGACCTGGTCGAGCGCGGCGATCGCGGCGTCCACGGCCTGCGGCCAGAGCGCGAGGTGGTCGGCCTTGGCGGCGGCGCGCTCGGCCTCGGGGCCGTAGTCGCGGTCGTAGCAGGCCAGGTCGAGGTTGGACAGGTGGATCAGCGGGTTCTTGCGGTGCAGCTCCAGCTCGCCGAGCTGGGTGCGCATGGCCGCCTCGAAGATCTGCAGGTGCTCGGCGTCGTGCGGGTCGTCCGGCGCGTCGCCCTCGCCGAGGCGGGCCAGACCGGCCCGTACGCCCTCGGGTGACAGGTCCTGGATCTGGCCGTCGTACTCGTGCCTGCCGCCCCCCTCGCGCGCCTCGGACACCATCAAATCGGTGATGGCACGCAATCTGGGGTCAAGTTCCGTCATGCCGCCGACGCTAGCGCACACCCCTGATCTTGAGGACCCCGACGGAGCCGACCAGCGAGATCACGATGCCCACGACAAACAGCGCCGGGTAGCCGCCCGTCCCCACGACGACGGCGGCGAGGGCGGGCGCCAGGATCTGCGGCCCGGCGTTGGCGATGTTGATGACGCCCATGTCCTTGCCCGCGTCGCCGGGGTCCGGCAGCACCTTCGTCACCAGGGCCATGTCCACGGCCAGATAGACGCCGAACGCGATGCCGTGCGCGACGTTGTAGACGATCATGCCCTGGAACGTCGGCATCACCAGCGGGATGCCCAGGAACACCGCCGAGGACAACCCGGCGACGAGCGCGAACATCCGGAAGCGGCCGAGGCGGTCGGAGATCGGGCCGATCACGAGCACCGCGAGCAGCGTGGCGGCCTGGCCGATGAGCATCAGCAGGCCCATCGTGGCGATCACCTCGCCCTTGGGGATCTTGATGAAGTCCTCAAGGAGGAAGAGGTTGAAGGTGAAGATGACGAAATATCCGAGCATGACGCCGAAGCGGGACACGAAGGCCCAGGCGAAGTCCGGACTCCTCAGCGGGCGTACGAACCCGGCCAGGAACGCCCTCAGGCTGAACGGCTCACGCGCCATCCCCACCGAGGACGTGTCCGGCGTCACGACCACGACCAGCACCGCCGCGACCAGCAGCAACACCATCGCCACGTAGTACGCCCCGCCGGCGGCCAGCTGTGGGAACACGATGAACATGATCGACGCCGCGATGGTGGCCAGCGGCGTGCCGAGTCCGAACAGGCCGGAATAGGTGCCGTACCGGGTCGGTGGGACCCGGTCGGGCAGGATCGCGGTCATGGCGGCCTGGTAGCCGTTCATGATGGTCTGCACGCCCGCCCAGCTGATGCCGAGCATGAGCACGCTGCCCGCGTTGGCCTGCGCGAACAGGGCGAGCACGCCCAGCAGGACGCAGCCGAGTATCCACGGCGAGCGGCGGCCGAAGCGCGACCTGGTCCGGTCGGAGATCTGGCCGAAGACGGGGTTGGCGAGGGTGGCCATGAGCGGGCCGATCGAGTTGGCCAGGCCCAGCGCGGCCACGTCGTTGACGCCGGTGATGCGCTGCACGTGCACGGGCAGGACGAACGCGCCCACGCTCAGCCACAGGAACATGACGGCGACGTTGGCCAGCGGAAGCGTCAGGTAGAGCGGCCCGAGACGCCGGGTGTCCCTGAGCGCGCCGCTCAGAACTTCAGCCATGGGGGGACCTTTCCGGGCAGTGATGATACGTATCACCGACGATTGCTCTGGACTGTAGGTCGCACGGGAAGGGCTGACAAGACGCGCGTCCAACTCGTTACGCGCCCGGCGGCGGCCTCAGGCGCTGGCCCGGACCACCAGCCGGGGCTCGAACCGGGCGACGACCTCGCCGCCCACGGACGGCCGCTCTCCTCGGACGATCCCGTCGATCTCGCCCGCCAGGTCGGCCGGGCTCGCGGTGGCGTCGAAGTGCACGCTGGTCAGCCGGGGCCGCATGAGCGTGCAGATCGGCAGGTCGTCGGCGCCGACGACGGCGACGTCCTCGGGGACCCGCAGACCGGCGTCCTGCAACGCGCTGATCAGCAACATCGCGTACTCGTCGTTGTAGGCGAAGACGCCGTCGGGCAGGTCGCCCGCGCGGACGATCCGCCCCGCCTCCTCCTCGGAGAAGGCCAGGTCGATGCGCGCGGCCCCGGGAACGACCTCCCGCACCCCCGCCAGCCGGGCCCGTCCCATGGCGTCGAGGCCCTCTTCCCGGGGCACGACGGCCGCCAGGCTCCGGCTCCCCCGGTCGACCAGGTGGCGGGCGGCCGCGGCGCCGAGGGCCCGGTGGTCGAACACCACGGCCGGCACCAGGGGCGAGGGCTGGTCGGACAGGCCGATGACGGCCCGGACACCCGAGGCGTGCAGCAGGTCCACGGCGGGCCTGGTCAGCCGCGCGGCCTCGACGAGGACGGCCGAGGGCCGCAGGGCGAGCCAGCTCCTTGCCGCGGCCACGCCCTTGAGGGTGCGCTCGCCGTACTGGACGAGGGTGTAGCCGCGGGTCCTGAACTCCTCCTCCAGCTCGTCGAACACCTGCTGCGCCAGCCGGCCCACCCTGGCCCGCGACAGCGGCATGAGCACGATGCCGCTGCGGCCCGTACGCAGGGTGCGGGCGGCGGCGTCGGGCACGTAGCCCAGCCGGGCGGCGGCGTCGCGGACCCGTCTGCGGGTCTCCTCGCTCACGCGGGCGTGGGGGTTGTCGGTGAGCACGTAGGAGACCGTGGCCTGTGAGACTCCCGCGGCCCTGGCCACGTCGACGCTGGTCGGCGGGCGGTCCCCCCTTGTCGTGTTCACGGGGTGGATGGTATCAACTGCTTATACGTATAATCAGGAGAGGCTGCCGCATGAAGCTGCACACTCGTGAATGGGGTTCGGGCGATCGCCTGGCCGTCCTCGTCCACGGCATCATGGCCGACTCGCGATGCTGGTGGCGGGTAGGGCCCGAGCTGGCCGCGCGCGGCTACCGGGTCATCGCCGTCGATCTCCCCGGCCACGGCGAGAGCCCCCGCGCCGACGCCTACCCGGCCGAGCTGTTCGCCTCGTCGCTGGCGGAGTCGGTGCCCGCGCACCCCGAGCTGGCCATCGGGCACTCGCTCGGCGGCCTCACGCTCGGCCTCGCCGTCGAACGGCTCATGCCCGGACGGGCGATCTACTCCGACCCGGCCTTCCGCCTGCCGACGCTGGAGAGCGGCGCCCTGGAGTCGATGGCGGACTTCACCGACGAGACCGGCGAGCTGATCACCGCCATGCATCCCGGTTTCTCGGCCGAGGAGGTGGCGGTCGAGGTCGAGATGCTCGCGCGCTGGGACCGCCGGTCGGCGCTGTCGCTCGTCGAGGCGTCGGGCATGGACTTCACGCCCGCGCCCGTCGTGCCGTCGCTGGTGCAGGTGGCCGACCCGAGTTTCCTGGTGCCGCCGGCGTTCCAGGAGGAACTGCGGGGCAAGGGGTTCGAGGTGCGCGTGGTCACGGGGGCCGAGCACACGATCCACCGCCACCTGTTCGAGGACTTCCTGGCGGGGCTGGAGGGCTGGATCAGACCCGCTGCCGCAGCTCGGTGAGGCGGCCGGCGACGTCGAGGCCCTTGCCGGCGGCCCAGGCGTCGTCGTGGTACGTCGCCAGGTGCCGCTCGGCCGCGTCGCCCACCAGCGAGACGACCGTGCCGCTCTCGCCCCTGGCCCGCATGCGCTCGACCAGCTCCAGCGCGGCCCACAGCGCGGTGCCGGACGAGCCGCCCACGGGCAGCCCGGTGACCTCCCTGAGGTGCCTGGCCGCCGCCACGCTCGCCGCGTCGGGCACCGGCACCACCAGGTCGACCAGGTCGGGCCGGAACCCCGGCTCTACGCGGGGACGGCCGATGCCCTCGATCCGCGAGGGCATGCCGGTGGCGTAGTCGGGCACGTCGAGCGTCCAGCCCGGGAAGTAGGCGGAGTCGTCGGGATCGGCGACGGCCACCCGGCAGCCGAACCCCCGGGCCACGGCGCCGAGCGTGGCCGAGGTCGCGCCGGTGCCGGCGCCGGTCACCACCCAGTCGGGACGCACCTGCGCGAACAGCTCGTCGGCCAGGTCGTGCGGCGCAGCCCGTCCGAACTGGTCGAGGAAGTGGCCCTCGATGCTCCTGGCCGCGTCGTAGATGGCCAGGGGCGGTGTCACGAACCGGCACTCGCCGCCCAGCGCCTCCACCGCGCGGGCCCGCGCCTGGTCACGCCGGCCCGGCATGACCACGATGTAGGGCAGGCCGAGCCGCCGGGCGAACCACGCCTGCGCGACCGCCGCGTTGCCGCCGGTCGCCTCGACCACGGTGGTGCCCTCGGTGACCAGCCCGTCGAGCACCGCCTGCCGGAACAGCGCCCTGGCGTGCCGGTGGCGCAGGCTGCCCGTCGGCTGGCCGGACTCGTCCTTCAGCAGCAGGCGGACGCCGGGCGCCCGGACGGGGAAGTCGATCAACCTGGTCGGCGGCCCGGCGGCCAGCGCGTCGAGCGCGCGTGTGCTCCAGCTCACCGGACCACCCTGTCAGGACGAGATCAGGAAAGCTCCACCCGTTCGCCAGGAGCGAGCAGGACGAACCGCTCGCCGAACCCGGCGAACGCCTTCTCCAGCGTCTCCCTGCCCTGGGTGAAGTGCCCCCACTGCTCGAAGTGCAGCGGTACGACGTGCCGCGCGCCCAGGATCTCGGCGGCGGTGGCGGCGTCCTCGCTGGTCAGCGTCAGGAACCCGTCGACCAGCGGGGTACGCGCACCGCCCGCGAACAGCAGCGCCACGTCGATGCTCGGGAACCGGTCGGCCACGGCCCGTACGACGTCGAGCGAGGCGTTGTCGCCGCTCACGTAGACCGTGGGCAGCCCCTCGCCGCTGAGCACGAACCCGGTGACCTCGCCCGTCAGGTGCTCGGTCCCGTCGGGGCCGTGCTGGGCGGGCACGCCGGTCACCCGTACCGGGCCGACCTGGGTCTCGCTCCAGTTGGGCAGGGCTCGTACCGGCTCGCCCACGCGCTCGGCCGCCGACTTCGTGGACAACACCAGCGGCACTTCGGCGAGGAACGCCCGGCCCGCGTTGTCGAGGTTGTCGGGGTGCTGGTCGTGGGAGAGCAGCACGGCGTCGACGGGGCCCACCTCGTCGAGGCCGAAGGCGGGGCCGGCGGTCTTGGTCAGCACCCTGGCGCCGACCGGGTGCTCACCGGCCGGGTCGAACGTGGGGTCCACCAGCAGCCGAACGCCGCCCAGCTCGATGACGGCGGTCGGACCACCGGCGTAACGAATATCCATGTTCGTCAACGACACGGCGGGGTGAGGGGTTTATTCCGCACCCCGTTGAACAGCCGGCTCACCGTACGGTGGCACAGGGCGCGGAAGTCGGGCTCGGCCATGCTCATCCGGCCGCTCAGGTACTGCTGGACCAGGCCCTGCGTGCTCGCGGTGACGGCCAGGGCGGTCTCCAGCGGGTCGTCCTCGCGCAGCAGGCCCGCCCGCATGCCCTCCTCGACCAGCGCCACGACCACGCTGAACGGCGGGCCCTGGCCGTCGCGGAAGTCGTCGGGGAAGCGGCGGGCCCGCGCCCAGGCGTCGGAGGTCAGGAAGTGGTACAGATGCGGGCTGCCGAGCGCGAAGTCGAGGAAGTCGTCGAGCGCCGCCGCGAACCGTTCCTCCAGGCCGCCCGCGTCGGGCCGGCGGGTCCACGCCTCGGCCAGCTCGCGCGCGCTCGCGTCGGCGACCGCGCGCAGCAGGGCCTCCCTGTTGGGATAGTGCCGGTAGATGGCCATGGCGGTGACGCCCACGGCCTCGCCGACGCGCCGCATGCTGACGGCGTCGGCGCCCTCCTCCACGAGGATGCGCCGGGCCACGCTCGCGATGCGCGCGGCCGTTCCCTGCTCACTCACGTTTACAGTGTATACAGACGGAGCGCTCCCGGAGCGTGCGCGGGCACCGCCGGGTCGCGTGGCGCCACCGGGGACAGTCGGACGTACGGCGAGCCGGGGGCGGGCCTCGGGTCGGGGTCTCCGACGTTGGGCCAGAGGGACAACGCGCGCTCGGCCTGCGCGGTGATGGTGAGCGACGGGTTGACCCCGAGGTTGGCCGACACGGCCGAGCCGTCCACGACGTGCAGCCCCTCGTGCCCGTAGAGGCGGTGGTAGGCGTCGATCACGCCGGTCTCGGGCGAGTCGCCGATCACGCAGCCGCCGAGGAAGTGGGCCGTGGTCGGGATGTCGAACAGGTCGAGCCAGGTGCCGCCGGCCAGCCCGCCGATCTCGGCCGCCGCGTGCCGGGCGGCGTCGTGCCCGGCCGGGATCCAGGTCGGGTTGGGCTCGCCGTGCCCGCGCGCGGAGCGAAGGCCCCAGCGGGTGCGCCGGATGGTGATCGAGTTGTCCTTGGCCTGCATGACCAGCGCGATGACGGTCCGTTCCGACCAGCGGCGCAGGTCGAGCAGCCGTAGCGCCTGGAGGGGCCGCGCGGCGATCTCGCGGGCCAGCGCCCGCAACCGGGGTTGCCCGCCGTCCACGAGCAGGGTGCGGAGCAGGCCCATGGCGTTGGAGCCGTCGCCGTAACGCACGGGCTCGATGTGGGTCTCGGCGTCGGGGTGGATGGAGGAGGTGATGGCCACGCCCTTGTTGAGCTTCTCGCCGCCGGCCGACGGGCGCTCGAAGCCGAGCAGGGCCTCGGAGTTGGTCCTGGTCAGCGTGCCGAGCCGGGGCGACACACGGGGCAGGTCACCGGTGGCGCGCAGCTTGTGCAGCAGGCGCTGGGTGCCGTACGTGCCGGCCGCGAAGATCACCTGCTTGGCCGTGAACGAACGGCGGCGCACCGCCGAGCCGGTCTTGCGCACGACCACCCGGTAGCCGCCGGAGGGCAGGGGACGTACCGAGGTGACCGTGCACTCGGCGTAGACCCGGGCGCCCGCCCGCTCGGCGAGGTAGAGGTAGTTCTTGATCAACATGTTCTTGGCGCCGTGGCGGCAGCCGGTCATGCACTGCCCGCACTCGACGCAACCCCGCCGCCGCGGCCCGGCGCCGCCGAAGTACGGGTCGACGCCGTCCTCGCCGAAGTAGACGCCGACCGGGGCCAGGTGGAAGGTGTCGCCGACGCCCATCTTCTCGGCGACCCTGCGCATGATGTCGTCGGCGCGGGTGAAGGTGGGGTTGGTGACCGCGCCGAGCATACGTTTGGCCTGGTCGTAGTGGGGGGCCAGCTCCGACTTCCAGTCGGTGATGCCGGCCCACTGCGGGTCACGGAAGAACGGGTCGAGCGGCTCGTAGAGGGTGTTGGCGTAGACCAGCGAGCCGCCGCCGACCCCCGCTCCGGCCAGCACCATCACGCCGGTGCCGCGCTCGCCGCGCAGCACGTGGATGCGCTGGATGCCCTTCATGCCGAGCCAGGGCGCCCACAGGAAGTCGCGCAGCTTCCAGGACGTGACCGGCAGCGTGGACTCGTCGAAGCGGCGGCCGGCCTCCAGCACCCCGACCTTGTAGCCCTTCTCGGCCAGCCGCAGCGCCGAGACGCTGCCGCCGAACCCCGACCCGATGACGAGGACGTCGAACGTCACTTGATCCGCAGCCTTCGCATCGTCTTGAGCGTGCCGGCCAGGACGTTCGCCCACGTCTCGTACGTCAGGTCGAAGGGCGGCTCGAAGCCCAGCCAGGACGCCTGCGAGGCCACCGTCTTGGACTCGGTGTAACGCAGCAGGCCCTCCGCGCCGTGCCTGCGGCCGAGGCCGGAGGACTTCATGCCGCCCATGGGCGCGTCGTAGGAGGCGTAGGCCGAGCCGTACCCCTCGTTGATGTTGACCGTGCCGGCCTTGACGCGGGCGGCCAGGGCGCGGCCGCGGGCCAGGTCGGTGGTCCAGATGGAGGCGTTCAGGCCGTAGATGGTGTCGTTGGCCAGCTCGACCGCCTCCTCCTCGGAGGTGAACGGGTAGAGGGCCACCACCGGGCCGAACGTCTCGTTGCGGCACAGGTCCATGTCGTCGCGTACGCCGGTGAGCACGGTCGGCTCGTAGAACAGGGGGCCGAGGTCGGGCCTGGCCCGGCCGCCGGTCAGCACCGTCGCGCCCTTGGCCACGGCGTCGTCGACGTCCTCGCCGACCGCGTCGAGCTGGCGTTGCGAGGTGAGCGAGCCCATCTGGACCGACCAGTCGCGGCCCGCGCCGAGCTTGAGGTTCCTGACCTGCTTGACCAGGCGCGCGGCGAAGTCGTCGAACACGGACTCGTGCACGTACAGACGCTCGATGGACAGGCAGAGCTGGCCGGCGTTGGTGAAGCAGGCCCGGATCGCCCCCTGGACGGCGAGCGCCAGGTCGGCGTCGTCGAGCACCACCATCGGGTTCTTGCCGCCGAGCTCCAGCGAGCAGCCGATGAGCCGCTTGGCCGCCTCCTCGGCGATCTTCCTGCCACCCCTGGTCGACCCCGTGAACGCCACGTAGTCGGCGTCGTCGAGCAGCGCGTCGCCGATCTCGGCGGGCTCGCCCAGCACGACCTGCCAGATCTCGCGCGGCATGCCCAGCTCGGCCAGCAGGTCGATGGTCCACAACGTGGACATGGCGGTCTGGGTGTCCGGCTTGTGCACCAGCGCGTTGCCGGCCAGCAGCGCGGGCACCGCGTCGGTGACGCCGAGCGAGAGCGGGTAGTTCCACGGCGAGATCAGCGCGACGACGCCCTTGGGCTGGCGCAGCTCGGCCACGCGGGTGGCGGCGGGGAAGATGCCCTTGCGCCCGCGCGGCGCGAGCAGGCCGGGGGCGCGCCTGGCGTAGTAGAGGCTGCAGCCGGCGACGTCGAGCACCTCCTCGAAGGCGTGCTTGCGGGCCTTGCCGGTCTCGTCCTGGACGATGTCGAGGATCTCGTCCCTGCGGTCGAGGATCGCGTCGTGCAGCAGCAGGAACGGTCTCGCCCGCGCCACGCCGGGCCTGGCCGCCCACTCGGCCTGGGCGGCCCTGGCTCGCTCGTAGGCCAGGCGTACGTCGTCGGCCGTGGAAATGGGCAGCTCGGCGAGTGGCTCGCCGGTGAAGGGCGCGGTGATCTGCCGGGTCTTGCCGCTGGACGTGACGTGCATGCCAGAAGGATATTCCGCCCGGCTACCCGCGGGTAGTTTTTGCGGATTCGCGGCCTGGGGCCAGAATCCTCTTATGCCATCGTTCGCTCCGCTACGCCCCGGAGATCCACCGAGTCTGGCCGGGCTGGATCTCCTCGGCAGGCTTGGCGAGGGCGGCCAGGGCGTCGTCTACCTCGCGAAAGATCATTCCGGCACGCACGTCGCCGTCAAATGGCTGCGGCCCGACCTGTCCGGCGACGAGGTGAGCGTCGAGCGGTTCCTGCGCGAGGTCCAGGTGGCCCAGCAGGTGGCGCCGTTCTGCACCGCGACCGTCCTCGGCACCGGTGTGGAGCAGGACCGGCCGTTCATCGTCAGCGAGTTCATCGAGGGGCCCTCGCTCCAGCGGGTGGTGCAGGAGGAGGGGCCGCGCACCGGGTCCACGCTCCACCGGCTGGCCATCGGCACCGCGACCGCCCTGGCCGCGATCCACCAGGCGGGCATCGTCCACCGCGACTTCAAGCCGGCCAACGTCATCCTGGGCGCGGACGGCCCGCGGGTGATCGACTTCGGCATCGCGCGGGCGCTCAACGCGACCTCGACGATCAGCAGCATGGTCGTGGGCACGCCGTCGTACATGCCGCCCGAGCAGATCATGGGGCACACCGTCGGGCCCGCGGCCGACATGTTCTCGTGGGCGAGCGCGATGGTCTACGCCGCGTCGGGGCGGGCGCCGTTCGGCAGCGACACGATGCCCGCGGTGATCAACCGGGTGCTCAACCAGCAGCCCGACCTGGGCGTGCTCGACGGCGCGCTGCGCGACGTGGTGGCCGCGTGCCTGGCCAAGGACCCGGCGCAGCGGCCGACGGCGGAGCAGGTGATCATGCGCCTGCTCCAGCACCCGATGCCGGCGAACTCGGCCATCCTGGCCGCGGCCGCCGCCGAGGCCGTCCCCGCGCGGCCGCCGTCCCCCGGCCCGATGACCGGTCCCCCCGGCCCGCCGCCGCCCGGCCCGATGACGGGTCCGCCCGGCCCGATGACCGGGCCCGTGCCCGGGGCGCCGCCCAACCCGATGACCGGGCCGGTGCCGGGTCCGCCGCCGTACCCGCCACGGCAGCAGCAGTGGCACCCGCCCTCGCCGTACGCGCAGCCCACCCACCCGGGCGTCCATCACCAGCCGCCCGGCAGGAAGAGCAGGGCGCCGCTGATCATCGGGGTCACGCTGGGGGTCGCGTTATTGGTACTGGCCGGGCTCGTCGTGCTCATCAGCGCCGAGCGCACGCCCCTGGCCGGCGACGGCGGCACCACGACCCCGCCGGCCACCCAGCCGGCCGACCGGAGCACCCCGCCCACCACGCCGCCTGCCACACCGCCGGTCACGGAGGTCTCCGTGCCGAAGGAGGGCCCGCGCAAGGCCCTGCCCGGCGCGGCCATCAGCCTGTACGAGAACCCCGCCGACGCGATCGTCCTGACCTCCTACGAGATCTTGGACAAGAAGAAGAGCGACTGGGTCGACCACGCCAGGGACTCGCTGCGCGGCCCGTTCCGCAAGTACGCCGGCAACTGGGAGTCGAGCGTCTCGCCCGGCGGCCAATACCTGGCCACCCGCGGCCGGAAGTACTCCGACGACAACTACGACTACATCATCGTCAGCGACCGCCGGTCGGGCGAACGCAGCACGATCAAGACCGTCCGCAGCCCGCTGATCGCCAGCATCCGCGGCTGGTCGCAGGACGCCTCGAAGATCCTGCTCAACATCGAGCGCAAGTCCGGCGACACGTGGACGTACCCGGGTTTCGTCATCGTGGACGTGGCCACGATGAAGGCCCGGATCGTCACGGTCGACGACGCCGCCGTCCGCAAGACCGCCTTCGGCTGGGACGGCAAGGACGAGGGCGTGGTCAACATCTTCGGCTCGGAGAAGAACCGCGGCCTGCGCTTCTTCGACGCCCAGGGCAAGGCCACCCGCGACGTGCGCTCGATCGGCACGCTGCCCGCCGGCACCCAGGACATCTTCTCCCCCTCCGGCGAGTCGTTCCTGTCCGACTGCCCCAACGGCAGCGACGGCGACACCTGCGTGTGGGACGTCAAGTCCGGCGACCGGACACACAAGTTCTCCTCCGACTGCGACAAGGTGCTCGGCTGGTACGACGACACCCACCTCTACTGCTGGGAGCAGGACAACAACACCAAGGACGAGATCCAGGTCGTCGACTTCAAGGGCACGCTGCTGCGCAAGATCGTGGACGTGCCGGACGACGTGGACTTCAGCCCGGTCTTCACCGTCAACCCCGACAAGGGTTCCTGAACCATCCGGCCCGCGCAGCCGTCAAGGAGGTCATGAAGACGCTGATCCGTACGGCCGTGACCGCCGCGGCCCTCGCCACGGTCACGGCGGCCTGCACCTCGGCGGCGACGGGCCAGGCGCCCGTGCCGAAGGTCACGCTCGACGCCGTCCGCCTGGTCGCCTACGACAGTTGCGACGACATGCTGGCGGGCCTGCGGGAACACGCCGCGGAGAACGTCGGCCCCTGGGGCTTCGGCGGCCCGCAGATCATGTACATGGAGGACACCGCCAGCACCGCGAGGGCGAAGACCACCTCCAACACCCCGGAGCACTCCACCACGAACGTGCACGAGGCCGGCGTGGACGAGCCCGACCTGGTCAAGACCGACGGCGACCGGGTCATCACGGTCGTGGACGGCACCCTGCGGATCATCGACACGGCGACGAAGAAGGTCACCGCGTCGATCAAGCTCACCAAGAAGGACGAGCCCACCTTCACCCCGGCCGACCTGCTGGTCTCCGGTGACCGCGCGTTGGTGCTCTTCCGCGGCGGCGACATCATGGTCAAGTCGTTCGCGCCGCCCGGCGAGACCCGCTACGTCGTGGTCGACCTGGCCGGGCAGCCGAAGGTGCTCAGCACGATCAGGGCGCAGGGCTCGTACGTGGACGCCCGGATGATCGGCTCCACCGTCCGGCTCGTCACGCGCAGCCAGCCCGACATCACCTTCCCCGAGCCCAAGAGCCCCGACGCCACCGAGGCCGACCGCAAGAAGGCCAACCAGGCCGTCGTACGGCAGGCGCCGCTCACCGCCTGGCAGCCCACGGTCGAGATCACCAGCGCGTCCGGCACGGTCAAGAAGGACACGGTCAAGTGCGAGCGGGTCAGCCACCCGGCCGACTACACCGGCACCTCGCTGCTGACCGTGCACACCATCGACCTGACCCAGGACGTCGCCGCGACCGGCACCGAGCCCATCAGCCTCGCCGCCGACGGCGACACCGTCTACGGCAGTGGCAAGAGCCTGTACGTCGCCAGCAACCCCCGCTGGTGGTTCCCGGTGGCCATCGAGCCGATGCCGGTCGAGCCCGTGCCGACGGCCACCGACGGGGCCCCGGCCGTCGAGCCCACGACGAGCGACCCGGCCGTGACGACCGGCGCGCCGACCGCGTCGGCCAGTGCCCCGGTCGAGTCCACGTCGGCGCCCGCGCCCGACCCCACTCCGACGGCGCCGCCCGAGGAGACCGAGGTCCACAGGTTCGACATCAGCGCCCCCGGCGCCCCGGCCTACGTCGCCTCCGGCAAGGTCCCCGGCCGCCTGCTGAACCAGTACTCGTTGTCGGAGTACGAGGGCAACCTCCGCGTCGCCACCACCCTCACCTCCACCGACGGCAGGAACAGCGAGAGCAGCGTGTACGTGCTCGCCGCCGACACCATGGCCAAGGTCGGCGAGGTCGGCGGCCTCGGCAAGGGCGAGCGCATCTACTCGGTCAGGTTCGTCGGCCCGGTGGGCTACTGCGTCACGTTCAAGCAGGTGGACCCGCTCTACACCCTCGACCTGCGCGACCCGGCCGCCCCCAAGGTGACCGGCGAGCTGAAGATCACCGGCTACTCGGCGTACCTGCACCCCGGCGCGGACGGCAGGCTGATCGGCATCGGCCAGGAGGCCAGTGACAAGGGCAGGACACTCGGCACGCAGGTCTCGCTGTTCGACGTCAGCGACCCGGCCAACCCGCGCAGGCTGTCGCAGCTCTTCCAGAAGGAGGCGGGCTCCGAGGCCGAGTGGGACCCGCACGCGTTCCTGTACTGGCCGAAGACCGGCCTGTCGGTGATCCCGCTGATGACCCCCAAGGAGTCGGGCGCGGTCGTGCTGAAGATCGACGACTCGGCCGTGACCAAGCTCGGCATGATCAAGCACCCGACCCACCAGGACAAGGACTACGCCTACCAGCCCGGCATCACCCGCTCGATGGTGATCGGCGACGCCGTGTGGACGTTGTCGTGGGACGGCCTCCAGGTCAACGACGCCACGACGCTGGCCCGGCAGGCGTGGATCCCGCTGCGCTGACCCGGCCCGCGGAGACGGGTGACCGTTCCTGGGGGACGGTCACCCGCGTTCCGGCGCGACGACGGGGACGATCTCGGGGGCGCCCAGCCGGATCGCGTCGGCCTCCTGGTCGGAGTCCTGCTCCTGCGAGCGGCGTTCGGCCTCGACGCGCTTGGTGAAGTACTCCACCTCCCGTTTCACCTGCTCGGCGTCCCAATCGAGCGGCCCGGCGAGCAGTTCGGCGGCCTCCTGCGCCACGGCAAGGCCGCGGTGGAAGGTCTCGATGGAGATGTGCGTCCGCCTGGTGAGCACGTCGTTGAGATGCCGGGCGCCCTCGTGGGTGGCGGCGTAGACGATCTCGGCCCGCAGGTAGTCGTCGGCCCCGGACAGCGGGCGGCCGAGCGACGGATCGTCCTCGACCAGTTCCAGCACCTCGTCGATGAGCGAGCCGTAGCGCTGGAGCAGGTGCTCGATCCGGGCGACGTGCAGGCCCGAGGTCTGGGCGAGGCGGTAACGGGAGTTCCACAGCGCCTGGTAGCCCTCGGCCCCGGCCAGCGGGACGCGGTCGGTGCACGAACGCGGCACCCGCTGGTCGAGCCCGTGCGCCACCGCGTCCACCGCGTCGCGCGCCATCACCCGGTACGTCGTGTACTTCCCGCCCGCGATCATCACCAGCCCCGGCACCGGATGCGCCACGACGTGCTCGCGGGACAACTGGGACGTCTGGTCGGACTCCCCCGACAGCAGCGGGCGCAGGCCCGCGTAGACGCCCTCGACGTCGTCGCGGGTCAGCGGCACCGACAACACGGCGTTGACGTGGTCGAGCAGGTAGTCGATGTCGGTACGGGAGGCCGCCGGGTGGCCCTTGTCCAGCGTCCACTCGGTGTCGGTGGTGCCGATGATCCAGTGGCGGCCCCACGGGATCACGAACAACACCGACTTCTCCGTACGCAGGATGATGCCGGTGCGGGAGTGGATGCGGTCGCGCGGGACCAGGAGGTGGATGCCCTTGGAGGCCCGTACGTGGATCTGGCCGCGTCCGCCGACCAGTTCCTGGATGTCGTCGGTCCACACGCCCGTGGCGTTGACGACCTGCTGGGCGTGCACGTCGAACTCCGTGCCCGACTCCAGGTCGCGGGCCCGTACGCCGGTGACCCGCTCGCCCTCGCGCAGGAACCCGACCACCTGGGCACGCGGCGCGATCTGGGCGCCGTACGTGGCGGCGGTGCGCAACATGGTCATCACGTAGCGGGCGTCGTCGACCTGGGCGTCCCAGTACTGGACGGCCCCCGTGAACGCGCTCTTCTTCAGCGCCGGGGCCAGCCGCAATGCCCGTGACCTGGACAGATGCCGGTGTCCTGGCACCCCGCGGGTCAGGCCGGAGGCGAAGCCGAGCGTGTCGTAGAGCGCGACCCCGGCTCCCACGTAGGGGCGTTCCCAGCCGAAGTGGGTCATCGGGAACAGGAACGGCACGGGCCGTACGAGGTGCGGCGCCAGGCGCTGGAGCAGCAGCGCCCGTTCCTGGAGCGCCTCGCGTACCAGCTCGAAGTTGAGCTGCTCCAGATAGCGCAGGCCGCCGTGGATGAGCTTGGACGAACGCGAGGAGGTGCCCGAGGCGAAGTCGCGCGCCTCCAGCAGGGCCACGTCGAGCCCCCGGGTGGCGGCGTCGAGCGCGATGCCCGCGCCCACCACGCCGCCGCCGACCACGACCACGTCGAACTCCCTGGCCGACATCTCCGCCAGCGCCGCCGCACGTTCGGCCGGCCCGAGCCGGGACACGCTCCTACCCGCCGTCATCATCCCCCCTGGGGTCGCCTGCGGTACTACCTACCCGTTTGTCCGGTGACATGTAACGCGGCACGACCTCAGGCGCGTACGACTTTGACCCCCGCGTCGGTGAGCCGGCCGGCGAGCTCGTCGGAGAGCTGGGCGTCGGTGACCAGCGTGTCGATCTGGTCGATGGGGCAGATGCGGGAGAAGGCCCGCCGGCCCACCTTGGAGGAGTCGGCCACCACGACGACCTGGGCGGCACGGCTGATCAGCAGGTTGTTCACGCTGGCCTCGCCCTCGTGGTGGGCCGAGGCCCCCAGCTCGACGTCGATCGCGTCGACGCCCAGGAAGGCCACGTCGAGGGTGACCTGTTCCAGCACGCCCGAGGCCAGCGGCCCGATCAGCTCGTACGACTGCTGCCTGGCCACCCCGCCGGTGACCACGATCTTGACGTGCTGCCGTACGGTCAGCTCGGCGGCGATGTTCAGGGCGTTGGTGACGATCGTGAAGCCGCTCTCCAGCGTGGAGATCGTGGCCAGGGTGCGGGCCAGCTCGGAGGTCGTGGTGCCGCCGTTGAGCCCGATCACGGCGCCCGCGCTCACCAGGCCGGCCGCGGCGGCGGCGATGCGGTGTTTCTCGTCGGCGTGCCTGGCCGTCTTGTAGCGCAGCGGCAGGTCGTAGCTGACACTCTGGGCCACGGCTCCGCCGCGGGTGCGCATGAGCATCTGCTGCTGGGCGAGCTGGTCGAAATCCCGCCGGATCGTGGCGGTGGAGACGTCGAGCGCCTGGGCGGCCTCCTCCACCGACAGCCTGCCCTCCTGGGCGAGCAGCTCCAGGATGGCGTTCCAGCGATCGTAGCGGGACACGAAGCCTCCCCAGTGAGATCCGGACAGGTGCAAGCGTGGCACAACCGGAGAGCTCAGAGCGAACAGTGCACAAAGATGCACTTTTACTGTATAAAAAGGGCAGAAACAAACAACAACGGGGAGGAACGCGGTGACCACCCATACCGAAGCCGAGATCGAGTCCCAGCCGTCCTGCTGGCGCCGTGCCGTGGCCGCAGTGCCCGCCGGCGCGCTGCCCCAGCCCGGCGAGCGGGTGGCCGTCGTCGGCTGCGGCACGTCATGGTTCATCGCGATGGCCTACGCCACGCTGCGCGAGCTGCTCGGGCAGGGCGAGACGGACGCGTTCGCCGCCTCCGAGGCGCCGATCGGCCGCTCGTACGACCGGGTGCTCGCGCTGACCCGCTCCGGCACCACGACCGAGGTCCTGGAGCTGCTGTCCAGGACGAACGCCCGCAGCACGGCCATCACCGCCGACCCGAAGACGCCGATCATGACGGCCGCCGACGAGGTCATCGTGCTCGACTACGCCGACGAGAGTTCGGTCGTGCAGACCCGCTTCGCCACCACGCAGCTCGCCATGCTCCGCGCCAGCCTCGGCGAGGACCTCACGGCGGCGATCGCCGACGCCGAACGGGCCGTGGCCGAGCCGCTGCCCGCCGCGGTGATCGAGGCCGAGCAGTTCAGCTTCCTCGGCAGCGGCTGGTCGGTCGGCCTGGCCCAGGAGGCCGCGCTCAAGATGCGCGAGGCGTCGCGGTCGTGGACGGAGGCGTACCCGGCGATGGAGTACCGGCACGGCCCGATCAGCATCGCCGGCCCCGGCCGCGTCACGTGGATGCTCGGCACCGCCCCCGAGGGCCTGCGCGAGCAGGTCGAGGCGACCGGCGGCACGTTCGTCGAGAGCGGCCTCGACCCCATGGCCGAGCTGGTACGCGCCCAGCGCGTGGCGGTCGCGCGCGCCTTCGCCCGTGGGCTGAACCCCGACGAGCCCATGCACCTCACGCGATCTGTGATCCTTTCTTCATGAGCCTTACTCTCGCCGACGCCAGGATCGTGACCCCCGAAGGGGTGCACGAAGGGTGGCTGACCATCGAAGACGGCCGCATCACGCATGTCGGCCACGGATCGGCCCCCAGCCCCGGCCTGAGCCTCGGGGGGCGGCACGTCGTCCCCGGGTTCGTCGACATCCACAACCACGGCGGCGCGGGCGGGTCCTTCCCCACCGGCGAGCAGGACAAGGCACGCGACGCCGTGGCCCTCCACCGGCGCCACGGCACGACGACGATGATGGCCAGCCTGGTCACCGACACGCTCGACGGGCTGTCCAGGGCCGCCTCCTCGCTGTCGGAGCTGTGCGAGGAGGGGCTGTTCGCGGGCATCCACTTCGAGGGGCCGTACATCGCGAAGGCGCGTTGCGGGGCGCACAACCCCGCGCTGCTGCGCGAGCCGTCCCCGCGGGAGTTGTCCGGGCTGGTCAAGGCCGCGCGCGGGCACGCGCGCATGGTCACCGTCGCGGCCGAGCTGCCCGGCGGCCTCGACACCATCCGCACGGCCGTCGGCGAGGGCCTGCTCGCGGCGCTCGGCCACAGCGACGCCGACTACGACCAGGCGATCGCGGCCATCGAGGCGGGCGCGACCGTCGCCACCCACCTCTACAACGCGATGCCGCAGCTCGGCCACCGCGCCCCCGGCCCGATCGCCGCGCTGCTGGAGGACGAGCGGGTGACGGTCGAGCTGGTCAACGACGGTGTCCACGTGCACCCGGCGATGTTGCGCCTGGCCTACGAGGTGGCCGGCCCCGGCCGGACCGCGCTGATCACCGACGCGATGGCCGCCACCGGCCTCGGCGACGGCGACTACGTGCTCGGGCCCATGCGGGTCCACGTGACCGACGGCGTGGCCAGGCTGGTCGAGGGCGGTTCCATCGCCGGCTCCACCCTCACCATGGACGCCGCCTTCCGCCGCGGCGTGCGCGAGCTGGGCATGTCGCTGCCCGACGCGGTCCAGGTGGCCTCGCTGACCCCCGCCAGGGTGCTCGGCCTGGCCGAGGCGATCGCCGCGATCGCGGTCGGCAAGGCCGCCGACCTGGTGGTGCTCTCCGCCGAACTGGAGGTCGACGGCGTGATGAAGAACGGCGACTGGATCACGGAGCCCTGATGATCATCACCGTGACGCTCAACGCCGCGCTCGACGTGACGTACGAGGTCCCGTCCGTCGACTGGCACGGTGTCAACCGGGTCGGCGGCGTCCACCGGCGCGCCGGCGGCAAGGGCGTCAACGTGGCCCGCGTACTGGCGGCCCTCGGCCAGGAGGTCCTGGTCACGGGGCTGGCGGGCGGGCCCACCGGCCAGGCGATCGAGCACGACCTGCGGGCCGCCGGGCTGCCCGCCGCGCTCACCGGGGTCGCCGACGACTCCCGTACGACGCTGGTGGTCTCCGAGGCGCGCGGGGCCACGCTGTTCAACGAACCCGGCCCCGAGGTCACGGCGACCGAGCTGGCGGCGTTCACCGAGCAGTACACGTCGCTGCTGGCCGATGCCGACGCCGTGGTCATCTCCGGCAGCCTGCCCCGCGGCGTCCCGGCCGACGTCTACGCGACCCTCGCCTCCCTCGCGGCCGGCGCGGACGTGCCGGCGATCGTGGACGCCGACGGCGACCCGCTGCGCCACGCGCCGGCGGGCCGGCCTGCCGTCGTCAAGCCCAACGCCGAGGAGCTGGCCAGGGCGGTCCCCGGCGGCACCCCGGCCGAGGGCGCCCAGGCGCTGCGCGCGCGGGGGGCCGAGGCCGTGGTCGTCTCCATGGGCGCCGACGGGCTGCTCGCGGTGACGGGCGAGGGAACCTTCCGGGCGCGGATGCCGTACACGGTCGAGGGCAACCCGACCGGGGCGGGCGACTCGCTGGTCGCGGGGCTGGCGCTGGGCCTGGTCGAGGGCTCCCCGTGGCCCGACCGGCTGCGGCGGGCCGCGGCGCTCGGCGCGGCGGCCGTGGCCGCGCCGGTCGCCGGCGACCTCGTCGGCGACGTCTACGCCGACATACACCCCCAGATCATCATCACGTAAGGAGCTCGTCATGGCCCTCGCCGGAATCGGTGACATCGTCCGGGAGTCCCCCGCAGGGGTGGGCGCGTTCAACGTGATCCAGCTGGAGCACGCCACGGCCATCGTGGCCGGCGCGGAGGCGCTCGGCCTGCCGGTCGTGTTGCAGATCAGCGAGAACTGCGTGCGCTACCACGGCGCGCTGGAGCCCGTCGCGCTGGCGGCGCTGGCGGTGGCGCGCCGGGCGGACGTGCCGGTCGCGGTCCACCTCGACCACGCCACCGACCGCGCGCTGGTGGAGGAGGCGGTGGCGCTGGGCCTCGGCTCGGTCATGTACGACGCCTCCGCCCTGCCCGACGAGGAGAACGTGGCGGCCACGGCCGAGGTGGCGGCCTGGTGCCACGAACGCGGCGTGTGGGTGGAGGCCGAGCTGGGCGAGGTCGGCGGCAAGGACGGCGTGCACGCCCCCGGCGCCCGTACCAAGCCCCACGAGGTGGTCGACTACGTCGCCAGGACCGGCGTGGACGCCCTGGCCGTGGCCGTGGGCACCTCGCACGCCATGACCACCAAGGACGCCGTGCTCGACCTGGAGCTCATCGCCGAGCTGCGGGCGGCGGTGCCGGTGCCGCTGGTGCTGCACGGTTCGTCCGGGGTGCCCGACGACGTGCTGCGCGAGGCCGTGGCCAGCGGCATGAAGAAGATCAACATCGCCACCCACCTGAACAAGGCGTTCACCCGGGCCGTACGCGACTACCTGGCCCACGACGAGCGGGTGGTCGACTCCCGCAAGTACCTCAACGCCGGCCGCGACGCCGTGGCCCGCGAGGTGAGTCACCTGCTGGGCGTGCTCACCGGCTGAGCTCCTTGCGCATCTGCACGGCCGACCGGCCTTCGAGGTCGACGCGGCCGATCTCGACGTACCCGAGCGAGGTGTACAGGGCGATGTTCGTGGTCATCTTGACGTTGGTGTAGAGACGCAGGGCGGGCAGGCCGAGCCGGGCGGCCTCCTGCTCGGCGTAGGCCAGCAGGCCGCGGCCGATGCCCCTGCCGTGCAGCCCGGGACGCACCGCGACGTTGTCGACCAGCAGCACGCCCTCCTCGGGGACCAGCACGACGATCCCTTCGAGGCCGTCGGTGACGTGCACGCGGCCCGCGGCGATGAGGGCCGCGTAGTCGGCCTCCATGGGCAGCGGCCGCGTGCCGATGATCTCCGCCCACGGCTGGTAGGCGTCGTGGACGAGTTGCTCGACGGCGGCCCTGTCGGCCTCCTGCGCCAGTCTCATGCGTCCAATGTTCGCAGCACCCTCCCGGCCTGAACGACCGAGGGTGCCGGGCGGATCAACCGGGCCCGCTACGGCAGGATGCGCTCTACCGTCCGGGTCACGAGATCCTTGACCTGGTCCTCGCCGAACACGTCGGGCAGCGTGAGCCGTTCGACCACCAGCCAGTTCATGGCCAGGTAGAGCACCACCACGGTGGTGGCGTCGCCGGGCAGCCCCGACTCCAGGTGATAGTCGATGTTGGCCTGCACGTCGGCGCGGATGCGCTCGGTCAGCACGGCCCGCAACTCCGGCCGCCTGGTCGCCTCCAGCCGCAGCTCCAGCAGCGCGAGATAGCCCGACCTGAACGCAGAGATCCGGTCCACCAGCTCGATCATGAGCTGCACCACGCGCTCACGGTCGCGGGGCCCGGCCAGACTGGCCGCGATGGTCTGCGCGTCCGGCTGCAGCCGCTCGTAGATCCGGCCGCCGGCCTGGGTGAGCAGGTCGTCCCTGCTGGCGAAGTAGTTGGACGCGGTGCCCGTGGGCACCTCGGCCCGCGCGTCGACCGCCCGGAAGGTCAGGCCGCGCGCCCCCTCCACGGCCAGCACCTCGATCGCGGCGTCGATGAGCGCCGCCCTCCTCGCCAGGTTCTGCCGGACCATGTTGACACCACTCCATCTGTAGTACTACGGTGAAATCACTTCAACCATAGTACTTCAAACGGAGTTATTTATGCGAAAGCTTGTGTACTACGTCGGCATCTCCATCGACGGCTACATCGCCGGCCCCGGCGGCGAGTGGGACTTCTACCCGGTGAGCGACGCCCTGGCCGCCTACATCAACGGTGAGATGTCCGAGGCCGTCCCCACGCACATCAGGCAGCAGGTCGGCCTCGACGCGCCGAACCGGCGCTTCGACACCCTGGTGATGGGCCGCGGCACGTACGAGCCCGCCCTTGAGGCCGGCATCACCAGCCCGTACGCCCACCTGCGCCAGTACGTCGTGTCCAGCACGATCGAGAGCATCGACGACCCCGGCGTCGAGCTGGTCAAGGAGGACCCGCTCGGCCTGGTGCGCCGCCTGAAGCAGGAGGACGGCCTCGACATCTGGCTCTGCGGCGGCGGCAAGCTGGCCGCGTCCGTGTTGCCCGAGATCGACGAGCTGATCGTCAAGGCCTACCCGGTGGTGGCCGGGACGGGGATCGCCGCGTTCGACGGCGCGTTCCAGCCGACCACGTTCACGCTTACCGGCACGCGCACGTTCGAGGGCGGGGTGGTCCTCATGACCTACACCCGCTGACCGCCGTCGTGGCGCCCGTCCGGCACCACGGAAATCCTCCCGCGGATCACCACGGCAACGGTTGCCCGTCGCGGAAGAACCCGCCGGTCGGCCCGCCGTCGGGCAGGTCCGCCGCCCACAACACGCTGCTCGCCCGCTCGGCGACCGGCCGCCCTCCCGGGCCGCCCATGTCGGTCGCCACCCACCCCGGGCAGACGGCGTTGACCAGGATGCCGTCCTCGCGCAGCTCGGCGGCGAGCATCCTCGTCAGCGCGTTCAGCGCCGTCTTCGACACCGCGTACGCGGGCGTGCCACCCCCCATGGAGGCCAGCGAGCCCAGCTCGCTGGAGACGTTCACGATCCGCCCGTGCGCGCCTCGGCGCAACAGCGGCAGCAGGGCGAGCGTGACCCGCCAGGCGCCCAGCAGGTTCGTCTCCAGCGCCTCCGACACCACGCCCAGGTCCGCGTCACCGGCCCGCTGCCAGGTGTCGTAGTGGATGGCGGCATTGTTGACCAGCACGTCGACCCGCCCGTGGCTCTCCTCCAGCTCCCGCGCCAATTCGGCCGCCGACCGCTCGTCGGCCACGTCGAGCCGCCGCGCGAGCACGTCGCCGCCGATCCCGGCCGCGGCCTTGGCCGCCTTGTCCTCGTCCCTGGCGGTCAGCACGACGGTGTCGCCGGCCGCCGCGAGCTGCCTGGCCACCTCCAGCCCGATCCCCCGATTGGCTCCTGTGACCACGCAGATCCGGTTCACCCTCACGTCCCCCTCAACGTCTCGCGCCGTCGGCGCAGGAACTCCCGCTCGACGTCGTTGCCCGCGCGGGAGGTCGCCTCGTCGTACGCCCGCGCCGCCTCCCCGTCGCGTCCTAGCCGCCGCAGCAGGTCGGCCCGTACGGCGTGGAACAGGTAATAGCCTGTCACCTCCAGGCCCTCGACCAGCGCAAGCCCCACCCCGGCGCCGTCACCCTCGGCCACCGCCACCTCGCGGTGCAGCGCCACGACCGGCCCCGGCGTCAATGCCAGCAGCAGGTCGTAGAGCTGCACGATCTGCCCCCAGTCGGTCTCCCCCGCGCTCGCCGCGTCGCCGTGCACGGCGTTGATCGCCGCCTGCACCTGGTAGGGCCCCGGCAGCCCGCGCCGCAGGCACCGCCGTACGATCGCCTGCCCCTCCTCGACCAGCGCCCGGTCCCAGAGCGTACGGTCCTGCTCGGCCAGCGGCACCAGCTCACCGCCGTCGCCCCTGGTCCTGGCCGCCCGGCGCGAGTCGATGAGCAACATCAGCGCCAGCAGCCCCCACACCTCGGCCTCGTCCGGCATCAGCTCGGCCAGCAGCCGTCCGAGCCGGACGGCCTCCGCGCACAGGTCCTCCCGGACCAGCCGCTCACCCGAACTGGCCGTGTAGCCCTCGTTGAAGAACAGGTAGACCACCGCCAGCACCGCGCGCAGCCGGTCCGGCAGGTCGGCCGCCTCCGGCACCCGGTACGGGATCCCCGCCTGCCGGATCTTGTCCTTGGCCCTGACCAGCCGCTGGGCCATCGTGGCCGTCGGCACCAGGAAGGCGTGCGCGATCTCGGCCGTCGTCAGCCCGCCGAGCAGCCGCAACGTGAGCGCCACCCGCGCGGGCTCGGCGGCGTCCCCTGCTCCGGCCACAGCCGTACCGCGACCGCGAACGCCTCCTGCACCGCCTCCTCGGCGACGTCGATGTCCCCGAACACGCGGACGAGCACCGAAACCGCGCGGCCGTACTCCTCCCGGAAGACCAGTTCGACCTGCTCAGACACCCTTGCCCTCCCCTGCGCCCGGCACGGACGGCGAAGCCCCGGCGGGCCGCCCCCGGACAGCGAACGGCTCCCGGGGGCGGCAACCCCCGGGAGCCGTCACGCGGGCCGGTCAGCGCTGGATCGGCGCGACCACGACCTCGACGCGCTGGAACTCCTTGATGTCGGAGTAGCCGGTGGAGGCCATCGTCCGCTTGAGCGCGCCCATCAGGTTCATCGAGCCGTCGGCCACGCTGGAGGGCCCGTGGAGGATCTGCTCCAGGGTGCCGACCGTGCCGAACTCCACGCGACGGCCGCGCGGCAGGTCGGGGTGGTGGGCCTCGGAGCCCCAGTGGAAGCCGTGGCCGGGGGCCTCGGCGGCCCTGGCCAGCGGCGAGCCCACCATGACGGCGTCGGCGCCGCAGGCGATGGCCTTGGCGATGTCACCCGAGGTGCCCATGCCGCCGTCGGCGATCACGTGCACGTACCGGCCGCCGGACTCGTCCATGTAGTCGCGCCGCGCCGCCGCCACGTCGGAGATCGCGGTCGCCATCGGCACCGCCACGCCCAGCACGTTGCGGGTGGTGTGGGAGGCGCCGCCGCCGAAGCCCACCAGCACGCCCGCGGCGCCCGTGCGCATCAGGTGCAGCGCCGCGGTGTACGTGGCGCAACCGCCCACGATGACCGGCACGTCGAGCTCGTAGATGAACTGCTTGAGGTTGAGCGGCTCGGCGCGGCCCGAGACGTGCTCGGCCGACACCGTCGTGCCGCGGATGACGAAGATGTCCACCCCGGCGTCGATCACGGCCTTGTGGTACTGGACCGTGCGCTGCGGCGACAGGCGGACGGCCGTCGTCACCCCGGACGCCCGGATCTCCTCGATCCTGCGCCCGATCAGCTCTTCCTTGATCGGCGCGTCGTAGATCTCCTGGAGCCGCCTGGTCGCGGCCGCGGCGTCGAGCTCGGCGCACTCCTCCAGCAGCGGCGACGGGTCCTCGTAGCGCGTCCAGAGACCTTCGAGGTCGAGCGGCGCGAGGCCGCCGAGGCGGCCGATCTCGATCGCGGTGGCGGGCGAGACCACGCTGTCCATGGGGGCGACGACGACGGGCAGCTCGAACCGGTAGGCGTCGATCTGCCAGGCGATCGAGACCTCTTCCGGGTCACGGGTGCGGCGCGAGGGCACGAGCCCGATCTCGTCGAGCGCGTACGCCCTCCGCCCGGTCTTGCCCCGCCCGATCTCCACCTGCTGAGTCATGAACTTACCTTCTGTGATAGTTCGGAGCTTCCACGGTCATCTGGATGTCGTGGGGGTGGCTCTCCTTGAGCCCCGCTGCCGTGATCGGCATGAGCTCGCAGTCGGTGTGCATCTGCCCGATCGTGCGGCACCCCGCGTACCACATGCCCTGGCGCAGCCCGCCGATGAGCTGGTGGGCGACGGCCGCGACCGGCCCGCGGTAGGGCACCTGCCCCTCGATGCCCTCGGGGATGTACTTGTCGTCGTCGTCGACGTCGGCCTGCGCGTAGCGGTCCTTGCTGAAGGAGGTGCCGCCGCGCTCGCGGTTGCGCACCGCGCCGAGCGACCCCATGCCCCGGTACGACTTGAACTGCTTGCCGTTGATGAAGATCAGCTCACCCGGAGACTCCTCGCACCCGGCGAGCAGCGAGCCCAGCATGACCGTGTCGGCGCCGGCCGCGATGGCCTTGACGATGTCGCCCGAGTACTGGAGGCCGCCGTCGCCGATCACCGGCACCCTGGCCGGCGCGCACGCCTTGGACGCCTCGTGGATCGCGGTCACCTGCGGCGCGCCCACCCCGGCCACCACGCGGGTGGTGCAGATCGAGCCCGGCCCGACGCCCACCTTGACCGCTTCGGCGCCCGCGTCGACCAGCATCTGCGCGCCCGCCCTGGTCGCGATGTTGCCGCCGATGACCTGGACCTTGCTGTTGGCCTTGAGCTTGGCGATCATGTCGGCCAGGCCCTTGGAGTGGCCGTGGGCCACGTCCACCACGACGACGTCGACGCCGGCCTCGATCAGCGCCTTGGCCCGCAGCTCGGCGTCACCGCCCACGCCCACCGCCGCGCCGACCAGCAGCCGGCCGTCGGCGTCCTTGGTGGACAGCGGGTATTGCTCGCTCTTGGTGAAGTCCTTGACCGTGATGAGGCCGCGCAGCCTGCCGTCGGGGTCGACGAGGGGCAGCTTCTCGATCTTGTTCTGCCGCAGCAGCGCGAACGCCTCGTCACGCGACACCCCCACCGGGGCGGTGACCAGCGGCATCTTGGTCATGACCTCGCGTACGGGGCGGGTCTGGTCGCTCTCGAAGCGCATGTCGCGGTTGGTCACGATGCCGACCAGCGTGCCCGACACGTCCGTCACCGGCACCCCGGAGATCCGGTACGTCGCGCAAAGCCGTTCGACGTCGGCGAGCGTGTCGTCGGGGCTGCAGGTCACCGGGTTGGTCACCATCCCGGCCTCGGACCGCTTGACCAGATCGACCTGCTGGGCCTGCTCCTCGACCGACAGGTTGCGGTGGAGGATGCCGATGCCGCCCTGGCGGGCCATGGCGACCGCCATGCGGGCCTCGGTCACGGTGTCCATGGCCGCGGAGACCAGCGGGATGGACAGCGTGATCTCCCGTGACAGGCGGGACCCGGTTTCGGCCTCCCCTGGTTGCAGGTCGGAATAGCCAGGCACCAGCAGCACGTCATCGAAGGTCAAACCCATCTCGGTGAACTTGGACATGCCTCGGCCCCCTCCTGACCTCTGCGCTGATTGGACCAAGTCTAGGGCCTGCCTCCAAAACGCGACGAAGCCGGGAGTGCCAAGGCCCCCAGGCCCCTCGCACTCCCGGCTCCGCCGCCCCGGGACGCACCCCGGAACGTAAAGAAGTGCCGGGGGACGGGACGTTCGGTGATCCATCCCGTCCCCCGGCCACCGGCACCCAGGCCGGGCAGCGCGTTTCACGCCACCGAACCCCCCTCCGCGTCCTGATGGCGGCTGCTGCCCAGCCCCGCTTCAGGGTGCCGACGCTAGGTAAAGCCTGCGTTACTCACCGGCACAACGCAATGTGAAAACGTGCAATTGCACGAAGTTGCACGCGGCGCCGCCGATTCCCGGCAAGCCCCGGACACGAACGCGCTCTGGAGTTATCCTCGCGGCACGCCCGTGTCCCCCCGACGGAGCCGCCCATAATGCATAACCAGCCCCGGCGCGTTGCAGAGCCGTTCGAGACGCTGGGCCTCGACCCGGCGCAGTCCGCCCTGTACACAGCGGTGCTGCGCCTGCACAGGGCCACGCGGACCGACCTCGCGCAGGCCATGGACGGCCCGGTGGAGAAGGTGGGGCGTCAGCTCGACGACCTGGTCAGGCTGGGCGTGGTCGACGAGCAGTCCGGCGAGTACCTGGCCAGGCATCCGGCCGCGGCGCTCGGCCGGGTCATCGCCGAGCGGCTCGACCGGCTGGCCGAGGAGAGCCGCAGGATCGACTCGGCGCTCGGCTCCATCCGCGGCCTGATCCGCGACTACGACGCTGGCCGCAATTATCAGAGCGGGACATTCCCCGTGGAGATGGCGAACGGCGCGGACGTCCTCTACGAGAGCGTCGTCGGCATAGCACTGCAATCACCGCCGATGGAGTTGTTGACCGCGATCCCCGACGAGCGCACAATGGCAGATTTTGTTCGCAAATTTGCGGACCCATGGATTGATGCGCAGAAACGACAACTGCTCAGCGTCGAAGTGATCGTCCCGGTCTCCACTCTGGGCCTGCCGGGCGTACGCCATCAGCTCACCCGGCTCCAGGACACGGGCGGCAAGGTGCGCACCCTCGACCGGGTGCCGAGCTGGTTCATGACGGCCGGGCCCGAGGTCGCCGGCCTGCCCGCCCTGTGGGGCGGCAACCTGCCCGACCACGCCTACAACTTCTATCTCGTACGCACCCCGATCGTCGTCGGCATGCTGCGCACGCTGTTCCAGGAGTTGTGGGGCCGGGCCGTGTCCCTCCCCTGGGGCCACCGGGGCGACGGGATGGTCCAGGTGTTGCGCCTGGCCGCGCAGGGTGTGTGCGACGACTCCATCGCCCGCCAGCTCGGCGTCTCGGTCCGCACCGTACGCGCGAGGTTCGCCGACGCCATGGCCGAGCTGGGCGCCCAGTCGCGCTTCCACGCCGGCGTGGAGGCCGCCAGGCGGGGATGGCTCGGCTAATACTCTACGCCGGGGCCGCTTCGGTCATATGGTGGGAAGGTGCTGGAAGACGTCCCCCGCGACCCGTTCGCGGACGACCCGAACGACCCGTCCTCGGCGATGGGCGCTCTCGACGACGCCGAGCCACTCACCGCGGCCGAGCGCGACGAGGCCATCACCGACCTGGCAGACGTCGAGGTCTTTCGCTCCCTGCTCGAACCGCAGGGTGTGCTCGGCCTCGTGCTCGACTGCCCCGAGTGCGGCGAGCAGCACTTCTTCGACTGGGAGCTGCTGCGCGGCAACCTTCGCCAGATGATCGAGAAAGGCCAGCCGCAGGTGCACGAGCCGGCCTTCCATCCCGATCCCGCCGACTATGTCAGCTGGGAGTACGCCCGAGGCTACGTCGACGGCGTCATCGACACCGAGGAGCGCCGCTGATCGACCTCCGGGACGACCTCTGATTCGGAGACGTCGTCCAGCAGCGCGCCCAGCAACCTCACCGCAGGGTCGGACGAGTCCCGCGCCCGGCCCCGTGCGACCGCGTCGAGCAACGCGTCGGTCTGGAGCAGGTCAAGCGCATGGAGCTCGTCCTCCGGCGTCAAGCCGACTCCAGCTCGGCCATCTGCCGCAACCTGGCCAGCGCCCGATGCTGGGCGACGCGGACCGCTCCTGGTGACATGCCGAGTACATTACCGGTCTCCTCGGCAGACAGCCCCGAGACCACCCGCAACAGCAGCAACTCCCGCTGGTTGTCGGGCAGCCTGGCCAGCAGCCTGCGCGCGTGCTCGACCTCGATGTAGCGGACCACCGTCTCCTCGGGCCCAGGGCCGTCGTCGGGCCCGTCGGGCAGATCCTGGGTGGGCACGGCCGAGCGCACCGAACTGCGCAGCGCGTCGGCCACCTTGTGCGAGGCGATCCCGAACACGAAGGACGCGAAAGGCCGCCCCATGTCCCGGTATCGCGGCAACGCGGACAACACCGCGATGCACACCTCCTGGGCTACGTCATCGGCAATGTGATATTGCCCAGAAACCCTGCCCAGCCTGGCGCGGCAATACCGCACCACCATGGGACGCAACTCCCCGAGCAAGGATTCGATCGCACTGCGATCTCCCTGCACGGCGAGGCTCGTCAGTTCCCTTAGGTCGGAGTCATCCGTCCGTGCCGGAAGTCTCGACGCGAGCCTTACCCCAATTTTGGCGTCGGCGACGCTTCCCTCGCTCACGATAGGCATGATGCCCGCACTGATCCGGCCTGTCGTCATGGCGAACGGCTACGGATTGGTCACATTGAAGCGACGATAACCAACAGTAATCAAACGACCACACTAAGCCTTAAGAGCTGACATAATGTTTCACTCCATAACCCATAATGCGCGACAATTGCCAGCCCCTGACGCTTAACCGTCACTCCTGGTTTACTCCGATATTCCACCTTTTCCCCCACTTTTCCACGCCCCCGCCCCCTCTGCCCCCACCCGTCCCAGAAGGCATTTCCCCCCTCAGAAACCACTCAGGTGAGCCGCCCACACCAGCGGGAACCACCGCGGGCGCGAGGCGCGAGGCAAACCCGCCCAAGAGGGCCGGGAACACCGACGCCCCACACCAGAGCGAGCCAGTGCGGGCCGTACGCGGCGCTGCGGCAAACCCGCCCCACAGTGCCGGAAACCCCGACGACCCGCACCGGAGGAAACCAGTACGGGCCGTACAGGGCGGGGCGCGGGGCGAACCCGCTCAAGACCCCGGGAACGCCGACGGCCCGCGCCGGGGGGAACCGGTGCGGGCCGTACAGGCGCGGGGGAAGAGGCGGGTCAGTGACCGTGGCCGTGGCCGTGGCCCTGGCCGCCGGCCGGAGCCTCATCCTCGGGCTTGTCCACGACGAGCGCCTCGGTCGTCAGGAGCATGCCCGCGATCGAAGCGGCGTTCTGCACCGCGGAGCGCGTGACCTTGACCGGGTCGATGACGCCCTGGGCGATCAGGTCGACGTACTCGCCGGTCGCGGCGTTGAGACCCTGGCCGGCGGGCAGCTCGGCGACCTTGTGGGTCACCACGTAGCCCTCCAGGCCGGCGTTCTCGGCGATCCAGCGGGCCGGCTCGACCAGCGCGCGGCGCACGACGCCGACGCCGGTGGCCTCGTCGCCCGTCAGGCCGAGGTCGTCGAGCTCCTTGCCCACGTGGATCAGGGCCGAGCCACCGCCGGAGACGATGCCCTCCTCGATCGCGGCGCGGGTCGCGGAGATCGCGTCCTCGAGGCGGTGCTTCTTCTCCTTCAGCTCCACCTCGGTGGCGGCGCCGACGCGCAGCACGCACACACCGCCAGCGAGCTTGGCCAGGCGCTCCTGCAGCTTCTCGCGGTCCCAGTCGGAGTCGGACTGCTCGATGGCAATCTTGATCTCCTTGACGCGGTCCTCGATGGCCTGCTGGTCACCGGCGCCGTCGACGATGGTCGTGGCGTCCTTGGTGACGACGACACGGCGGGCCGTGCCGAGCACCTCGAGGCCGACGTGCTCCAGCTTGAGCCCGACTTCCTCGCTGACGACCTGGCCGCCGGTGAGGATGGCCATGTCCTGGAGCATCGCCTTGCGGCGGTCACCGAAGCCCGGGGCCTTGACGGCCACGGAGGTGAAGGTGCCGCGGATCTTGTTGGTGACCAGGACGGCCAGGGCCTCGCCCTCGACGTCCTCGGCGACCACGAGCAGCGGCTTCTTGGTCTGGGCGACCTTCTCCAGCAGCGGCAGGAAGTCGGCGATGGAGGAGATCTTGCTCTGGGTGAGCAGGATGTACGCGTCCTCGAGGACGGACTCCATGCGCTCGGGGTCGGTCACCATGTACGCCGACAGGTAGCCCTTGTCGAACTGCATGCCCTCGGTGAACTCGAGCTCCATGCCCATGGCGTTGGACTCTTCGACGGTGAGGACACCGTCCTTGCCCACCTTGTCGAACGCCTCGGCGATCAGCTCGCCGATCTTGGCGTCCTGGGCGGAGATGGTGGCGACGTTGGCGATCTCCTTCTTGTCGCCCACCTCGCGCGCGCTGGCCAGCAGCCGGTCGCTGATCTCCTTGGCGGCCTTGTCGATGCCACGCTTGAGCGACAGCGGCGAGGCGCCGGCGGCCACGTTGCGCAGGCCCTCGCGGACCATCGCCTGGGCCAGCACGGTGGCGGTGGTGGTGCCGTCACCCGCGATGTCGTTGGTCTTGGTGGCAACTTCCTTGGCGAGCTGGGCGCCGAGGTTCTCGTAGCGCTCCTCCAGCTCGATCTCACGAGCGATGGTCACACCGTCGTTCGTGATCGTCGGCGCACCGAACTTCTTGTCGATGACGACGTTGCGGCCACGCGGGCCGAGGGTTACCTTCACGGCGTCCGCGAGGGCGTTGACACCGCGCTCAAGCGCGCGGCGGGCGTCCTCGTTGAACTCCAGGATCTTCGCCATTGCTGAAAGTCCTCTCCTGGCGTCGAAAGCCCCGGCCGCCCTCAAGAGCGCCCGGGGCCCGACACAACCGGCCTACTACTTCTCGATGATCGCGAGAACGTCGCGGGCGGAGAGCACGAGGTACTCCTCGCCGCCGTACTTGACCTCGGTGCCGCCGTACTTGCTGTAGAGGACGATGTCGCCCTCGGAGACGTCAAGCGGAATCCGCTTGTCGCCGTCCTCATCCCAGTTGCCCGGGCCCACCGCGAGGACCTTGCCCTCCTGCGGCTTCTCCTTGGCGGTGTCCGGGATGACCAGTCCGGAAGCGGTGGTCTGCTCTGCCTCAAGCGGCTGAACCACAATGCGGTCGCCGAGCGGCTTAACGGGAACCTTGGTGGCGGTCGTCACGATCGGACCTCCCCTTCAGATTTGAATGATCTAGAAGAGGCGACCAGCTGGGCCTGCCGTCGCGGGTGTCAGACCTGCCTCGTCGCACGTTGGCACTCTCAAGGTGAGAGTGCCAACAGGAAACATATGCAAGAGGGGCTTGACAGTCAACACGAACTCGTCTGCTCAGAGCGATCAGACGTAGGAGCCCTCGACCAGATCGGCCACCACACCGGGGCGGGAGGGGTTCCAGCCGAGCTCCGCGCGCGTGCGTGTCGCGCTGATGCGCTGGCTGAGCGCCAGGGCCTCGGCGAAGCCCGTCCCCAGCGTCTGGGCGGCCTCGGCCAGCGGCCAGGGCTCGGCCTGCGGCTTTACGCCGACGGACCGGGCCGCCGCCTCGGCCACGGACGCGACCTGCACGGCCTCTTCGCTGATGCCGTGGTAGACCCGCGCCCCGCCCTTCTCCAGGACGGCGACGACGAGGTCGGCCAGGTCCTCGACGTGCACGAACGTCCAGGTGGGCGACTCGCCGTCGGCGGTGACGTACACGCCGGCGCCGCGCTCGGCGGCCTGGGCGCGCAGCAGGGCCGGGATGCCCGCGCCGCGCCCGTGGACGACGCCGGGCCGGATCACCGAGCCGCCGCCGTCGAGGATCAGCCGCTCCAGCTCGTGCCGGTACGCCACGAGCGGAATCGGGTCGGCCGGGCTGTCCTCGTGCCCGTCCACGGTGGCGCCCAGCACCCACACGCCGCTGGTGAAGACGATCTTCCTGCCCGACGCCGCGAGCACGCCGGCCGCGGCGAGGTCGGTCTCCCGGTCGCCGCTGAGGTTGGCGGCGACCACGACCGCGTCGATGTCCGGGGTGATCGCGGCGGCGACGTCCGCGGCGTCGGCCAGGTCCCCGTGGCGCTCGTCGGCCACGCCGGGCACCCGCTTGGCGCCGTCGGCGGCGGGCCGCACCAGGACGGCCACCTCGTGTCCCTGCTCGGCCAGCCGCTCGACGACCGCGCCGCCGATGTACCCCGTCGCGCCCAGCACCAGCACCTTCATGACGATCCCACCTTGAAAATTTCTACGTTGAACATTTCGACGTCGTGGACAGTACCGTACGACCTCCAACATTTCAACGTCGAAGCTTTGATAGGCTGAGCCACGTGGATGACGCGGTCGACGAGATACTCGGACAGTGGGCACGGACACGGCCCGACGTCGACGTGTCCCCGATGGGCGTGATCGGCCGGGTCTCGCGCGCCTCCCGCCTGCTGGAACGCGGCGTGAAGGACTTCTTCGCCGAGCACGGGCTGGAGGCGTGGGAGTTCGACATGCTGGCCACGCTGCTGCGCAGCGGCGCCGACGCCACGATGTGCATGAAGGACCTGTCCTCCTCCGCCATGGTCAGCCCCGGCGCGCTCACCAACCGGATGGACCACCTGGTCAAGCGCGGCCTGGTCGATCGCTGGCCCGCGCCGCACAACCGCCGCATGACATTGGTCGCCCTCACCGAGGAGGGCAGGAGGGTCGCCGACGAGATGCTCGTCCTGCACGCCGCCAACGAGGAACGGCTGCTCGCCGGCCTGCCGGAGGACGAGCGCGAGGCCCTGGCCGGGCTGCTGCGCAAGCTTCTGGTGTCCCTCGGCGACACCTCTTTGTGAGCGGAGCGCGTACATGGATCTCGACGCGTTCGGCGAGCTGCTGACCCCGCGCGGGCAGCGGGCGCTGGCGGAGGCCGCGGAGCTGGCCGGGGCCGACCCGGTCGCCGCGGCGACCCGGCTGCGCCGCACCTACGACGCGGCGCTCACCTCCGCCGCGCTCACGCAGGCGGCGCTGCGGGAACGCGCCAGGGCGAAGTTCGGCGCGGACGCCGAGGTGATGTACTTCACACCGCACGGCCTGGAACAGTCCACCCGCAAGGAGGTCGCCGCCCACCGCGCCCGGCGCATGGGCGGCGGCGCGCGGGTGATCGACGCGTGCTGCGGCGTCGGCGGCGACCTCCTGGCGCTCGCCCACGCCGGTTGCGACGTCGACGCCGTCGACCTCGACCCGCTGACCGTCGCCGTGGCCAGGGCCAACGCCGACGCGCTCGGGCTGGCCGACCGGGTGCGGGTCTCCGTGGGCGACGCGGCGCAGGTCCGGCCCGAGGAGTACGACGCGCTGTTCGCCGACCCGGCCCGGCGCAGCGGCAAGGGCCGCACGTTCGACCCCATGGCCTACTCGCCGCCCTGGCCGGTCGTGCTCGACCTGGTCGCGCGGGCCCCGCGGGCGTGCCTGAAGGTCGCCCCCGGCATCCCGTACGAGTTCATCCCCGAGGACGCCGAGGCCGAATGGGTGTCGTACAAGGGCGAGGTCAAGGAGGCCACCCTGTGGACCGGCCCCGACACGGGCCCCGACACCGGGGTCGCCCGCCGCGCCACCCTGCTGCCCGCCGGCCACACCCTGGCCGCCACGGGGGTCGAGGCCCCCGTCGGCCCGATGGGCCGTTACGTCTACGAGCCCGACGGCGCGGCGATCCGGGCCCATCTCGTGGGCGAGGTGGCCGAAATGATCAACGGCCGCCTGGCCGACCCCATGATCGCCTACATCACCGCCGACGAGCCGGCCGACACCCCTTGGGCCACCGGATACGAGGTGGACGAGGTCATGCCGTTCTCGCTGAAAAGGCTCCGCGCGGCTCTCCGCGAACGCCGGATCGGGAACGTCACCATCAAGAAGCGCGCCTCCGCGATCGACATCGAACGCCTGCGGACCGACCTCCGACTTTCCGGCGACAAATCCGGAATCGTCATTCTGACCCGCATTCTCGATAAACCTTCGGTTCTCATCTGCAACCCCATCTCACCTGCTTGAACAATCCAAAGCGGTCATTCTTCCGCTAAATACGATCTTTCACTTCGGCCCTGCCGGACGTTGATCGAAAGGCTAAGGTTGACGGGCGGGAGTTCTCCCCCTTATGCGGTAACCCGCGTACTCGCCCTTTCATCTGCAAACCGGACCTATCCCACCGCTGCGCGGCAGACCGTCGGCGAGCGAAGGAGCCTTTCGGTGGACCATTCCAACCACACCACCCTTCTTCAGGCGGGCGGCCAGTCCGCCATCTCCGAGAGGATGCGAGACCTCCTCGCGCGTGCCGCCCAGGACCACGTCTACGAGCAGCGCACCCAGGGAGCCGTCCTCGACGAGATCCGCCAGCGCCTTGAAGGCATGGAGTGGCTGCTGCGCGAGGTGCGCGAACGCGAGCTGGGCGGCCTGAGCGGCACCCTCGAATCGGTGAGCGGGCGGCTCGACGACATCACCGCCAAGCCGCCGATGTGGGCCGAGGGCCTGGCCCAGCACGTCGAGGCCGTACGCGACCACGTGGACGCCGTCGGGGAGAAGATCGGCAACGTCGACGCCCGGGTCGCGCCGGTGGCCGAGCTGCCGAGCCTGTGGGCGGACCTGGGCACCGTGGGCGAGGCCGTGGACGAGGCGCTCAAACGCCTCCAGTCCGTGCTCGACACCACCGACGGCATCACCCAGGGCATGTCCGACTTCGCCACCAAGCTGACGCAGCTCAACTCCAGCATGGAGGCCGCGGCCAGCCGGTTCACCCGGCTCGACAAGTCGGTCGCCGACCTGTCGGGCCGTACCGAACGGGTCGAGAGCGCGGTCGGCGGGCTGACCGAGAGCGTCGCCGCCGCGGCCGAACAGGCGGCGGTCAAGATCGACGCGGCCGAGCAGCGTCTGACCGCCCGGCTCGACGACGCCGACCTGCACCTCGCCGCCCGTCTCGACGAGGCCGACAAGCGCCTGGCGGGCCGCCTCGACGAGACCGACGAACGCCTGACCGCGCGGCTCGACCGCGCCGACGAGCGCGCCGCCGCCAGGCTCGACGCCGCCGACCAGCGGCTCACGGTCCGGCTGACCGACGTCGAGCAGCGGCTCACCGCCCGTCTCGACGAGGCCGACCGGCACCTCGCCGTGCAGCTCGGGGAGAGCGAGCAGCGGCTCACCGGGCGGCTCGACGGCGTCGACGCCCGGCTCGACCGGGTCGAGGGCCGGCTCAAGGGGCTCGACACCCGGCTCACCGGCTTCGACAGCAGGCTGGAGTCGGCCGACGAGTGCCTGGCCGACATCGACACCAGGCTCGACGGCCTCGACGGCCGCCTGGGCTCGCTCGACGAGCACGTGTCGGCCACCGACCAGCACCTCACCGAGACCGCCACCCGCAGCGAGGGCCGCTTCAACAAGCTCGACAACCAGATGGAGTCGATCGACGAGCGGCTGGTCGAGGCCGAGGAGCACCTGATCACCCGGTTCGACACCCTCGACGGCCAGTTCAGCGGCCTCGACAGCCGCTTCAACGGCCTCGGCACCCACCTCAACGGCCTGGCCACGCGGGCCGAGCAGGCCAGCGAGCACCTGGAGTCGGTCGACGACCGCGTCAAGGCCATGAACCAGCACGTCAGCCAGCTCCCCGCCGCCCTGGCCATCCCCGAGCGGGTGGGCGAGCTGATCCAGTCACAGGCCGGCGCCCAGGCCGACCGCCTGTCGGCCGCCGCCGACGCGCTGACCGAGCTGGTACGTTCCCGCCCCGACCGCGACGAGCTGAGCGAGACGGTCAGCGGCATCGTGCAGCCCGCCACCGACGACCTCACCAAGCGGCTGGCCGCGCTGGAGGAGACCATGCTGGCGCTGGCCGAGGCCCTGCTCCGGCCCACCAGGACGAAGGACTGAGCACCGCCCGGCGGCGGGGGAACGCCCCGCCGCCAGGGCTCAGACGTGGACCGTCGTGATCGGCAACGACGAGTCGGCCGGGATCTCCAGGGTCGAGGGCGTCACACCCGCCGCCACCAGGTCGGACCCCAGGGCGGCGACCATCGCGCCGTTGTCGGTGCACAACCCCGGCCGCGGCACCCGCAGCCGTACGCCCGCCGCGTCGCAACGTTCCTGGGCCAGCGCCCGCAGCCGCGAGTTGGCCGCCACGCCGCCGCCGATCAACAGGTCGTGCACGTCGTACTTCTTGCACGCCTGCAACGCCTTGCGGGTCAGCACGTCGACCACGGCCTCCTGGAAGGAGGCGGCCACGTCGGGCACGTGGATGGACTGCCCGGACGCCTCGCGCGCCTCGACCCAGCGGGCCACGGCGGTCTTGAGGCCGGAGAAGGAGAAGTCGAGCGTGCCGTCGTCGATCTTGCCCCGGGGGAAGGCGACGGCGGTGCCCGAGCCCTCGCGGGCGGCCCGGTCGATGTGCGGGCCGCCCGGGAAGGGCAGGCCGAGCACCCGGGCCACCTTGTCGAACGCCTCGCCGGCCGCGTCGTCGACGGTCGAGCCGAGCGAGATCACGTCGTCGGCCACGTCGGGCACCAGCAGCAGCGAGGAGTGGCCGCCGGAGACCAGCATGGCGATGCACGGCTTGGGCAGCGGCCCGTGTTCGAGCTGGTCGACCGCCACGTGGGCGGCCAGGTGGTTGACGCCGTAGAGCGGGACGCCGAGGCCCAGCGCGTACGACTTGGCGGCGGCCACGCCCACCAGCAGCGCCCCGGCCAGGCCCGGCCCGGCGGTGACGGCGATGGCGTCGATGTCGGAGAACTTGAGGCCGGCCTCGGCCAGCGCCGCCTCCACGGTCGGGGTCATGGCCTCCAGGTGTGCGCGGGAGGCGACCTCGGGCACCACGCCGCCGTACCTGGCGTGCTCGTCCATGCTGGAGGCGATGGTGTTGGCGAGGAGCGTGTGGCCTCTGACGATGCCGATGCCGGTCTCGTCGCAGGACGTCTCGATGCCCAGGACCAGGGGTGCGTCAGCCATCCAGCTTCCTTCTCATCATGATCGCGTCGGTGCCGTCGTCGTAGTAGCGGCGGCGGGTGCCGATCTCCTCGAACTCGAAATGCCGGTAGACGGCCTGGGCGCGCGGGTTGTCGGCGCGTACCTCCAGGAAGATCTCGCGTGCTCCCCTGCGCCCCGCCTCGGCCAGCAGCTCGGTCAGCATCGCGCTGCCGATGCCGGTGCCCTGGTGTTTCTCCAGCACGGCGATGGTCTGCACGTCGGCCTGGTCGGCCGCGGTGGCGATGCCGGCGTAGGCGACGATCTCGTCGTCGACCAGGGCCACCAGGTAGTGGCGCGAGCGCGGCATGTCGGCCAGCTCGCCGCGCATCATGCCCTCGCTCCAGGCGTCGAGCGGGAACATGGCACGTTCGATCGCCATGACCGCGGGCAGGTCGGCCTCGGTCATCGGCCGAAGTCTCACGCCGTCACCCGCTTGGGCGTGCCGGGCACCACCGCGTCGGGCCGGCGCAGGTAGATGGGCCGCGGCGGGTCGAGCGGGGTGCCTTCGGCCAGCCGCTCGGCGGCCAGCGCGGCCAGCGCGCCCGCGTAGGGGTAGGGCGGGGCGTCGTGGTCGCCCAGGACGTCGGGGTAGAGAGCGGCGCCGGCGCCGACGACCGGCAGGCCCTCGACGGGCACGTCGGCGGGCCGGTCGACGAACGGGCCGTCGGCGCGGGTGCGCATGTCCTGGTAACGCGCCCAGAACACCTCCTTGCGCCGGGCGTCGGTGGCGACGAGGAACGGCTCGCCGAGCCCGCTGCCGTAGGCGACCGCGTCGAGAGTGCAGATGCCGTACGCGGGGACGGCGAGCGTCGTCGCGAGCCCTTGGGCGGTCATCAGACCGACACGCAGACCGGTGTACGGCCCCGGGCCGCTGCCCGCGACGATGGCCGTCACGTCACGCAGGGCGGCGCCGGAGTCGGCCAGCACACGTTCGATGGTGGGGACGAGCAGCTCGCCGTGGCGGCGGGCGTCGATCGTCGTGGACTCGGCGAGCACCCGCTCGCCGTCGTCGAGGGAGGCGGTGACGGCGGGCGTCGCGGTATCAAAGGCCAGGACCAGCACGACTGTTTAGCCTACCCGCCGCACGGGTCACACCCAGCCGGTACGCCGTTTCAACCATTCCAGCGCGACCACGCCCTGCGCCCGCTGGAACGCCCTGAGCGTGGGCAGCCCAGGCGGATCGGCCTGGCGGCCCTGCCGGACGAAGTAGCCGGTGATCGCCGCGAGCACCGCGGTGACCGCCGGGTCGGGATCGTCGAACAGCTCGTGCGGGGCGGGGCCGCCCTGCATGGCGACCGACGGCAACATGGCGACCAGGTCGTACCAGGGCGCGGCCAGGCAGGCCCAGGGCCAGTCGACGACGTAGACGCGGTCGGACGTGAGCAGGATGTTGTCGGCCCGCAGGTCGGCGTGGACCAGCGTGTCGCCGGCCGCCGCGGCGGCCCAGCCGGACTCCAGCCCGGCCAGCTCGGCCAGGTTGCGCAGCGCCCACGGGTCGAGCCCCATGGTGTCCTCGTCGAGGAGGCTGCGCCAGCCCTGGAACGAGCCGCCCATGACCTCGCCGACCGTGGGAGCCGCGATCGGCGACGGGCTGAGCGCGGCCGACATCTCCTTCAGCGCCAGGAGCACCCGGTCGAGCTCGTCGCGCTGCCAGGGCATCGCGGGGTGGACGGCCTCGACGTCCTCGAAGACCAGCGTCACCCAGCCCTCCAGCTCGAAGCCGGTCAGCAGCTTCGGCGCGGGGACCGACTCGGGCAGCGCGGCGGCGTTCCTGAGTTCGGACCGGTAGATGGCGACGCTGTCGGGATTGGGTTCGGGGCCGACGGCCTTGACGAACGCGCGCCGTCCCGCCGCGGTCCGCAGGCGCACCGCGGCGGCCGGGGAGAAGCCTCCCTGCTGGGTGACGGCCTCGACGATCGGGCCGCCTAGGAAGGCTTCGACCGCCTCGCGCACCAGCGGGTGGACATCCTCCCAGGGCACGCGGGCACCGGACGCGGGCGGGTTGGTGTCTGTGCTCATGGCTCCGTCTGGGTCAGGCTTTGGAGGCGTAGACGATGATGTTGTCGACGTACTCGCCTTTGGAGTAGTCGAACTTACCGCCACAGGTCACCAGTTTCAGCCCGTCGTCCACATACACCCGCCTTGCCGGGAAGTGGTCCTTGGAGACCTGCTCGATGGCGTCCACCTTGAAGCTGACGACCTTGCCGTCGCTGCGTTCCACCTTGACGGTCTCGCCCTTGCGTAACTGCCTGAGCTTGTAGAACACGGCGGGGGCGGTCTTGGTGTCGACGTGGCCGATGATCACCGAGGCGCCCTTCTCGCCGGGCACCGCGCTGCCGCTGAACCAGCCGGCCATCTTCGGCTTCTCGTACGGCGGCAGCTCGACCTCGCCGTCCTTGCTCAGCCCGAGCTTCATCAGCGGGGCCTCGACGTCGATCGACGGGATGTCGATGCTCTTGGGCACCACCGCCGCCGCCGCGGGCGTGGAGGAGTTCTGCATGCTCTTGCCGAACGCGACCAGCAGCAGGCCCGTGGCGGCGCCCGCGAGCACCACCCGTCCTGGACGTGCCATCGACTACGCCCGGCTGCGCCGCTTGACCGCCACGACCGCGCCTCCGACGAGCGCCAGGGCGATCAGCGCGCCTGCGGGGCCGAGCGGGAAGGAGGACTCGTCGTCGACGTCCTGGCCGAAGGTGCCGCCGCCGCCCGCCCTGGGCGCCTTGGTGGGCACGCCGGTCGGCTCGGCCTCGGCCCTGGCCACCTTGAGCGTGGCCTTGCCGACGTCATTGGTGCCCTCGCACTTGACGTCGACGGTGTACGAGCCGCGCTTGACCGTGCCGGAGATCGTCGCCTCGCCGCGTACCCAGGGTGAGCCGTTGGCCGGGCTGCTGGTCGCGGTGGGCGTGGCCGACGCCGCCGGTACGGGGTTGAGCGGGACGCCGTTGATGAACGCCCGCGAGGTCGCGGTGCCCGTGTGGGCCGGACCGCCGGACGGCAGCGGGCAGTTGGCCAGGATCCACACCTTGGACGTCTCACCCGCCGTGACCCGGTCGGGGTTGAGCTGGACCGCGATGTTCGGCCTCTTGGTGGCCGGTGGAGCGGTCGTGGTGGCGGTCGCGTCGGCCGTGGGGGACGTCGTCGCCGTGCCTGTCGGTGTCTCCGTCGGTGTGGTCTCGGCCGAGGCCGCACAACCGGTCAGCCCGACCACCATGATGGCACCCGCGTACGCGACTCGCCTGACACTGAGCACCGCCGCACCCCACTTTGCCGTCCTGCACCCAGCATCCACCAAATATGCGGATGTCGCCCCTCCTGATACCCAGAAATTCTGGGCAAATCCCTGACCAACGATCATGATTTATGTCATCGGCCGGGTACGTCAAGGGTGCCAGTTTTGCCAGGGATTGACGGGGGTTTTAGCCTTCCGCCGGATCAGACGGCGTGTCGGCCCACCGCGCCCCCACCCCGCGCAGGCTCACCAGGCGGGCGTCGTCGCCGGTCTCCCGGTCGATGTGGATCTCCAGCCGGTCCTCGGCCAGCCCCTCGACCAGGCCCTCACCCCACTCGACCACGGTGACCGACTCCTCCAGCGAGGCGTCGAGGTCGAGGTCGTCGACCTCCAGGTCGCCGCCCAGCCGGTAGGCGTCGGCGTGCACCAGGGGCGGGCCCTGGTGCAGCGACGGGTGCACTCTGGCGATCACGAAGGTGGGCGAGGTGATCGGCCCGCGTACTTTGAGACCTTCGGCGATGCCCTGGACCAGCGTGGTCTTGCCGGCGCCGAGCGGGCCGGACAACACGACCAGGTCTCCGGGCCGCAGGTGGGCCGCCAGGCGCGTGCCGTAGGCCCGCATGTCCTCCGCTGTCGCCAGTCGCACTACAACTCCACTCGCTTGATCAGGTCGCGCACGGCGTCGTTGACGATCCCGGGGCGCTCCAGCTGGACCAGGTGGGAGGTGTCGGGGATCTCGGCGAGCTGCGCCTTGGGCAGCGCGGCCGCGATGGCCCTGCTGTGGTCGGGCGGGGTCAGCCAGTCGCGATCGCCGAAGACGATGGCGGTCGGGACCGGGTCGAGCACGTGCAGCGCGGACAGCTTGTCGTGGTTCATCAGGGCCGGGTAGAAGGCGGCGAACACCTCGGTGGGGGTCTGCCTGATCATCGACTCGGCGAAGTCGACCACGGTCGGGCTGACGTTGGAGGAGTCGCCGAAGCCCATGTGGCGGGTGATCAGGAAGGCGATGTCGCTGCCCGCGGAGCGGGTCTTGTCGATCAGCGAGCCCTTCCTGCCGAGCAGCGACACGGTGGACGGCGCGATCTTGTGCACGGCCTTCGACACCATCGCCGGCAGCCCGAGCGTCAGCTCGGCCAGCTTGCCCGCCGAGGTCGCGATGAGCGCGACCGCCCGGATCTTCTCGCCGAACAGCTCAGGGTGGCTGTCGGCCAGCGCCATGATCGTCATGCCGCCCATGGAGTGGCCGACCACCACGCACGGACCGGGCACGAACTCCTCGATCACCTCGGCCAGGTCCTGCCCGAGCCGGTCGATCGTGCTGTCGTCGGCCGTGCCGCGCTGCGAACGGCCGTGGGAGCGGATGTCCCACAACACGAGACGGTAGTTCTCGCGCAGGTCCTTGCGCTGGTAGTGCCACGATTCGAGGTTGAGGCAGTAGCCGTGGCACAACACGATCGTCAGCGGCGCGTCTTCGGGGCCGTCGATCTCCACGTGCAGCGCCACGCCGTCGGAGGTGACGAGCGTGTGCTCCCTGCCGCGCAGCTCGCCGAACGGCTCGCTGGCCTCCTCGTCGTGCCGCAGCCTGATCCGGCCGACCGCGATGCGCTTGGCCAGAGCGGCCGCCGCGACGCCGGCCGAGGCCGCTCCGACGATCGCGCCGGCGATCCCGACCCTGCGCCGTGTTGTCGTCGTCATGTCCCCGATCCTTCTCCGCTCATGGCCGCTCCGGAGTGTCCGTGGTCACATGCTGGTGGACCCGTGGCACCCGGGAACCGATCCTGGTCACGATCTCATGAGTGATCGTGCCGAGGGTATCCGCCCATTCCTGAACGGTCGGCTCGCCCCCGTCACCCGGGCCGAACAGCACGACCTCGTCACCGGGCGACAAGGGGTCGTCGCCCACGTCGATCACGAACTGGTCCATGCACACCCGGCCCGCCACCTTCCGGCGGCGCCCGCCCGCCAGGACCTCGGCTCTTCCCGTCGCGTGCCGGAGTATGCCGTCGGCGTAGCCGAGCGGGACGAGGCCGAGGGTGGTCTCGCGGTCGGTGACGTAGAGGTGCCCGTAGGACACGCCCGACTCCTCCGGGACCCGCTTGGTCAGGGCGATCCTGGCCGTCAGCGTCATGGCGGGACGCAGCCCGAAGTCGCCCAGCTCGGGGACGGGGCTCAGGCCGTACATGGCGATGCCTGGCCGGACCAGGTCGAAGCGGGCGGCGGGCAGGGTCAGGACGGCCGCCGAGTTGGACACGTGCCTGATCACGGAGGACCCGGCGGCGCCCGCCTGCTCGGCCTGCTTCAGCGCGCTCTCGTACGCCTCCAGCTGCTGCCCGACCGAGGGATGACCGGGGACGTCGGCGCAGGCGAAGTGGGACCACACGCCGACGATCTCGACGACGCCCTCCGCCCGCAGCTCCAGCGCCTTGCTCAGCAGGCCCGGCCAGGCGGCCAGCGGCGCGCCGCCCCTGCCCATGCCGGTGTCGGCCTCCAGGTGGACCCTGGCCGGGCGGCCCGCGCGGCGGGCGGCGGCGGCGATCTCGACGAGCAGGCCCTCGTGGGCCGCCGAAAGCTCGATGTCCTCTTCGAGGGCCCGGTCGAGGGGCTCGCCCGGGGTGATCAGCCAGGCCAGGACGGGCGCGGTGACCCCGCCGGCGCGCAGCGCGAGCGCCTCGCCGACGAACGCCGTGCCCAGCCGGGACGCGCCGCCCTCCAGCACCGCCTTGGCCGAGGGGACGAGCCCGTGGCCGTAGGCGTCGGCCTTGACGGCCCCCATCAACTCGGCGCCGCCCGCGCGCTCCTTCAGCAGGGCGACGTTGCGCCGGATGGCGGCCAGGTCGACCCGCGCCTCGGCGGGGGTGGCCATCGAGGAGTACATCTCTCCAGTGTGGCAGCTCAGACGGGTGGTCGAGCGCGGTTCGCGCCGCTCAGGGGCGGGGTTCGGCGTGGACGGAGCGGATGGCCTCGGGGACGGCCGTCGCCACCCCGGCGGAGGTGAGCGGGGCGCCGCGGGCGGCCAGCCGACCGGCGAGCCCGTGCAGGTACGCGCCCACGGAGGCCGCGTCGTAACAGCCCAGCCCCTGGGCCAGCAGTGCGCCCGCCACGCCCGACAACACGTCGCCGGTGCCGCCGGTGGCCAGCCACGACGTGCCCGTCCCGTTGACCCGCACCGGCCTCGCCTCCTCGGCCACCACCGTGGTCGAGCCCTTGAGCAGCACGGTCACGCCCAGCTCGGCCGCGGCCCGCCGGACGTGCTCCAGCCGGGCGGCCTCGATGTCGTCGCGGCTCACGCCGATCAGCCGTGACAACTCGCCCGCGTGCGGCGTGATCAGCACGGGCGCACGCCTGCGCAGCAACGACCGGTCGCGGGCCACCAGCGTCAGCCCGTCGGCGTCGATCAGCACGGGGACGTCCGAGGCCAGCACGCGCGCCGCCAGCTCGTGCGCCCAGTCTCCGGTGCCGAGCCCGGGGCCGAGCAGCCAGGCCTGGACGCGGCCGACGTGCTCGATCGACGGCCGGTCGAGCGGGGTGATCACCGCTTCGGGCCAGTGGGCGCGTACCTGCTGGACGGGCTCGTGCGTGCCGGCGTAGCGGACCAGGCCCGCGCCGGCCCGCAGCGCGCCGCCGACGGCCAGCACGGCCGCGCCGGTGTACAGGTCGCTGCCCGCGGCGACCCCGAGCACGCCCCTGCGGTACTTGTCGGACTCGTTGCCGGGCCGCGGCAGCAGGTCCTCCACGTCCGCGCGGGTCAGCGCCGCGACGTCGGGGTCGGGCAGGAAGGGGCCGAGCCCGATGTCGACCAGCTCGACGGTGCCCGTGTGCGCGGCCCCCGGATCGACGAGCAGCCCCGTCTTGTACGCCCCCATCGTCACCGTCACCCGCGCCCGCACCGCCGCGCCCGCGACCTGCCCGGTGCTCGCGTCGACGCCGCTCGGCACGTCCACGGCGACGACCGTGCCGTGGGCCGCGTTCGCCTCCTCCGCCAGCCGCGCGTACGGCTCGCGCAGCGCGCCCGAGACCCCGATGCCGACCAGCCCGTCGACGATCAGGTCGGCCTCGCCGAGGGCCGCCTGCTCGGCGACCCGGCCGCCGGCGTCCAGGAAGGCGCGCAGGCCGGCCTCGTGCGTCTTGGAGCCGGCCAGGACCGCTTCCACCCGCGCTCCCCGGCGGGCCAGGCGTTCGCCGGCGTAGAGGGCGTCACCGCCGTTGTCGCCGCTGCCGACCAGGAGGACGACCCGTCTGCCGTACACGCGGCCGAGCAGGTCGGCGCAGACGGCGGCGAGGCCGTGGGCGGCCCGCTGCATGAGGGTGCCCTCGGGCAGGCGCGCCATCAGCGTGCGCTCGGCGTCCCGGATCTGGTCGGCGGTGTAGGCGGTCTTCATGGCCTCACTCCGTTCGGCTGCTCCGTCGCGCGCATGATCCGAAGCTATCCCTCCGCGATCACGTAGGCCACGGCGACGCCCCCGTCGTGGCTGAGCGACAGGTGCCAGCGCTTGACCCCGAGGCCGTACGCGACGTCGGCGACCTTGCCCGAGACGTGCAGCTCCGGCTTGCCGAGCTCGTCGCAGCGCACCTCGGCCTCCAGGTGCCCGAGGCCCTTGGGCGCGCCGAGCGCCTTGGCCACGGCCTCCTTGGCGGCGAAGCGGGCGGCCAGCGAGTGCGTCGGCAGCGGCCGTTCCCCCTCGGTGAACAGCCGCTCCCGCAACCGCGGCGTACGTTCGAGAGCCGCCTCGAAGCGGGCGATGTCGACGAGGTCCACTCCGATACCCAGGATCATCTCCCCAGGCTACTCAGAACAGGCCGCGCTCCCACGGCCCCCAGATGGCGAACGAACGCCCCCGCTTGGCCTGGACGTTGACGTACAGCGTGTGCCCGCCCGGCCCGAACGTCGAGCCCGCGAACTCCGCGCCCGGATCGTCCGGGATCGGCTGGAGGCGGCAGAAGTCGAAGATCTGGCCCGTCCTGGTCAGGCCGCGCAGGTAGTTGTCGCCGTCGCCGTCCTCGCAGAGCACCAGCGTGCCGCGGCGGCTGACGGTCACGTTGTCGGGCAGGTCGAGCGCCGACGAGCGCGGGGACTCGTAGACGAGCCTGAGCCGCCCGCTCCACGTCTCGTACGCCCACACCTGCCCCCGCCCCTCGCCGAACCCGGGGGGCGGCGTGTCGCCCGGCGCGGTCGCCCCGCCCTGGGTGGAGACGAAGTACACGACGCCCTGGTGGAACACCGCGCCCTCCAGCCTGGCGAAGATCGCCGCGCCGCCCGCCCGCCCCTGGCGGCCCACCGCCTGGACGGCCTCCTCGTTGGACGGCCTGCCGGTGAAGGCGGGGTCGGGGTCGTCGATGTCCACCCACGCGGTGGCGTACGAGGCGCCCGCCGGCTGCCCGCGCGACAGGTCGGCGCGCGGCCTGCCCTTGACGGCGAGCATCTGCAACCGGCCGCCGTCGAGCAGCCGGCCGGCCTGCACCGGGTGCTTGGGCGGCAGGTAGCGGTAGAAGCCTGAGGGGAAGGAGAAGTTGTCCTCGGTGAGGTAGAGGGCTCCGGTGGAGGGGTCGAAGGCGGCCGACTCGTGCGGGAAGCGGCCGGCCGACCTGATCGGGCGCGCGCTCGCGGCCCGGTCGACGGGCACCTCGAACAGGTAGCCGTGCCCGCGCGTGAGCCTGCTGTTGTCGCCGCCGGAGGAGTCGTCGCCCACGTCGGGCCCGTTCACCGTCTCCTCGCAGCTCACCCAGGCCCGCCAGGGCATGGGACCGCCGGAGCAGTTCATCATGGTGCCGTTGAGCGAGGGGCCGCTCCTGATCACCTCGCCGTGGCGGGTGACGTGCAGGGTCGAGGTGCCGCCGCCGGCCGCGGGGTCGTAGGCGGCGCTCTCGTCGCCGAACGCGCCGACCGGGCCGTTGACCTCGTGGTTGCGTACGAGGATCGTGCTGTCCTTCGGGCCGGCGAAGGCCGCCATGCCGTCGTGCCTGCCGGGCACGGTGGTCCCGTCGGAGAACTTCTCGCCCGCGGCGCTGAAGGAGCGGTACCTGAACCCGTCGGGCAGGTGCAGGCGTACCTTGCCGTCACGCAGGTCGGCGACCGGCTTGAGACGGCCGTACGCCGGCGCCGGAGCCGGCCGGACGCCGCCCTGGGCCGCGGCGCAGGCGGCCCCGGCGAAGGGCCCTGCGGCGGCGACCACGTTGGCGATGAAGCGGCGACGATGCACAAGAACCCCCCGGGAGGCCACGTCCGGAACAGTAGCCGCCCGCCGCCTCCGGTATGCCCGGATCGTCAGGACCGGTCTTCCTTCCCAGAATCATCCTTTGGTAATCCCACGTTTTTATCCACAGGCTGTGGATTATCGTCGGTCCACACCCGCCCATGATCGCATTTGTCCCGCATCGCTACGCTGCCAAGGTGAACAACGGCTACGTGGAACTGAGCAGGGAGCAGTGGAGCGAACTCCGCAAGAACACGCCCTTGACTCTCACCGCAAACGAGCTGGAAGACCTGCGCGGCGTCGATGACCCCATCGACCTCACCGAGGTCACCGACATCTACCTCCCCCTGACCCGGCTGCTGAACCTGCACTTCACCGGGTCCAAGCAGCGCAGCACCGTGCTCGGCGCCTTCCTCGGGCATCCGGGGGCGCGGGTGCCGTACATCCTGGGCATCGCCGGCAGCGTCGCGGTCGGCAAGTCGACGACGGCGCGGCTCCTGCACACCCTGCTGGCCCGCTGGCCCGAGCACCCGCACGTCGAGCTGATCACCACCGACAGCTTCCTCTACCCCAACGCGGTGCTGGAGGCCAAGGGCATCATGCACCGCAAGGGTTTCCCGGAGAGCTACGACCGGCGCGCGCTGGTCAGGTTCGTGGCGGAGGTCAAGGCGGGCGTCCCCGAGGCGTACGCGCCCGTCTACAGCCATCTGGAGTACGACATCGTCCCCGGCGCCCGCCAGGTCGTGAAAAATCCAGACATCTTGATCATCGAGGGCCTCAACGTCCTCCAGCCCGCCCCGCCCACGTCCCTCGCGGTCAACGACTACTTCGACTTCTCCATCTACGTGGACGCCAAGGTCGAGGACATCCGCACCTGGTACGTCGAACGGTTCCACAAGCTCCGCCGCACCGCCTTCGAGGACCCGAAGTCCTACTTCAAGTACATCGCCGAGCTGACGTACGAGGAGGCCACGGAGTTCGCGGTCAACGTCTGGCGCGACATCAACGAGCGCAACCTGGTCGAGAACATCGCCCCCACCAGAGGCCGCGCCGACCTCGTCCTGAAGAAGGGCGCCGACCACGCGGTCAGGCGGGTACGGCTTCGCCGGACCTGAACACCTCGTCGAAGACGTAGACGGCGAACCTGCCCGCGCACTCCTGGTCGTCGATGTCGGCGAACCAGCAGTCCTCACCATGATCGTGGCATCTGAAGCGAGTCATGTGAGGCAGCCTCGCGTACGGCGATCGACACGGCGTCAACGTCCGATGGACAAGAATGGCGGGGTGCTGCATCTGCGACTGATCGTCCCCGCCGGGCGCAGCGACGAGGCCGTCGCGGTGCTGGAGGAGTGCACGGGCGTCACCAACATCGTCGTCCTGCCCGGCGCCGCCCGCGAGCCGGCGGGCGACGTCGTCCTCTGCGACGCCGCCCGCGAGGCGGCCAACGTGGTGATCAGCCGGCTCAAATGGCTGGAGGACGTCGGCTCGATCGCCATCGAGCAGGTGGACCTGTCGCTGTCCAGGGCCGCCACGGCGGCGGTCGAGGAGGCGCCCGGCGACCCCGACGACGCGGTGGTCTGGGAGGAGCTGGCCCACAAGGTCTCCAGCGAGTCGCGCATCACCTGGGCGTACCTGGCGTTCCTGGCCATCGCCACGCAGCTCGCGGGCATCGGCGTGCTGCAGAACTCGCCCATCCTGATCGTCGGCGCGATGGTGCTCGGGCCGGAGTTCGGCGCGATCGCGGCCATCTGCTTCGGCCTGCTCGGCCGCCGCGGACGCCTGATCACCACCGCCCTCAGGACATTGGTCATCGGCTTCACGGTGGCCATCGCCGTCACCTTCGCCTGCGCGCTGGTCTCCAACTGGCTCGGCTGGATCGACATCGGCAACCTCAAGGTGAACGCCGAGGTGCAGTTCATCGTCAAGCCGGACAAGTGGTCGTTCATCGTGGCGCTGCTGGCGGGGGCGGCGGGCGTCCTGTCGGTGACGGCGGGCAAGTCCTCGGCCCTGATCGGCGTGTTCATCTCGGTCACCACGGTCCCGGCGGCCGGCTACCTCGCCGTCGCGCTGGGGCTCGGCGACTGGGCGGAGGTCGCGGGGTCGGTCTCGCAGCTCGCGGTGAACGTGCTCGGCATGATCATCTCGGGCACGGCCACGCTCGCGGTCCAGCGGAAATTCTGGCCTCAAGTAGGACAGCGTTCATCCGTGTGAACGAGGCCACGCCCACCCTGTGCCAGGTAGGGTCCGCCACATGCACATCCTCGCCACCGAGGGGCTGACCAAACGTTTCCCCACCGTCACGGCGATCGACGGGCTCACGGTGACCGTGGGATCCGGCGTCACCGGCCTGGTCGGGGCGAACGGCGCGGGCAAGTCGACGCTGATCAAGATCCTGCTCGGCCTGCTGCCGCCCAGTGAGGGCGCCGCGCGGGTACTCGACCTCGACGTCACCGCCCAGGGCGCCGAGATCCGCAGGCTCGTCGGCTACATGCCCGAGCACGAATGCCTCCCTCCCGACGTCTCCGCGACCGAACTGGTCGTCCACCTCGCCAGGATCTCCGGCCTGCCGCGTACGGCCGCCCGCGAGCGCGCCGCCGACGTGCTGCGCCACGTGGGCCTGGCCGAAGAGCGCTACCGCCCGATCGGCGGCTACTCCACCGGCATGAAGCAGCGGGTCAAGCTGGCCCAAGCCCTCGTGCACGACCCCAAGCTCGTCTTCCTCGACGAGCCCACCAACGGGCTCGACCCGCGCGGACGCGACGAGATGCTGACGCTGATCCGGCGCATCGGCACCGAGTTCGGCATCAGCGTGCTGGTCACCTCCCACCTGCTGGGCGAGCTCGAACGCATCTGCGACCACGTCATCGTCATCGACGCCGGCCGGCTGCTGCGCTCGTCGGCGATCTCGGAGTTCACCCAGGCCACGCAGACGGTCACGGTCGAGGTCGAAGAGGGCCTGGATCCTCTGGCCAGACGCCTGACCGAGACCGGCCAGACCGTCTCCCAGCAGGGCCGCATGCTGGTGGTCAAGGTGGCCGGTCCCGAGACGTTCGACGCGATCCGCGACGCCGCCGTGGACCTCGACCTGTGCCTGATCCGCCTCGAACAGGGACGCCACCGCATCGAGGACGTCTTCAGGGAGGAGGTGGCCAGTGTCTGAGATCTACGACATCGGCTACCGGCACTACGACGGCCCCCGTCTGGGCGGCGGCCACGCCACCCGGGCACTCGCGGTCCACAGCCTGCGCGGCATCTTCGGGCTCGGCCGCCCGGCACGCAGCAAGATCGTGCCGTTCGCGCTGGTCGTCATCATGTTGCTGCCCATGGTCGTGTCGATCGCGCTGATGGCGCTGGCCCAGCAGCGCGGCATCCCGTACAGCGGGTTCGCGGTCGTCATGCAGGCCGTAGTGGCGATCTTCCTGGCCTCCCAGGCGCCCACGGTCGTCGCGCCCGACCTGCGCCACCGCGTGCTGCCCCTGTACCTGTCACGCCCGATCTCGGTCTTCCAGTACGTCACCGCCAAGGTCGCCGCGATGACCACCGCGCTGTTCCTGCTGGTCGGCGCGCCGCTGACACTCCTGTGGATCGGCGAGCTGCTCGTGGACATGCCCGGACCGCCCGCCACCGGCGAATACCTCGGCGCGCTGCTCATGGCGCTGGTGCTGGCGCTGCTGCTGTCGGCGTTCGGCCTGGCCCTCGCCTCGTTCACGCCGCGGCGCGGGCTCGGGGTGGCCTCGGTGATCACCGTCTACCTCCTGTCGTTCGCATCGGTGCCGGTGATCTACAGCACGCTGGTGTCCACGGGCAACGAGGCCGCGGCCTCTTGGGCCTGGGTGATGGATCCGTTCTGGCTGGTCGACTCCGTGCAGTCGTGGTTGTTCGGCACCCCGACCCACGCCGAGGGCGCCTACCCCAACGGTCCGATCTCGGCCCTGATCCTGGTGGTCCTGATCGGCGTCGGCCTGGCCGCCCTCGCGCTGCGCTACAGGAAGGCGGCCTCGCGATGAGGATCGAGCTCTCCCAGGTCTCCCGCTGGTACGGCAACGTGGTGGCGGTCAACGACGTGACCATGACGATCGGCCCTGGCGTCACCGGCCTGCTCGGCCCCAACGGCGCGGGCAAGTCCACGCTGCTGCACATGATGGCCGGTTTCCTCGCGCCGTCCGGCGGCTCGGTCACCCTGGACGGCACCCAGGTCTGGAAGAACCACAACATCTACCGAAATATCGGCCTAGTCCCGGAACGGGAGGGCGTGTACGGCTTCCTCACCGGCTGGCAGTTCGTCCTGTCCGCCGCCCGCCTCCACGGCCTCTCCGACCCCGTCGAGGCCGCCCGCAAGGCCCTCGCCACGGTCGAGATGGAGGAGCCGAAGGACCGCCGGGTGGAGACGTACTCCAAGGGCATGCGCCAGCGTGTCAAGGTGGCCGCCGCCCTGGTGCACGATCCGGCCGTGCTGCTCCTCGACGAGCCGTTCAACGGCATGGACCCGCGCCAGCGCCTCCACCTGATGGACCTCATCCGCGCCATGGGAACCGCGGGCAAGACGATCCTGTTCAGCTCCCACATCCTGGAGGAGGTCGAGCGGGTCGCCCAGCACATCGAGGTCCTGGTGTCGGGCCGGCACGCGGCTTCGGGCAACTTCCGCGAGATCAGGCGCCTGATGACCGACAGGCCGCACCTGTTCATGATCCGCTCCAGCGACGACAGGAAGCTCGCCGCGGCCCTGATCCGCGACGAGTCGGCCGGCGGCATCACGCTCCGCCCGGACGGCCTGGAGGTCCAGGCGAGCGAGTTCCGGCGCTTCGCCCGGCTGCTCCCCCGCGTCGCCCGGGACGAGGGCGTCCGCCTGCACCAGGTCTCACCGGCCGACGAAGACCTGGAGAGCGTCTTCTCCTACCTGATCAACAGGAGCACCTGAATGAACACCGTGGTCGCGGGCATCACGTACCGCTCCCTGCTCGGGCGGCGGCGCATCATCCTGCTCCTGCTGCTCCCGCTCACCCTGATCGGCCTGGCGGTGCTGCTGCGCCTGCTGGACGGCGCCGATCAGCGCTCGGCCGTGATTCTGATGCAGAAGTTCGCCGTCGGCGCCGTGCTGCCCCTGCTCGGCGTCATCGCGGGCACGGGCGTCATCGCCCCCGAGATCGACGACGGCACGGTCATCCACCTGATGTCCAAGCCCATCTCCCGGCCCGTGATCGTCCAGACCAAGTTCCTGGTGGCGGCCTCGATCATGGCCCTGTTCTCGGTGGTGCCGACCTACCTCGCGGCCTGGATCCTCGTACGCGACGAGGACGGCATCGCGGCCGGCTTCGCCCTGGGCGCCCTCGTGGCGGGGATCGCCTACGCCGCCCTCTTCCTGTTCCTCGGGGTCGTGACCAAGCACGCGGTCACGATCGGCGTCATCTACGCCCTCGTCTGGGAGGTCGTCGTGGGCAACCTCATCCCGGGGGCCCGCAAGTTCTCGATCCAGGTGTGGTCCCAGACGATCGCCGACCAGATCTCCGACTCGCCGTTCCTGAAGACCGACGTCACGCTGGGCTTCGCCGTCCCGGCGCTGGTCATCGTCACCGTCGGCGCGGTCTTCTGGGCCGGACGCAGACTACGGGTGTTCGCGCTCACCGGCGACGAGTAGCGGGGCGCCGATGACGCCGGCGGGCGCGGCACCAGGCCGCCCCGGCCGCGCGCGGCTCAGGACGCGCAGGCCGTACGGACCACGTCGGCCAGGCGGCCCGCCACCAGGTTGGCGTGCTCCTCCGACGCCGCCTCCACCATCACCCGGATCATGGGCTCGGTGCCGCTCGGCCTGATCAGCACCCGCCCGGTCTCCCCCAGCTCCGCCTCGGGGTCGGCCACGGCGGCGATGAGTTCGGGCACCGACGCCTTGCCCTTGTCGACGTCCTTGACGTTGATCAGGATCTGCGGCAGCGGGGTCATCACGGCGGCCAGCTCCTTCAGCGGGACACCCGACTTGGCCACCACGCCCAGCAGGTGGAGCGAGGTGAGCAGGCCGTCGCCGGTGGTGGCGTGGTCGAGCATGATGACGTGACCCGACTGCTCGCCGCCCAGGTTGAACCCGTCGGACTTCATGCGTTCGAGCACGTAACGGTCGCCGACCGCGGTCTCGATCACGGTGATGCCGCTGTCGCGCATCGCCAGTTTGAAGCCCAGGTTGGACATGACGGTCGCGACCACGGTGTCCTTGGCCAGCAGGCCGTCGCCGTGCATGGCAGCGGCGAGCACCGCCATGATCTGGTCGCCGTCGACGATCGTGCCCGTGTGGTCGACCGCGAGGCAGCGGTCGGCGTCGCCGTCGTAGGCCACGCCCATGTCGGCGCCCCTGGACACGACCACCTGCCGGATCTTTTCCAGGTGGGTGGAGCCGTGGCCGGCGTTGATGTTGAGCCCGTCGGGCCTGGCGCCGATGGCCTCGACCCGGGCGCCCGCGCGTACCAGCGCCTCGGGCGCGACCATGTGGGCGGCGCCGTGCGCGCAGTCGACGACGATGTGCAGGCCGTCGAGCGCGGCGGTCATCGTGGTCAGGACGTGCGAGATGTAACGGTCGGCCTCGCCGTACGCGTCGCGTACCCGCCCGACCCCCGAACCGACGGGGAAGGACCAGCTCTCACCGAGCCGGCGCTCGATCTCGTCCTCGACCGCGTCGGACAGCTTGAAGCCGCCCCTGGCCAAGAACTTGATCCCGTTGTCCGGCGCCGGGTTGTGCGACGCGGACAGCATGACGCCGAGGTCGGCGCCGAGCGCGGCGGTGAGATGGGCGACGGCCGGGGTGGGCAGCACGCCGAGGCGCAACACGTCCACTCCAGACGCCGCGAGGCCGGCGACCACTGCGGCCTCCAGGAATTCCCCGGAGGCTCGCGGGTCCCGGCCCACGACGGCCACGGGACGACGTCCCGTGGCCGCGAACGCGCCCGCATCACCGAGTACGTGGGCGGCCGCCACGGACAGGTCCATGGCCAGCTCGGCCGTGAGGTCGCGACCAGCGACCCCACGTATCCCATCGGTGCCGAAAAGGCGCGCCAATTTAGCGCTTGCTGTACTGCGGAGCCTTGCGGGCCTTCTTGAGGCCGTACTTCTTCCGCTCCGTGGCGCGAGCGTCACGGGTGAGGAAGCCGGCCTTCTTCAGCGGCGGGCGGTTGACATCGACGTCCAGGATCGCCAGGGCGCGGGACAGGCCCATGCGCAGCGCGCCGGCCTGGCCGGTGACGCCGCCGCCGTCGATGCGCGCGATCACGTCGAACGCCTCCTCGGCGCCGAGGACCACGAAGGGCTCGTTGACGATCTGCTGGTGGACCTTGTTCGGGAAGTAGACGTCCAGCGAACGGCCGTTGATCGTCCACTTGCCGGTGCCGGGGACGATGCGCACGCGGGCGATCGCCTCCTTGCGGCGGCCCGTGCCGTACGAGTTGCCCGTGGTGACGGGCTTGCGCACGGGCGCGTCAGCGCTGGCAGCGGACTCGGTGGTGTACTCGGACGGGAAGTCCTCGCCGGAGAATTCCTCCAGCTCGGTCTCGACGACCGTCTCGACACCGGTGGGCTCAGCCACGGTTCTCCTCTAACTCTTTCGAACTACTACTGGGCGATCTGGGTGATCTGGAACTGCACCGGCTGCTGAGCCTGGTGCGGGTGATCGGTACCCGCGTAGACCTTCAGCTTCTTGGCCATCTTCCGGCCGAGGGAGTTCTTCGGCAGCATGCCCTTGACGGCCTTCTCAACGGCCTTCTCCGGCCGCTTGTCCATGAGCTCGCCATAGGTGACGGAACGCAGACCGCCCGGGTAGCCCGAGTGACGGTACGCCTTCTTCTGCTCACGCTTGTTACCGCTCAGCGCGATCTTGTCGGCGTTGATGACGATGACGAAGTCACCGGTGTCGACGTGGTTCGCGAAGATCGGCTTGTGCTTGCCGCGGAGCAGGTTCGCGACGTGGCTGGCCAGCCGGCCCAGCACGACATCGGTCGCGTCGATGACGTACCACTGACGCTGGACGTCGGCGGGCTTCGGTGAGTACGTGCGCACGGTCGTAGCCTTCTTTTGCTCGCGTCTTCGGCGCTGTCGGATGCGACAGCTACATGGGTCGGTCGGTGCGGGCACACGGCAGCCCGGACCTTCCGTCTCCCGAACCCGATGGGCCTGATAATGGGAGATGACGCCGGACGCGCCGCGCATCGGTCACGCTGGACCTATGCACACAACGAACGATTAGGTTACCCGCCTGAAGGCGCGCAGGTCAAAAGACCGGTAACCCTGCACGAGTCTACCCGACGACAGAACGGTTCCATTTCGTTTCCCTGGGATCCCTTCTTTCCCAGTACCCGACATCTCTATCGTTAGCTGCGGTATGTGGCGGAACTCTCACACCCGGCAAACCCAGCAGGGCGCGCGGCGCCGGAACGGTCTGGGCGTGTTGGCCTGCCTGATGGCGGCCCTGTTCACCGGAGTGCTGCTCGGCAGACTGTCCGACGACGTCGAGCCCACCGCCCACATCTACCTCAACGAGACGGCCCCGCCCGCCGCGCCCGCGCCGCGTCCGGGGCCGACCGCCGTGAAGAAGGCCCAGCCCGAGCTGGACCGCATTCCCCGCCAGGCCACCACGGTCAAGACCCCACGCGGCAGATCCACCCCCAAGCCCACGAAGACCCCCGAAGGGCAGATCGCGGGCTTCGACGCCCAGGACGACCCCACCCAGGTGTTCACCGGCGGCGGCGGCGAGCCGGCCAAGGTGATCCCCGGCCTGGCCGCGCGGGTCGTCGCGCTCACCAACGCCGCGCGTGCCGAGCGCGGCTGCGGACCGCTGCGGGTGGACGGCCGGCTGGGGCGCTCGGCACGCGAGCACTCGCTGGAGATGGCGCGTACCGGGCAACTCGCCCACAACTCCCCCGACGGCGCCTCCCCCTGGGACCGGATGAACCGCGCCGGGTACCACTGGGGCGCCGCCGAGAACATCGGCAACGGCTACAGCACGCCCGAGCAGGCCGTACGCGGCTGGCTGGACAGCCGTGACCAGCGCAGGAACATCCTGGACTGCACCCTCAAGGCCATCGGCGTGGGCGTCGCCTCCGGACCGGACGGCCCGTGGTGGACCCAGGATTTCGGAACTCAATGACGAACATCACGGTAATGTCTCCGCATGGTTTCCAACGGCAATGAGGAACGTGGCATGGACAGCGGTCCCCGCCGTTCGCGCAGGGGCCGCGCCGCCGGGGGCGAGACCACCGGGCAGTCACCACTAGGGGCCCCACCGGCGCAGGCGTCGCCCTCTGGGCAGACGACATTCTTCGGACAACCGCCATACGCTGGGCAAGCGCCGCAATCCGGGCAACCGCCGTACCCTGGGCAGCCGCCGCAGTCGGCGGACTCGCCGCTGTCGTCGCCGTCGTCGGAGTCGTCACAGTCGCCGTCGCCGCAGAGCAGGGTCGGCTGGAGCCCGTACGACGAGGGGCGGCGCTCGCGCGCGCCCCTCTGGTTCGCGATCGGCGGCGTCGCGCTGCTGGCCCTGCTCGGCTGCGGCATCACGCTGATGTGGAAGGCGGGCGGCAGCACCACCACCGAGGCCGCGAGGCCCACCAGGACCTCCGCGCCGCTCCCCTCGACCCCGCCCGGCAAGTACGGCTTCGCCGCCGGACGTACGACCGATCCCGACCCGATCTCGGTCAAGGAGTTCTTCGGCTCGAAGAAGAAGATCACCGTCTCCGGGCGCGCGTACGAGATGACGGTCACCAGCAAGGACAAGAAGTGCACTGACGGCGCCCTTGGCGACAAGCTGCAGAAGGCACTCAAGTCCGGCAAGTGCACCCAGCTCGTACGGGCCAGCTTCCGCGACAAGTCCGGCAAGGTGATCGGCACGATCGGCGTGGCCAACCTCAAGACGAGCGGCACCGCGACCAAGGTGGCCAAGGTCGGCGACGCGAGCAACTACGTCAAGCCGCTGGCCGGCAAGGACAGCGTCACCAAGTTCCTCGGCTCGGGCAGCGGCGGGGCCAGGATCTCGACCCACGGCCACTACGCGATCATGGTCTGGTTCCAGAACAAGGACGGCAGCAAGCCGGACAAGAAGGGCTCCAAGCGCATCTTCGAGGCCATCAAGGACCTCACCGGCGCGACCGTCTTCAAGGCTCTGGACAACCGTACGATGACGGGGACCGCGCTGAGCTGAACCGACATGGGGTCCAATAGCCGCCCAAAAGGGACGGCGGATCCCGTCGGGAACCCCCATACCGACATAACGATCTCGCTACTCTCGCTAGGCTCCCCCTATGCGTGGCCAGGAACCCGGGTCTGAGCACGATCGCAGGGAAGCCGACCGTACGACCGCACGAGCGCTGCCACCGCCGAGCTTCGGCCAGACCGACGGGGACGTCCCACGGACGTTCACCGGGTCCGAGGAGCCGACCGGCGACGAGGCGCGGCTTTCGCGTACCCAGGCGCAGTCCGGCGAGGCGTCGCCCGGGCAGCAGCCGTGGGAGGTGGGCGGCGACGACTCGGCCGCCTACGACTGGTTCGCCGACGACGAGCCGGACACCGCCCCCACGGCCGCGCCGGCTCCCCCGACGCGCCCGACCGCCGGCACCCCTCCCGTCCCTTACGACCCCACGACCGGCGCTCCCCGCGGCCCCCGGGCCGACGAGGACTCCCTCACCACCCCCCACCGACACACCCCCCCTTCCTGGCCTCCCACCCCCGAACCACCCCACACCTCCCGCTGGGCCCCCGAACCTCCGGCCCCTGCTCCCCCCGGCACCCCCACCTGGGCTCCCCCGGTCTCCGACGAACCGGCGTGGACCCCCGAAGCCTCCGACACAACCGAATGGGCCCCCCGAACAGCCGCCGAAGCCACCTGGGGCCGCCCCGAGGCCCCCAGGCAGGATCCCGAACCCGGCCACACCCCCACCTGGGCCCCACCAACCCAGAACGAAACCACCTGGCCCCCACCCACCGAGGACCACCCCACCGCCGCCCCGCGCACCGAGGGCGACGCTGCCTGGGGGCCGCGTGCCGAGGGCGGCGCGTCACAGGGTCGGCAGGGTGAGGGGGACACCCCCTGGGCCGCCACGCCCGAGGAAGAGCCCCCCGCCTGGCCGGCCAAGCCCGTGGTGCCGGGCGCGCCGCCGTGGGAGCCGCCGCCGGCGTTCACGGCCGCCGCCGCGGGATTGCAGGTCTGGCCCGCCCCGGTCGCCGACCCGGACGTCATGCCGCCCTGGCCGGCCGCCACGGGCGAACTGGTCGCCGAACCCGACTCCGACGACCCGGCAACCACCACCCCGGCCCCTCAAACCGGCCACCCCACAACTCCGGCGACCACCCCCCAAGGTGCCGCCCCCACCACCCCACCGCCCGGCACACCGCCCACCAGCCCCACCGAACCACCCATGGGCACCCCACCGGGCCACCCCACCGGCACGCCAACCGGCCGCTTCACCGAGCCGCCCACCGGCACGCCAGTCGGCCACCCCACCGGCCACCCCACGGTCCCGCTGAGCAGCCCTGCGTTCACCGCGGCCGCCGGCGCGCCGACTAACCCCAACGCCACCACACCCGCGTCCCTCCGCAGCCCCGACGCCCCGCCGCAAGACCGCGACTCAGGCCCCTACAACCGGGACCGGGACACCACCCCGTACGCCCCCGACGCCTCGCTGTACGGCGGCGGCGGTGACGCCTCCCCGTACGACCCCGACGCCACCAGGCCGGGCGGGCTGCCCAGAACGGCCCACTACTTCGACCCCGAGGCCGCCAAGCGCGACGCCGCTGCCGCCACCCACCAGCAGGCCGCCCCCGCCCCTCCCCACGACGAGCACAACCCCGTAACCCGGAACACCCCACCCCAGGGCATCCGTACGTCCGACCCCCGCGAGGAGCCCACCGGCCCCATGCGGACGGCCCATTACGTCGAGCCCCACCCCACCAACCCGACGGGCCGCCCCCCGGAGCCCGGCGACGTCCCCGTATGGCCCCCCGTACCCCCTACGCCCCCCATCGAGGAGAGGCACCAGGGGGACAACCAGCCCACCCCCCGGCACCCGGCAGAAGACCGCCCCGAGGACAAACACCCCGCAGACCCCCGCCCCGCAGCCAACCAAACGGCGGACAACCGAGCGGACAACCGGGCAGACAGCGGAGCAGAAAACCAGGCAGACGTCCGAACCGCAGACCTCCAGCGGACGGAAGAGAGCCGAGCAGAAGAAGGGCAGTCCCAGGACAAGCGGTCCGAAGACAAGCCGTCCGAGGACAAACTCCCCGACCTGCCCTTCAACCAGGACATGTGGACCAAGAGGCCCAGCACCGCCCTGGACCTCCCCACCCCACCCCAAGGCACCCCCACCTTCCCCCCGGGCGCCTTCAGACAACCCCCGTTCCAGATCCCACCCCCACCCCCACCCGCCCGGGGCAAGAGCAGACGCGCCCTGCTGGTCACACTCGGCGCCCTGGCCCTGGCAGGCGTGGCGACCGGCGGCTTCTTCGCCTACCGGGCCCTCAGCACCACCCCGCCGCCCGCCGCCACGACGGCCGCCCGTCCCACCCCGCCCGCGCTCCCCAGCGCCGAGCTGTCCACGAGCCCGCCCGCCGACGTCCCCGGCGCGTCCATGCTCAACTCCGAAGAGACGGACCCCCAGAAGTTGTCACTGACGGAGGCGTTCCCGAAGAAGAAGGTCTCCGCCGCGGGCACGACGTTCACCAGGGTCAAGACCGACATGGAGACGAGCTGCGAGAAGGCGGCGACCGGCGCGTTCGCCGACGCGCTGCGCGAGCAGAAGTGCAGCCGGATCGTCCGGGCCACCTACGTCGACAGCAAGCGCCGCTACGCCGTGACCACCGGCATCGCGGTGTTGCCGACCAAGGACGCCGCCGTCCTGGCCGACCAGGCCAAGAACCTCTCGCGCAACATCTGGTTCCGGGCGCTGCCGGGCGCGGAGGGCAGCGGCGGCGAGCGGGTGTCCATCGCCGGCGGCTACGCGGCCGGTCTCGTGTGGGGCCGCTACGTCGTCTTCAGCTACGCCACCCACGCCGACGGCCACACCCCGGAGGCCAAGGAAAAGACGCTGGCCAAGGTCAGCGGGGCGTTCAGGGATCAGACCTCACTCGTCCTGGAGCGCCGCGTCACCAAGGGCTGAGAGCGTACGGACGCGCCGCGTGGCAGCGGCCCGCGCGGCGAGTTCGTCCGCCCCGGGGTAGCCCACCTCCTCCAGGCACAGCCCGTGGGCGGGCGCGACGTGCACCCCGGAGTCCCGTACGGCCCGGGTCAGCACCTGACCGGGCCACTCCACCGGCTGCCGCCCGTCCCCCGCGGCCAGCAGGGAGCCGACCAGCGCGCGCACCATCGAGTGACAGAACGCGTCCGCCACGACGGCGGCCACCAGCACGCCGTCCGCCTCGCGCGTCCACTCCAGGCGCTGCAACTCCCTGATCGTCGTGGCGCCCTCGCGCTTCTTGCAGAACGCCGCGAAGTCGTGCTCGCCCACGAGCCGCCGGGCCGCCGCGTTCATGGCGTCGAGGTCCAGCGGACGGTTGTGCCAGACCACCTCGTGCCGGCGCAGCGGGTCGACGCCGCCGGTCCTGTCGCACACCCGGTACGCGTACCGCCGGAACATCGCGGAGAACCGGGCGTCAAAGCCCTCAGGAGCCACCGAGACCCGATGAACGCGTACATCCTGGGGCAGAAGCCCACCCAGCCGTCGGACGAGCGCAGCGAGCCGCTCATCGACGTCCAGGGGCCCCCGGTTGCCGTCGAGCTCGGCGAGCGACTCGTCCGGCACGTCCACGTGCGCCACCTGACCGCGCGCGTGCACGCCCGCGTCCGTACGTCCCGCCACGGTCAGCGCGGCGGGCTCGGCCAGGCGCAGGATCCTGGTGAGCGCCAGCTCGATCTCACCCTGGACCGTACGGCGACCAGGCTGCCTCGCCCATCCGGAGAAGTCGGTCCCGTCGTATGCCAGATCCAGGCGGAGGCGTACCACGATCGTCCCTTTCGCGTTCACGGAAAAGGGCCCAGACCCCCGCGAGGGGGTCCGGGCCCGATTCAATCAGCCTGAAAGATCAGGCCTCGTCCTTCTTCGCCTCGGCCTCGGGAGCCACGACCTCGGCGGCCGGGGTCTCCTCGGCGGCGGCCTCGGGGGCCACGACCTCGGCGGCCTCGGTCTCCTCAGCGGCCGGAGCCGGAGCGGCAGCGGCGGCCGGAGCCTCGGTACGGCGGGTGGTGACGCCGTTCAGCGGCTCGCTCACCAGCTCGATGACGGCCATCGGGGCGTTGTCGCCCTTACGCGCACCGATCTTGGTGATCCGGGTGTAACCACCCGGACGCTCGGCGAACGTCACCGCGATCTCGGTGAACAGGTGGTGAACCACGCCCTTGTCCTTGACCACGGTCAGGACCTGGCGACGGTTGTGGATGTCGCCCTTCTTCGCCTTGGTGATCAGGCGCTCCGCCAGCGGGCGAAGGCGCTTGGCCTTCGTGACCGTGGTGCGGATCTTGCCGTGGCGGAACAGGTCCGTGGCGAGGTTCGCCAGGATCAGCCGCTCGTGCGCCGGGCTGCCGCCAAGACGTGCACCCTTGGTGGGCTTGGGCATCTGTTTCTCCTCTTGGGTCAACCCGCCCCGGCCGTACCAGGTACCGGAGTCGGGCCGGCCTCCGTCACAACGACAGGGCCGTTACGTTCGTCACGCGCCGAGCGGCAGGACCGCTCGGCGCGCGCAGGCACGAACCGGGGACGGATCCCCGGTTCGAAGCTCAGTACTGCTCGGTCTCGACGTACGCGCTGTCGTCGTCGTCGTAGCCGCCGCCGGCCACCGCGCTCGGGTCGAACCCGGGCGGGGAGTCCTTGAGCGCCAGCGACATCTCGTGCAGCTTCTGCTTGACCTCTTCGATCGACTTGGCCCCGAAGTTCCTTATGTCGAGAAGGTCCTGCTCGCTGCGGGCGACGAGCTCACCCACGGTGTGGATGCCCTCGCGCTTGAGGCAGTTGTAGGAGCGAACGGTCAGGTTCAGCTCCTCGATCGGCAGCGCCAGGTCGGCGGCCAGGGCGGCGTCGGTCGGCGACGGGCCGATGTCGATGCCCTCGGCCTCGACGTTGAGCTCACGGGCCAGGCCGAAGAGCTCGACGAGGGTCTTGCCGGCCGAGGCCACCGCGTCGCGGGGCTTCATGGCGGGCTTGGTCTCGACGTCGAGGATGAGACGGTCGAAGTCGGTACGCTGCTCGACTCGGGTCGCCTCGACCTTGTAGGTGACCTTGAGAACCGGGGAGTAGATCGAGTCGATCGGGATGCGCCCGATCTCCTGGCCCGGCTGCTTGTTCTGGGCGGCGGAGACGTAGCCGCGACCGCGCTCGACGGTCAGCTCCATCTCCAGCTTCGCCTTGCCGTTGAGCGTGGCGATGCGCAGCTCGGGGTTGTGCACCTCGACACCGGCCGGGGGCGCGATGTCGGCGGCGGTGACCTCGCCCGGGCCCTGCTTGCGCAGGTACATCACGACCGGCTCGTCGTGCTCGGAGGAGACGACCAGCTCCTTGAGGTTCAGGATGATGTCGGTGACGTCTTCCTTGACCCCGGGAACGGTCGAGAACTCGTGCAGCACGCCCTCGATGCGGATGCTCGTCACGGCCGCGCCCGGGATGGACGACAGCAGCGTGCGGCGCAGCGAGTTGCCGATGGTGTAGCCGAAGCCCGGCTCCAGCGGCTCGATGACGAACCGGGACCGGGTCTCGTCGATCGACTCTTCGAGAAGAGTCGGACGCTGAGCGATCAGCATGGTGTGGGTTCTCCCCTTGTCGTGTGACGCCCGCTATATGACGCCACTCCGATAAACAGTCTAGTTCGGGCACGGAAATCCGCACCCGAACTAGGACGTCAGTGACTACTTGGAGTAGTACTCGACGATGAGCTGCTCTTGGACCTGGGTGTCGATCTGCTGGCGAACCGGCAGCTGGTGGACCAGGACGCGGAGCTTCTCCGGCACGACGCCGAGCCACGCGGGAACGGTGCGCTCGCCCGCGGTCGCCCGAGCGACCTCGTAGGGCAGCATGTTGCGCTTGTTCTCGCGGACCTCGATGATGTCGTGCTCGCGAACGCGGTACGACGGGATGTCGACCTTCTTGCCGTTCACCAGGATGTGGCCGTGGCGCACCTGCTGGCGAGCGGCGTCACGCGACTGGGCGAAGCCGGCGCGGTAGACGACGTTGTCGAGACGGCTCTCCAGGATCTGGAGCAGCACCTCACCCGACTTGCCGCTCTTGCCCGCGGCCTCCTCGTAGTAGTTGCGGAACTGCTTCTCGAGGACGCCGTAGATGCGGCGGGTCTTCTGCTTCTCGCGAAGCTGAAGCTGGTACTCGGACTCCTTGGGGCGTCCGCGGCCGTGCTCACCCGGCGGGTAAGGACGGATCTCGATGGGGCACTTTGCGGATTCGCACTTGCTGCCCTTGAGGAAGAGCTTGGTCTTCTCGCGACGGCAGAGCTTGCAGTCCGCGCCCGTGTAACGAGCCATTTCTCAATATCTCCTGGGGAAACTCAGACGCGGCGGCGCTTCGGCGGACGGCAGCCGTTGTGCGGAACCGGCGTGACGTCCTGGATCGAACCCACCTCGAGGCCGGTGGCCTGGAGGGAACGGATCGCGGTCTCACGGCCGGAGCCGGGACCCTTGACGAACACGTCGACCTTCCGCATGCCGTGCTCCATGGCGCGGCGGGCGGCGTTCTCGGCGGCCATCTGAGCGGCGAACGGGGTGGACTTACGGGAGCCCTTGAAACCCACGTGGCCGGCGCTGGCCCAGGAGATCACGTTCCCGTTGGGGTCGGTGATCGAAACGATCGTGTTGTTGAACGTGCTCTTGATGTGGGCGTGCCCGTGAGCGACGTTCTTCTTTTCCTTGCGGCGCACCTTCTTCGGGGCACCCTGACGGCTCTTAGGAGGCATTGTTTGCCATTACTCCTGAGATCTTCGGTCCGCGGCTGTGGACTACTTCTTACCGGGCTTCTTCTTACCGGCGACGGTCTTCTTCTTGCCCTTACGGGTACGCGCGTTGGTCTGCGTGCGCTGACCGTGGACCGGAAGGCCCTTGCGGTGCCGGATGCCCTGGTAGCAACCGATTTCGATCTTGCGACGGATGTCGGCCTGGACCTCGCGGCGCAGGTCACCCTCGATCTTGAAGTTCGCCTCGATGTAGTCACGCATCGGGACGAGCTCGGTGTCGGAGAGCTGGTGCACGCGGAGGTCGCCGCTGACACCGGTCGCCTGGAGGATCTCCTGGGCGCGGGTGCGGCCGATTCCGTAGATGTAGGTGAGAGCGATCTCCAGCCGCTTCTCGCGGGGGAGGTCGACGCCAACCAGGCGAGCCATGGTCGGGCATTCTCCTTCTTTTGAGCGGAGGTCTTGCGCCGCACTACCCCTCCCCATGCCCGGGGTGAGGGCCCCGGCCTCCGACCGGGGGTCGCCTGAGTGGTACGGATCGCTCCGCCGGCCCAGGTGTGAGACGCGATTACTGTGCCAGGCTCCTCATGCGTCGAGCCCGCTCCCGAAAAAGTGGGGCGGACTCGGAGAAACCTTGCGTACGACTAACCCTGACGCTGCTTGTGGCGCAGGTTGTCGCAGATCACCATGACGCGACCGTGCCGGCGGATCACCTTGCACTTGTCGCAGATCTTCTTGACGCTCGGCTTTACCTTCATTGTCCTTCGTGTTCCTCAGACGTCGTTACTTGTATCGGTAGACGATCCGCCCGCGACTCAGGTCGTAGGGGCTCAGTTCAACGACTACCCTGTCGTCCGGCAGAATTCGGATGTAGTGCATCCGCATCCGTCCGCTGATGTGGGCCAGGACCTTATGGCCGTTGTCGAGCTGCACCCGGAACATGGCGTTCGGGAGCGACTCAACCACAGTGCCCTCGATCTCGATGGCGCCGTCTTTCTTGGCCAAAATCCCTCGCGTTTCACTGATCGGTCGTCTGAGGCTCCGGTTCACTAAGCAGCCGCGACCTCACGCTTCGAAGAGAGCGGCGATCGGCAAAGACCGCCGACGCGTGATAAGTCATAGTGAGCCGACTAAGGAGTGTACGACACCTGAGCCTAAAACGCGAAACGCGTGCCAGGTGTCCTGACACAACCATGTAAGAGTCTACCCCACGGCCCGCACTCCTTCGGACCGACAGCAGAAGGCCCGCCGGAGGGATCGGCGGGCCTTCTCAGAGGTCTCGGTAGACGTCTCAGTAGACGCGGTGCCGATCCCCGCAGTACGTGCCCGCCCCGCCCCAGCAGGTCCAGGTGTAGATCTTCTTGATCCCCCGGCCGGACCAGGTCTCGTCGTGGCTCCCGTCCCACTTCCTGGAGAACTGGTGCCAGCTCCCGTTCGCGTAGTACCTGAACCACACGTAACCGAACTTCGGCGTGGACTCCTTGCCGTACCAGTGGGTGTAGACCCTGCCGTGCGACCTGTACGTGTTCCCGTGGGTGGACGCCTTGTGGTTGCTCGCGTAGAACGTACCCCAGCCACTGGACGAGGCCGCCTGTGCGGCGGGGGCGGCGGCGAGACCGGTGAGGGCGACCGAGCCGGCGAGGGCGGCGGCCGCGAGGACCTTGCGCATCTGATTCCTCCGTGAGTCGTGTTCCCGACACCGCTCACGCTAGGAACGCCCGCCGTCACGCACTGCGGAGGAATGCACACAGTGCATTACGCCACAAAAGGGCCGGACTAGCTGCGCTTCGGCCCGTTCCCGAAGATCGTGCTCATCAGCAGGATCGCGCCCCACGGGCCCATGACCCACAGCGGCCACGGATAGATCATGTCGCCGGTCGAGACGCTCACGATCAGCCAGATCACCCAGTTGACGGCGCTGGCCGCGGCCCAGGCACCCCAGGCCGCCCGCATGCCCGGATGGAGGTTGCCGCTCGCCACGGGCGCCGTCTCGGGCTTCGCGGGCCGGTTGCGCAGGTCGACGTCGGGCAGGTCGGCCGTCAGCTTGGCCAGATCACCGTAGGTCTTGCTCTTGTAGAGCTCTTCGAGCCGCTCGTTGAACTCGTCCATCGTGATGCGGCCCTGCGCGGTGTGCTCGCGCAGGATGGCGGCCACCCGATCGCGGTCGACGTCCGAGGCTCGCATCTCGGGGCTGTTCGCCATACCACCACTCCCGGGGGTCAGAGCTGAAGGTGACTCAGACGCTCTTCGCCCCCGTCTAGGGCGGTAAGCACCCAAGGTCCATTATGTGTCACGGCGACGCTGTGCTCGAAGTGTGCCGACGCCTTCCCGTCGATCGTCACCACCGTCCAGTCGTCGGACAGGACGCGCGTGCGCTCGGTGCCGAGGTTCACCATGGGCTCGATGGCCAGGCACATGCCCTCCTCCAGCAGCGGGCCCCTGCCCGGCTTGCCGTGGTTGGCGATCCACGGGTCCATGTGCATCTCGGTGCCGATGCCGTGGCCGCCGTACTCGGGCGGGATGCCGAAGCAGCCCTGCGACTTCACGTACCGCTCGACCTCGTAGCCGATGTCGGACAGGTGGCGGCCGATCTTCAGCGCGGCGATGCCGCGCCACATGGCCTCTTCGGTGACCCGCATCAGCTCGGTCAGCTTGGGGTCGACCTCGCCGACCGGCACCGTGACGGCGGAGTCGCCGTGCCAGCCCTCCAGGATCGCGCCGCAGTCGATGGAGATGACGTCGCCCTCGCGCAGCTTGCGGGCGTCCGTGGGGATGCCGTGCACCACCTCGTCGTTGACGGACGCGCAGATCGTCGCCGGGAAGCCCTGGTAGCCCTTGAACGACGGGACCGCGCCCTCGTCCCTGATCGCCTTCTCGGCGATGGAGTCGAGGTCGAGCGGCGTCATGCCCGGCTCGACCGAACGCTTCAGCAGATCGAGCGTGCGCCCGACCACCAGGCCGGCGGCCCGCATCTTCTCCAGCTGCTCGGTCGACTTGATCTGGATTCCGTGTCGGTTTTTCTTGAACATCGTTCGGCACCCCCCGGGGTTTCTGACGGGCCTCGTGGGAGCCCTAATTCCCCCACAATAGCCGCACCCAAAAAAGGAAGGTGGCACGGAGAACCGTGCCACCTTCGTGGTAGATCGTGCCCGGGGTCATCCCAGGTACGGGCGGATCGCCTCCATGGCCCGCTGGGTGACCTCTTCCACCGGCCCGGTCGCGTCGACGCCCACGAGGATGTCCTCGCCGGCGTAGTACGAGACCAGGGGCGCGGTCTGCTCCTGGTAGACCTCCAGGCGGTGCCTGACGGTCTCTTCCTTGTCGTCGTCCCGCTGGAACAGCGCGCCGCCGCAGGCGTCGCACTTGTCGTCCTTCTTGTCGTCGAACTCGACGTGCCAGATGCGGCCGCACTGACTGCACGTACGCCGCCCCGCCAGTCGCCGGACGACCTCGTCGTCGTCCACGACCAGCTCCAGCACCAGGTCGAGGGCCAGACCCCAGTCCTTGAGCATGTCGCGCAGGATCTCCGCCTGCGCGACGTTCCTCGGGAAGCCGTCGAGCAGGAACCCGTCCTGCGCGTCGTCCTCGGACAGACGGTCGCGGACCATGGCGATGGTGACCTCGTCGGGCACGAGGTCGCCACGGTCCATGAAGGTTTTGGCCAGCTTGCCGAGGTCCGTGCCGCCCGAGACGTTGGCACGGAAGATGTCACCTGTCGAGATCTTCGGGATGGACAGGTTCGATGCGATGTACTGGGCCTGCGTCCCCTTACCCGCTCCGGGGGGCCCGACGAGAACGAGACGCACTACCGCAGGAAACCTTCGTAGTTACGCTGCTGGAGCTGGCTCTCGATCTGCTTCACCGTGTCCAGGCCGACACCAACCATGATCAGAATGCTCGTCCCTCCGAACGGGAAGTTCTGGCTAGCCCCGGCCACCGCCAGCGCGACGATCGGGATCATGGAGATCAGACCCAGATAGAGCGCGCCGGGCGCGGTCAGACGGGTGAGCACGAAGTTCAGGTATTCAGCCGTCGGACGGCCGGGACGGATGCCCGGAATGAACCCACCGTACTTCTTCATGTTGTCGGCGACTTCAGCGGGGTTGAACGTAATCGACACGTAGAAGTACGTGAAGAAGACGATCAGCACGAAGAACGTCATCATGTAGACCGGGTGGTCGCCCCTGACCAGGTACTGGGAGATCCACTGGACCACCGCGTTGTCGGTCGTGGGGAAGAGCGAGGTGAGCAGCTGAGGCAGGTAGAGCAGCGAGGAGGCGAAGATGACCGGGATGATGCCGGCCTGGTTGACCTTGAGCGGGATGTAGGTCGAGGTGCCGCCGTACATCCTTCGGCCGACCATGCGCTTGGCGTACTGGACCGGGATGCGGCGCTGCGCCTGCTCGACGAAGACCACAGCCGCGATCATGAAGATTCCCACGATCATGACCACCGCGAAGGTGAACTTGTTCGCCTGGAAGATGTTGGTCAGCTCGGACGGGAAGACCGCGACGACCTGGGTGAAGATCAGGATGGACATGCCGTTGCCGACGCCGCGGTCGGTGATGAGCTCACCGAGCCACATGATCACCGACGTACCGGCCGTCATGATGATGACCATCGTGACGATGCCGAAGATGTTGTCGGGGTCGAGCAGGACGTCCTGCTGGCAGTTGGGGAAGAGCTGGCCGGACCGCGCCAGCGCGATGAAGGCGGTGGACTGCAGAATGCCGAGGCCGATGGTCAGATAACGCGTATACTGCGTGATCTTGGCCTGACCCGCCTGGCCTTCCTTCTTGAGAGCCTCAAGACGTGGAATCACCACGACGAGCAGCTGGAGAATGATGCTCGCGGTGATATACGGCATAATGCCCAGCGCGAACACCGACAGCTTCAGGAGCGCACCACCACTGAAGAGCTGCACCATCCCATAGATGTTGCCGGTGGCTCCGTTACGGGCCTGATCGAAACAGGCCGCGAGGTTCTGGACGTGAACTCCCGGAGTCGGAAGAACCGAGCCGAGACGGAACAGCGCGATGATGCCCAGGGTGAAGAGCAACTTCTTGCGCAGGTCCGGTGTCCGGAACGCCCGGGTAAACGCGGTCAGCACGGTCCCTCCTGCGCGCCTTAATGGCGATGTGAGTATGCGGTGGTGCGGGGATCTGCCATGTCAAGTCTCAAGTCAAACGAGCCGGACAGAATCCTGCCGTCTCGCCGAACTCTAACGCACTAAGGGCGTGGGGGCCCATTGTCGGAGCCCCCACGCCTCGTCATAGCGGAGCTACAGCTCGGTAACGGAACCACCGGCGGCGGCGATCTTGTCCTTCGCGGCGGACGAGAAGGCGTGAACCGTGACGTTCACCGCGACGGAGATCTCGCCGGTGCCGAGCACCTTCACGAGCTGGTTCTTGCGAACGGCACCCTTGGCCACCAGGGCCTCGACGGTGACCTCGCCACCTTCGGGGAACAGCTCGCCGAGCCTGTCCAGGTTGACGACCTGGTAGGTCGTCTTGAACAGGGCGTTGGAGAAGCCCTTGAGCTTCGGCAGACGCCTCTGCAGCGGCACCTGGCCACCCTCGAAGCCGAGGGGGACCGTGGTACGGGCGTGGCTGCCCTTGGTGCCGCGACCGGCCGTCTTGCCCTTGGACGCCTCGCCGCGACCCTTGCGGATCTTGGCCTTGTTGGCACCCGGGGCGGGACGCAGGTCGTGAATCTTGAGCGGAGCCTTGTCAGTCATGACTAGTCGACCTCTTCCACCTCGACGAGGTGCGTCACCACGGAGACCATCCCGCGAATCTCGGGACGGTCCTCCTTGACGACGACATCGCCGATTCGCTTCAGGCCAAGCGAACGCAGCGAGTCACGCTGGTTCTGCTTGCCACCGATCTTCGAGCGAACCTGAGTGATCTTCAGGCGTGCCATGACTAGCTCACCGCCTTCGCGGCCGCGGCCTCGGCGATGCCCTCGCGCTGAGCCTTGAGCATCCGGGCCGGAGCCACGTCCTCGATCGGCAGGCCACGGCGGGCGGCGATCTCCTCGGGGCGCGAGAGGCCCTTCAGAGCCGCCACGGTGGCGTGCACGATGTTGATCGGGTTGTCCGAGCCGAGCGACTTGGACAGCACGTCATGGATGCCGGCGCACTCCAGGACCGCGCGCACCGGGCCACCGGCGATGACGCCGGTACCGGCCGAGGCCGGACGCAGGAAGACGACACCGGCCGCCTCCTCGCCCTGCACGGTGTGCGGGATGGTGCCCTGGATGCGGGGCACCTTGAAGAAGTGCTTCTTCGCCTCTTCGACGCCCTTGGCGATGGCCGCGGGAACTTCCTTGGCCTTGCCGTAACCGACGCCGACCAGGCCGTTGCCGTCACCGACGACAACGAGGGCGGTGAAGCTGAAGCGACGACCACCCTTCACGACCTTGGCCACTCGGTTGATCTTCACTACGCGCTCGATGTACGAGACGCCCTTGTCGGCGGCGCCACCGCGGCGATCGTCACGACGGTCCCGCCGCTCGCCACCGGTGCCGCCACCGCGACGCGGAGCTGCAGCCATCAGTGGTTCCTCTTCTCAGTTGCCATCAGAATTCCAGCCCGCCTTCGCGGGCGCTGTCCGCCAGAGCCGCGATGCGACCGGCGTAGCGGTTGCCACCGCGGTCGAAGACGACCTTGGTGATCCCGGCTTCCTTGGCCCGCTGAGCGAGGAGCTCGCCGACCTTCTTGGCCTTCTCCGTCTTGTCGGCCTCGAGAGTACGCAGCGAGGCGTCCATGGTGGACGCGCTGACCAGCGTGTGACCGACGGAGTCGTCCACGATCTGGACGAACATGTGACGGGTCGAGCGGTTGACGACCAGGCGCGGACGCTCGGCCGTACCGACGACGAACTTGCGGACGCGGCGGTGACGGCGAGCCCGCGAGACGGTGCGGGCAGCCGTGTGCTTGCTGAACGCAGTCTTCGGAGCCATGCCTACTTACCAGCCTTTCCGACCTTGCGGCGGATCTGTTCGCCCTGGTAACGCACGCCCTTGCCCTTGTACGGGTCAGGCTTGCGCAACTTGCGGATGTTGGCCGCGACCTCGCCGACCTTCTGCTTGTCGATGCCGTCCACGTGGAACAGGGTCGGCTTCTCGACGCGGAAGGTGACACCCTCGGGGGCGTCGACGATGACCGGGTGGCTGAAGCCCAGCGAGAACTCCAGCTGCGTCGGGCCCTTGGCCTGGACGCGGTAACCGACGCCGACGATCTCAAGGGCCTTGGTGTACCCCTGGGTGACGCCCTGCACCATGTTGGCGATCAGCGTCCGGGACAGGCCGTGCAGCGCACGGACCTTGTTCTCGTCGTTGGGTCGGGAGACGGCGATGGCGCCGTCGTCGTCACGACCGACCGAAATCGGGTCCGCGACCGTGTGAGAAAGCGTGCCCTTCGGGCCCTTGACCTGGACATCCTGGCCGGTGATCGTGATGTCTACGCCACTGGGCACAGGGATGGGCAGCCGTCCGATTCTCGACATGCTGTGTTCCTCCCCTCTACCAGACGTAGGCGAGGACTTCGCCGCCCACGCCACGCTTGCCGGCCTGCTTGTCGGTCATGAGACCGGCGGACGTCGAGATGATCGCGACGCCCAGTCCGCCCAGAACTCGAGGCAGGTTGTCCTTCTTCGCATAAACCCGCAGACCGGGCTTCGAAACCCGGCGCAGGCCCGCGAGCGAACGCTCACGGGTAGGCCCGAACTTGAGCTCCACCACGAGGTTCTTTCCAACCTTGGCGTCTTCGACGGCCCAGGACTGGATGTAACCCTCCTGCTGGAGGATCTCGGCGATGTGCGCCTTGATCTTCGAATACGGCATCGACACGCTCTCGTGGTACGCCGAGTTCGCGTTACGCAGACGCGTCAACATGTCTGCGATCGGGTCGGTCATCGTCATGGCCAGTGGCCTTCCTCGCCGCGGTTTCCAGTCGGCCAAGCAGCGCTCTGCCGGTGGACCTTCGGCGCGGTCATGGACGCGGTGCGTCCTGTCTTCTTCTGAACATGGGTCCCAGGGGACGGCACGGGGCCGTCCCCCAGGGTATCTACCAGCTCGACTTGGTGATGCCGGGCAGCTCGCCCCGGTGCGCCATCTCGCGGAAGCACACGCGGCACAGGCCGAACTTGCGGTACACGGCGCGCGGACGACCGCAACGCGAGCACCGGGTGTAGGCACGGACCTCGAACTTCTGCTTGCGCCCCGCCTTGGCGATCAGCGACTTCTTCGCCATTGGATCAGGCCTCCTTGAAGGGGAAGCCGAGGAGCTTCAGCAGCGCCCGGCCCTGGTCGTCGTTCGTCGCGGTGGTCACGATCGTGATGTCCATGCCCCGCGGCCGGTCGACCTTGTCCTGGTCGACCTCGTGGAACATGACCTGCTCGGTCAGACCGAACGTGTAGTTGCCGTTGCCGTCGAACTGCTTCGGCGACAGGCCGCGGAAGTCCCGGATACGGGGCAGCGCCAGCGCCAGCAGACGGTCGAGGAACTCCCACATGCGGTCGCCGCGCAGCGTGACGTGCGCGCCGATCGGCATGCCCTCGCGCAGCTTGAACTGCGCGATGGACTTGCGCGCCCGGACGACGGCCGGCTTCTGGCCGGTGATCACGGTGAGGTCGCGGACGGCGCCTTCGATGAGCTTGGAGTCGCGAGCCGCCTCACCGACACCCATGTTGACCTTGATCTTGGTCAGGGCCGGGATCTGCATGACGTTCTCGATGCCGAACTGCTCACGAAGCTGGGCCGCGATCTCCTCGCGGTACTTCGTCTTGAGTCGCGGCGTCGGGCGCTCGGTCTCAGTGGTCGTGGCGGTCATCAGCTGTCCTCACCCGTCTCCTCGGCCTTGTCGGCCTTCTTGTCGGCGGGCTTCTCGTCCTTGATCTTCTTCACGTTGGACACGTGGATGCGACCCTCCATGGTCTGCACGCCGCCGGTCTTGGCGCCACGCGGACCCTGGTTGGTCTCCTTGGTGTGCTTCTTGATCATGTTGACGCCCTCGATCACCACGCGGTCCTCGCGCGGGTACGTGGCGATGACGTGACCCTTGGCACCCTTGTCCTTGCCGGCGATGACCTGGACCAGGTCACCCTTCTTCACATGCAGCTTCGGCATTACAGCACCTCCGGGGCGAGCGAGATGATGCGCATGAACTTCTTGTCGCGCAGCTCGCGGCCGACCGGGCCGAAGATACGAGTGCCACGAGGGTCACCGCTGTCCTTGATGATGACCGCGGCGTTCTCGTCGAAGCGGATGTAGGAGCCGTCGGGCCGGCGGCGCTCCTTGACCGTGCGGACGACGACGGCCTTGACCACGTCGCCCTTCTTGACGCCCGTGCTGCCCGGCAGCGCGTCCTTGACAGTGGCGACGATGATGTCGCCGATACCGGCGTAGCGTCGGCCCGAGCCACCGAGAACACGGATGCAAAGGATTTCCTTCGCACCAGTGTTGTCGGCGACCTTGAGCCGCGACTCCTGCTGGATCACGTTGAACTCCTGTTAGTCGCGCCGGTTCTCATTTCTGAGCCTGGCGGAACCCGTCGTTGTCTTGTTCCCACGGCCACAGTCCACGCAGGGGCCGCACCGCAGGCGACGCGAGGTCCGGAGACCTCGCGTCCTTGGACGCCGTCATGGGGGCCCTGAGGCCCCCACGAGGCGCGGTATATCCGAGAGGGCCTACTTGGCCTTCTCGAGGATCTCCACGACCCTCCACCGCTTGGTGGCGGAGAGGGGGCGGGTCTCCATGAGCAGCACGCGGTCGCCCACGCCACAGGCGTTGGCCTCGTCGTGCGCCTTGTACTTGGTCGTACGGCGGATGACCTTGCCGTACAGACGGTGCTTGACGCGGTCCTCGACGGCGACGACGACGGTCTTGTCCATCTTGTCGCTGACGACCAGGCCCTCACGGACCTTGCGGAAGTTCCGCGCGTCGTTCTCGGTGGTTCCGGTGGTCTCGGTCTCAGCCATCGCTCGACTCCTTCTCAACCGTGACGATTCCGAGCTCCCGCTCGCGCATCACGGTGTAGATACGGGCGATCTCGCGGCGGACGGCGCGCAGCCGCCCGTGGCTCTCCAACTGACCGGTCGCTGCCTGGAAGCGGAGGTTGAACAGCTCCTCCTTGGCCTCCTTGAGCTTCTGGACCAGGGTGTCCTGGTCCTCCACTCGCAGCTCGCCGGCGGTCAGGCCCTTAGCCATCACGCCTCACCCACTTCACGCTTAACGATCTTGCACTTCATCGGCAGCTTGTGGATCGCCCTGGTGAGGGCCTCACGCGCGACCGACTCCGCCACGCCGGACAGCTCGAACATCACGCGTCCGGGCTTGACGTTGGCGATCCACCACTCCGGCGAACCCTTACCGGAACCCATGCGGGTCTCGGCGGGCTTCTTGGTGAGGGGACGGTCGGGGTAGATGTTGATCCACACCTTGCCGCCACGGCGGATGTGACGGGTCATGGCGATACGAGCGGACTCGATCTGACGGTTGGTCACGTAGGAGTGCTCAACAGCCTGAATGCCGAACTCGCCGAACACGACCCTGGTGCCGCCCTTGGCGGCTCCGCTGCGGTCAGGCCGGTGCTGCTTGCGGTGCTTGACCCTGCGCGGGATCAGCATGGTCAGCTCCCTTCAGCACCCGGCTGCGCAGCCGGGCCGGTCTCAGGGGCAGCCTGCGAGGCTGCCTCGGTACGGGGGGCGCGGTCGCCACGGCCACCGCCACCACGACGCGGACGGTCTCCACCGCCACGACGCGGACGGTCGCCGCCGCCACCACCACGACGGTCGTCGCGCTCACGACGCTGACCGGCACGAGCGCCGGCGGCAGCCGCCTCACGCTCGGCGCGGCTGGTCGGAGCCTCGCCCTTGTAGATCCAGACCTTCACGCCGATACGGCCGAAGGTGGTACGGGCCTCGTAGAAGCCGTAGTCGATGTCCGCGCGGAGGGTGTGCAGCGGCACGCGGCCCTCACGGTAGAACTCCGACCGCGACATCTCGGCGCCGCCCAGGCGACCGGCGCACTGGACACGGATGCCCTTGGCGCCGGACTTCATGGCCGACTGCATCGCCTTGCGCATGGCACGGCGGAACGAGACGCGGCTGGACAGCTGCTCGGCGACGCCCTGAGCGACGAGCTGGGCGTCGATCTCCGGGTTCTTGACCTCGAGAATGTTGAGCTGGACCTGCTTCTTGGTCAGCTTCTCCAGGTCACCGCGGATGCGGTCGGCCTCGGCGCCGCGTCGGCCGATCACGATGCCGGGACGCGCCGTGTGGATGTCCACCTGGACGCGGTCCGTCGTGCGCTCGATCTCGACCTTGGAGATGCCGGCCCGCTCCATGCCCTTCTGGAGCATGCGGCGGATCGCGACGTCCTCAGCGACGTACGACTTGTACAGCTTGTCGGCGTACCACCGGCTCTTGAAGTCGGTCGTGATGCCGAGGCGGAACCCGTGCGGGTTAACCTTCTGGCCCACTATCGGGTCCTTCCCTTCGGCTCGCGGGATTCCACGATCACGGTGATGTGGCTCGTCCGCTTGTTGATCCGATAGGCGCGACCCTGTGCACGCGGGCGGAACCGCTTCAGCGTCGGGCCCTCGTCGACCCAGGCGCGGCTCACGACGAGCGTGCTGGGGTCGAGGTTGAAGTTGTGCTCGGCGTTCGCCATGGCGCTGCTGAGCACCTTGTAGATCGGCTCGCTCGCCGACTGGGGAGCGAACTGCAGCACGGCCTGCGCCTCCGAAGCGGGCAGCCCGCGAATAAGGTCCACCACGCGGCGGGCCTTGAGGGGCGTGACACGGACGAACCGCGCCTGAGCCCTGGCTTCCATCGCTTACTCCTCTAAATGCTTCTGAAGGCGTCTATCGCCGGCTGCGCCGGTCTTCCTTGACGTGGCTGCGGAACGTCCGCGTGGGGGCGAACTCTCCGAGCTTGTGGCCGATCATCGACTCGGTGACGAACACCGGGACGTGCTTGCGGCCGTCGTGCACGGCGATCGTGTGCCCGAGCATGTCGGGAACGATCATGGAGCGCCGCGACCACGTCTTGATGACGTTCTTGGTGCCCTTCTCGTTCTGGGCGTCCACCTTCTTCTGAAGGTGGTCGTCCACGAAGGGACCCTTCTTAAGGCTACGTGGCATTTCGGCTGCTCCTACCGCTTCTTCCTCTTGCTCCGACGACGGATGATCAGCCGGTCGCTGGACTTGTTGGCCTGGCGGGTGCGGCCCTCGGGCTTGCCCTTGGGGTTCACCGGGTGGCGACCGCCGGAGGTCTTGCCCTCACCACCACCGTGCGGGTGGTCAACGGGGTTCATGGCGACACCACGGACGGTCGGGCGCTTGCCCTTCCACCGCATACGGCCGGCCTTGCCCCAGTTGATGTTGGCCTGCTCGGCGTTGCCGACCTGGCCCACAGACGCCCGGCAGCGCACGTCGACCATGCGCATTTCGCCGGACGGCATACGCAGGGTGGCGTACTGGCCTTCCTTGGCGAGCAGCTGGATCTGGGCGCCCGCGGAGCGACCGAGCTTGGCGCCGCCGCCCGGACGGAGCTCCACCGCGTGGATGAAGGTACCCGTCGGGATGTTGCGCAGCGGCAGGCAGTTGCCCGGCTTGATGTCGGCAGCGGGGCCGTTCTCGATTCGGTCGCCCTGCTTGAGGCCGGTCGGCGCGATGATGTAGCGCTTCTCACCGTCGGCGTAGTGGAGCAGAGCGATGTTGGCGGTGCGGTTGGGGTCGTACTCGATGTGAGCGACCTTCGCCGGAATGCCGTCCTTGTCATGCCTACGGAAGTCGATGATCCGGTAGGCGCGCTTGTGTCCGCCGCCCTGGTGGCGTGCGGTCACCCGGCCGTGTACGTTTCGGCCGCCCTTGCTGTGAAGGGGCGCAAGCAGCGACTTCTCGGGCGTGCTGCGGGTGATCTCGGAGAAGTCCGAGACACTCGACCCGCGGCGACCCGGGGTCGTCGGCTTGTACTTACGGATGCCCATCTTTTTCGTTCATCCTTCGTCGGTTACATGGGCGAGCCCGCCGCACCGAAATGCGACGGTCTCGTCCCTCGCAGGCCTTTCGGCCCGCTTCCTATCTATGGCGCTGCTAGCCGATCTGACCGAAGATGTCGATCCGATCGCCCTCGACCAGGCTCACGATGGCGCGCTTGGTGTCGGGACGCTTGCCGAAACCGGTACGGGTGCGCTTGCGCTTGCCCTGCCGGTTGATGGTGTTCACGCTGGTGACCTTGACCCCGAAGATCTGCTCAACGGCGATCTTGACCTGGGTCTTGTTCGCGGTCTTCCGCACCAGGAACGTGTACTTGTTGTTCTCATCGATCAGGCCGTAGCTCTTCTCAGAGACGACCGGCTTGATGATGATGTCGCGCGGGTCGGCGATCTTCTCCATCAGGCGTCTTCCTTCCCGCCCTGGCTCAGCCGCGCGACGACCTGGTCGTACGCCTCCTGGGTGAAGACCACGTCGTCGTGCACGAGCACGTCGTAGGTGTTGAGCTGCCCGGCGTCCAGCAGGTGGACCTCGGGAGCGTTACGCAGGCTCATCCAGGTCAGCTCGTCGCCCTCGTCGACGACGAGGAGCACGCGGGGAGCCTGGGTGATCTTGCGCAGGGCCTCCAGGGCAGCCTTGGTCTTCGGGGTCTCCCCCGCGACCAGCGAGCTGACCACGTGGACGCGACCGCCACCGGCCCTGTCGGACAGCGCGCCGCGCAGGGCGGCGGCCTTCATCTTCTTGGGCGTGCGCTGCGAGTAGTCACGCGGCACGGGACCGTGAACGGTGCCACCGCCGGTGAACTGCGGCGCGCGGGTCGAGCCCTGACGGGCGCGGCCGGTGCCCTTCTGGCGGTACGGCTTCTTGCCACCGCCGCGGACCTCGCCACGGGTCTTGGCCTTGTGGGTGCCCTGCCGACGAGCGGCGAGCTGGGCCACGACCACCTGGTGGATCAGCGGAACGTTGACCGTCGTGCCGAAGACGTCTTCGGGCAGTTCGACGGTGCCGGCCTTGGCGCCGCTGGCGTCGAGGACGTCAATAGTGGTGCTCACTTGGCAGCCCCCTTCTTGGCAGCGGTGCGGACGAGGACCAGGCTGCCGTTCGCGCCGGGGATCGCACCCTTGATGAGGATGAGGCCCTTCTCGGCGTCAACGGAGTGAACCTTCAGGCTCTGCACGGTGGTGCGGACGTTACCCATCCGACCAGCCATGCGCAGACCCTTGAATACGCGGCCCGGGGTGGCGCAGCCACCGATGGAACCCGGCGAGCGGTGCTTGCGCTGCGTACCGTGCGACGCGCCCAGACCCTTGAAGCCGTGACGCTTCATGACACCGGCGAAGCCCTTGCCCTTGCTCTTGCCCGTCACGTCGACGAACTGGCCGGCCTCGAAGGTGTCGGCCAGCAGCTCCTGGCCCAGGGTGTAGTCGCTCGCGTCGTCGGTGCGGATCTCCGCGAAGTAACGGCGCGGGGTGATGTCGTGCTTACGCAGGTAGTCGCCGAGCGGCTTGTTGACCTTCCGGGGGTCGACCTGCCCGAAGCCGAGCTGAACGGCGGAGTAGCCGTCCTTCTCAGCGGTGCGGACCCGGGTCACCACGCACGGACCGGCCTCGACCACGGTCACCGGAACCATCCGGTTGTCCGCGTCGAAGACCTGGGTCATGCCGAGCTTCTTGCCCAGGACGCCCTTGATCGTCTTAGCCATGTCAGTGCGTTCCCTCAGAGCTTGATCGAAATGTCGACACCCGCGGGGAGGTCGAGCCGCATGAGCGAGTCAACCGTCTTGGGGGTCGGGTCGATGATGTCAATCAGCCGCTTGTGCGTGCGCATCTCGAAGTGCTCGCGGCTGTCCTTGTACTTGTGCGGCGAGCGGATGACGCAGTACACGTTCTTCTCGGTCGGCAGCGGCACCGGGCCCGCGACCTTCGCGCCAGTCCGCGTCACCGTCTCGACGATCTTCTTGGCCGAGCTGTCGATGACCTCGTGGTCATAGGCCTTAAGCCGGATGCGGATCTTCTGTCCCGCCATAGTGGCCTCGGTGTCCTTCGCTGTCGTCTGAAAAAGTATCGTGCGGCCTTGTGCCGCTATGTTGCTGCAGGTCGAAGCCTGCTTGACCCCACGAGACAGACACTGTCGATCTGTCTTTTCTTCCGTGATCCGGCAGTTACTTCGGTCACTCTGGCCGAAGCCACTGCTGGATCACGGCGCTTTACGCGAGGCCGTTGACGCGGTACGGCGGTCGGTCCCGAACTCCGGGGCCGACCGCCGCCCCGACGGTCAAGCTACTTGAGGATCTTCACAACCCGGCCGGCACCGACGGTGCGGCCACCCTCACGGATCGCGAACTTGAGGCCTTCCTCCATGGCGATGGGCTGGATCAGCTCAACGCGCATTTCGGTGTTGTCGCCCGGCATGACCATCTCGGTGCCCTCGGGGAGGTTCACAACACCGGTCACGTCAGTCGTACGGAAGTAGAACTGCGGGCGGTAGTTGTTGAAGAACGGCGTGTGGCGGCCGCCCTCGTCCTTGGACAGGATGTAGACCTGGCCGGTGAACTCGGTGTGCGGGGTGGTCGTGCCCGGCTTGATGATGCACTGGCCGCGCTCGACGTCGTCGCGCTTGATGCCGCGGAGCAGCAGGGCGGCGTTGTCACCGGCGTGACCCTCGTCGAGCATCTTGTTGAACATCTCGATGCTGGTGACGGTGGTGGTCGTCTTCTCCGGCTTGATGCCGATGATGTCGACCTGCTCGTTGACCTTGACGATGCCGCGCTCGATACGACCGGTGACGACGGTGCCGCGACCGGTGATCGAGAAGACGTCCTCGACCGGCATGAGGAACGGCTTCTCCGTGTCACGGGGAGGCTCGGGGACGTTCTCGTCCACCGCGTTCATCAGCTCGATGATGCTGTCGGCCCACTTCTCGTCACCCTCGAGAGCCTTGAGGGCGGAGACGCGGACGACGGGCAGGTCGTCGCCGGGGAACTCCTGCGCGGACAGGAGCTCACGGACCTCCAGCTCGACGAGCTCGAGGATCTCCTCGTCGTCGACCATGTCGGACTTGTTCAGCGCCACGACGATGTAGGGGACGCCGACCTGGCGGGCCAGGAGGACGTGCTCCTTCGTCTGCGGCATCGGGCCGTCGGTGGCGGCGACCACGAGGATCGCGCCGTCCATCTGAGCGGCACCGGTGATCATGTTCTTCACGTAGTCGGCGTGACCGGGGCAGTCAACGTGAGCGTAGTGACGCTTCTCGGTCTGGTACTCGACGTGCGCGATGGAGATCGTAATACCGCGAGCCTTCTCCTCGGGCGCCTTGTCGATCTTGTCGAACGGAGTCGCCTTGTTGAGCTCGGGGTAACGGTCGTGAAGCACCTTGGTGATCGCCGCGGTCAGCGTGGTCTTGCCGTGGTCGATGTGTCCAATGGTGCCGATGTTCATGTGCGGCTTAGTCCGCTCGAACTTGGCCTTGCCCACTGGTTCTCTCCTTGAGAATCTGACTGACTTTCGTCTACACACTCGGGCCCGGGAGATCCCAGACCCCTAGGCGGCGGGGTGGCTCGCACCACCCCGCCAGGGACCGGGAAGTTATTCGCCCCGGGCCTTCGCGACGATCTCCTTGGCGATGCCCGGGGGCACCTCCGCGTAGGAGTCGAACTGCATGCTGTAGCTCGCGCGCCCCTGCGTCTTGCTACGCAGGTCACCCACGTAGCCGAACATCTCAGACAGCGGCACGAGCGCCTGGACGACTCGGGCGCCGGCCCGCTCGTCCATCGCCTGGATCTGCCCGCGGCGACCGTTGAGGTCACCGATGACGTCACCCATGTAGTCCTCGGGCGTGGTGACCTCGACGGCCATCATCGGCTCGAGAAGAACGGCGTCCGCCTTGCGCGCGGCCTCCTTGAAGGCCATCGAGCCGGCGATCTTGAACGCCATTTCCGAGGAGTCGACGTCGTGGGCCGCACCGTCGGTCAGCGTAACCTTCACGCCCACCATCGGGTAACCGGCCAGCACGCCGAACTCGGCGGCCTCCTGGGCACCGGCGTCGACCGAGGGGATGTACTCCCTCGGGACGCGGCCACCCGAGACCTTGTTCTGGAACTCGTAGCCGTCGTTGCCCTCGCCCAGCGGCTCCAGGTCGATGATCACCCGCGCGAACTGACCGGAACCACCGGTCTGCTTCTTGTGGGTGTAGTCGACCTTCTCCACCTTGCGGCGGATGGTCTCGCGGTAGGCCACCTGCGGGCGGCCAACGTTGGCCTCGACCTTGAACTCGCGACGCATACGGTCGACGAGGATCTCCAGGTGAAGCTCGCCCATGCCCCAGATGACCGTCTGACCGGTCTCCTCGTCACGACGGACCTGGAAGGACGGGTCCTCCTCGGCCAGCCGCTGGATGGCGGTGGACAGCTTCTCCTGGTCGCCCTTGGTCTTGGGCTCGATGGCGACGTTGATGACCGGAGCCGGGAACGTCATCGACTCGAGCACGACCGGGTTCGACGGGTCGGACAGGGTGTCGCCGGTCGTGGTGTCCTTCAGACCCATGACGGCGACGATCTGGCCGGCGATCGCCTGCGGGCGCTCCTCGCGCTTGTTGGCGTGCATCTGGTAGATCTTGCCGATCCGCTCCTTCTTGCCCTTCACCGAGTTCACGACCTGTGAACCGGTGTCGAGCGTGCCGGAGTAGATGCGGATGTAGGTGAGCTTGCCCAGGTGCGGGTCGCTGGCGATCTTGAAGGCCAGCGCGGAGAACGGCTCGGTCGGGTCCGCGTGACGCTCGATCGTCTTCTCCTCGTTGCCGACCGCGTGGCCCTTGAAGGCCGGGATGTCGGTCGGGGCGGGGAGGTAGGCGACGATCGCGTCGAGCAGGGGCTGAACGCCCTTGTTCTTGAACGCGGTACCGCAGAGCACCGGGTTGATGGCGCTGCTCAGCGTGGCGCGGCGGATCGCCGCGACCAGCTGCTCCTCGGTGGGCTCGGTGCCCTCGAGGAAGAGCTCCATCAGCTCGTCGTCGTTCTCGGCGACCGTCTCGATGAGGCGGTCACGCCAGTCGCGGGCAGCGTCGGCGTGGTCGGCCGGGATGTCGACGGTGTCGTACATCTCGCCCTTGGCCGCGTCGGCGCTCCAGATGAGCGCCTTCATCTTGATGAGGTCGATGACGCCCTTGAAGTCGGCCTCGACACCCCACGGGAGCTGAATCACAGCGGGGGTCGCGCCCAGGCGGCTGACCATCATCTCGACGCAGCGGTGGAACTCCGCGCCGACACGGTCCATCTTGTTCACGAAGCAGATGCGCGGGACCTCGTAGCGGTCAGCCTGCCGCCACACCGTCTCCGACTGCGGCTCGACACCGGCGACACCGTCGAACACGGCGACGGCACCGTCGAGGACGCGGAGCGAGCGCTCCACCTCGATCGTGAAGTCGACGTGGCCAGGAGTGTCGATGATGTTGATCGTGTGACCGGTCCACTCACAGGTCGTCGCGGCAGACGTGATCGTGATGCCGCGCTCCTGCTCCTGTTCCATCCAGTCCATGGTGGCAGCGCCCTCGTGGACTTCACCGATCTTGTAGTTGATGCCGGTGTAGAACAGGATGCGCTCGGTCGTGGTGGTCTTGCCCGCGTCGATATGGGCCATGATCCCGATGTTGCGGACCTTGGCCAGGTCTAGAGCGGTCGTAGCGGCCACTTTAACTCGCGTCCTCGTCGTCTCGTCGAACCCGCCGGGTTACCAGCGGTAGTGGGCGAAGGCCTTGTTGGACTCGGCCATCTTGTGGGTGTCCTCGCGCTTCTTGACACTCGCCCCAAGGCCGTTGCTGGCGTCGAGGAGCTCGTTCATGAGGCGCTCGGTCATGGTCTTCTCGCGGCGGGCGCGGGAGTACTGCACCAGCCAACGCAGGGCCAGGGTAGTGCTGCGCGCGGCGCGCACCTCGACCGGCACCTGGTACGTCGCGCCACCGACACGGCGGCTGCGAACCTCGAGGGTCGGCTTGACGTTGTCAAGCGCGCGCTTGAGGGTGACGACCGGGTCGTTGCCCGTCTTCTCCCTGCAGCCCTCGAGGGCGCCGTACACGATCGACTGCGCGATGGAACGCTTGCCGTCCAGGAGGACCTTGTTGATCAGGGCGGTCACCAGGGGCGAGCTGTAAACCGGGTCAGACATGAGCTGACGACGGCCAGGAGAACCCTTACGAGGCATTGTTAGCTCTTCTCCTTCTTCGCGCCGTAGCGGCTGCGGGCCTGCTTGCGGTTGCGGACACCCTGGGTGTCGAGCGAACCGCGGATGATCTTGTAGCGAACACCAGGCAGGTCCTTCACACGACCGCCACGCACGAGCACGATGGAGTGCTCCTGGAGGTTGTGGCCCACACCGGGGATGTAAGCCGTGACCTCGATGCCGTTCGTGAGCCGAACGCGGGCCACCTTGCGCAGTGCCGAGTTGGGCTTCTTCGGGGTCGTGGTGTACACGCGCTGGCACACACCGCGCCGCTGCGGACTCCCCTTGAGGGCAGGAGTCTTGGTCTTGGAGACCTTGTCCTGCCGGCCCTTGCGGACCAACTGCTGAATAGTGGGCACTGCCACTCCGTTTCGTGCCTTGGCCGGTGTTACGTCATTGGGTCTTGCATTTCGCAGGTTCTGCCGGTGTCATGACCTGCTGTTTTTCCTCGTCTCGGCGCCCCCGCGCTCGGGCGTGTCGCGCTGTTCACACAGACACGGCCGCGAGGACTTGCGAGCTGAGAGTCCAGCCGACGCTCTCCCTATGGATGTGAGCGCACAGCCGAAAGCCCGCTAGAGACGGGCACGATGCTCAAGACTACCCAGGCCCAGCCGACACGTCAAAACGGCACGGCAACACCTGCTCGGCATCACCGCTCCGTGTCACCGGGGCCTGTCTTATCCAGCCCATCCGAAGCGCCGCCGCAATGATACCCGCCCTGCGGACCGACGTGTGACGATTCGCCGGGGAACCGCGGAGCCGGGCCCACAGCGCGCCGTGACGGCGGCCCACCGCCGGCGAGCTCAGCCCCTGCCTCCCTGGACGGCCCCCGGCTCCGTACGGCGTCTGGGGCCACCACGGCAGCGCGTAGGGCCACAAAAGCACCGCGCCCGGGCCTCTCGGAAGAGAGACCCGGGCGCGTCGCCTGAGATTCGTTACCGGTTGTACTGACCGAAGTCGTACTCCTCCAGCGGGACGGCCTCGCCGCTGCCGGTGCCGAAGGTGTAGTCGGCCGCCGAACCGTCGTAACCGCCGACGGTGTACATGGCCGCCTTGGCCTCCTCGGTCGGCTCGACCCGGATGTTGCGGTACTGGGGCATGCCCGTACCGGCCGGGATGAGCTTACCGATGATGACGTTCTCCTTCAGGCCCAGGAGCGAGTCGGACTTGGCGTGGATCGCCGCGTCCGTCAGCACCCTGGTCGTCTCCTGGAAGGAGGCCGCCGACAGCCACGACTCGGTGGCCAGCGACGCCTTCGTGATGCCCATGAGCACCGGACGGCCCGCGGCCGGCGAGCCGCTCTCGGCCACCGTCTCCCGGTTCATCTGCTCGAAGCGCGGACGCTCCACCAGCTCGCCGGGCAGCAGGTCGGTGTCACCGGACTCCAGCACGTTCACGCGCTTGAGCATCTGCCGCACGATGATCTCGATGTGCTTGTCGTGGATCGACACACCCTGCGACCGGTAGACCTGCTGGACCTCGGCCACCAGGTGCAGCTGCACGGCCCGCGGGCCGAGGATGCGCAGCACCTCGTTGGGGTTGACCGCACCGGCGATCAGCTGCTGGCCGACCGTGACGCGCTGACCGTCCTGGACGAGCAGGCGCGAACGCATCGAGACCGGGTAGGCGATCTCCTCCGAACCGTCGTCCGGAGTGATGACGATCTTCCTGGTCTTGTCGGTCTCGTCGATCCGGGCCCGGCCCTCGGCCTCGGAGATCGGGGCGACACCCTTGGGGATGCGCGCCTCGAACAGCTCCGTGACACGGGGCAGACCGTGGGTGATGTCCGCGCCGGCCACACCACCGGTGTGGAACGTACGCATGGTCAGCTGCGTGCCGGGCTCACCGATCGACTGGGCGGCGATGATGCCGACCGCCTCGCCGACGTCCACGAGCTTGCCGGTGGCCAGCGAGCGGCCGTAGCAGGTCGCGCAGACACCGATCTTGGCCTCGCAGACGAGCGCGCTGCGGGTGCGGACGGTCTCGATGCCGGCCTCGACCAGCTTCGACACGTGGATGTCGTTGATGTCGACACCCGCCGAAGCGATGACCTTGCCGTCGACCTCGACGTCCTCGGCCAGGATGCGACCGTGCACGTTGGACTCGGCGTTCTCCGCCTTGACCAGGTTGCCCGACGCGTCCCGCTCGCCGACGTGCAGCGGGACCGCGCGGTCGGTGCCGCAGTCGATCTCACGCACGATGACGTCCTGGGCCACGTCCACCAGACGACGGGTCAGGTAACCCGAGTCGGCGGTACGCAGGGCGGTGTCGGCCAGACCCTTCCGCTGACCGTGGGTGGAGATGAAGTACTCCAGCACCGACAGGCCCTCGCGGAACGAGGCCTTGATCGGCCGCGGGATCGTCTCACCCTTGGTGTTGGACACCAGGCCACGGATACCGGCGATCTGCCGGACCTGCATCTTGTTACCACGGGCGCCCGAGTTGACCATCATCCAGACCGGGTTGGTCGCCGGGAAGGCGTTGACCATGTCGGTCTCGACGTCGGCCGTGGCGTGGGTCCAGATCTCGATGAGCTCCTGACGGCGCTCCTCGTCGGTGATCAGACCACGCTCGTACTCGCGCTGGACCTTGTCGGCCCGGCGCTCGTAGTTCTCCATGATGTCGGTCTTGTTCGGCGGCGCGACGACGTCCTCGATCGAGATCGTGACGCCGGAACGGGTCGCCCAGCGGAAGCCCGCGTCCTTGAGCGCGTCGAGCGAGTTGGCGACGTCGACCTTGGGGTAGGTGTCGGCCAGCTCGTTCACGATCGTGGACAGTTGCTTCTTGCCCACCTGGAAGTTGACGAACGGGTAGCTCTCGGGGAGCGTCTGGTTGAACAGGCACCGCCCGAACGTCGTCTCCAGACGGATCGGGTCACCCTGCTCCCAACCCTCGGGAGCGACCCAGTCGCGCGGCGGCAGGACGTCCTTGACCCGGATCTGGATCTTCGCCTGAATCTCCAGCTCGCGGCGGTCGAAGGCCATCTGCGCCTCGGCGATCGAGCCGAACACACGGCCCTCGCCGATCGCGCCTTCCTTGTGGGTGGTCAGCCAGTAGAGGCCGATGACCATGTCCTGGGTGGGCATCGTCACGGGCTTGCCGTCGGCCGGCTTGAGGATGTTGTTGGTCGAGAGCATCAGGATGCGCGCCTCGGCCTGGGCCTCAGCCGACAGCGGCAGGTGCACGGCCATCTGGTCGCCGTCGAAGTCCGCGTTGAAGGCGGTGCAGACGAGCGGGTGGATCTGGATGGCCTTGCCCTCGACCAACTGCGGCTCGAACGCCTGGATGCCCAGGCGGTGGAGCGTCGGAGCGCGGTTGAGCAGCACGGGGTGCTCGGTGATGACCTCTTCGAGCACGTCCCACACCACAGGGCGGGCGCGCTCGACCATCCGCTTGGCCGACTTGATGTTCTGCGCGTGGTTGAGGTCCACGAGCCGCTTCATCACGAACGGCTTGAACAGCTCCAGCGCCATCTGCTTGGGCAGACCGCACTGGTGCAGCTTGAGCTGCGGGCCGACGACGATGACCGAACGGCCGGAGTAGTCGACTCGCTTGCCCAGCAGGTTCTGGCGGAAACGACCCTGCTTGCCCTTCAGCATGTCGCTGAGGGACTTCAGCGGCCGGTTGCCGGGGCCGGTCACCGGACGACCGCGACGGCCGTTGTCGAACAGCGCGTCGACGGCCTCCTGGAGCATCCGCTTCTCGTTGTTCACGATGATCTCGGGCGCGCCGAGGTCGAGCAGACGCTTGAGGCGGTTGTTCCGGTTGATGACCCGGCGGTACAGGTCGTTGAGGTCGGAGGTCGCGAACCGGCCACCGTCGAGCTGCACCATCGGGCGCAGGTCCGGCGGGATGACCGGGATGCAGTCGAGCACCATGCCGCGCGGCGAGTTGGTCGTGTTCAGGAACGCCGACACGACCTTGAGCCGCTTGAGGGCGCGAGCCTTCTTCTGGCCCTTGCCGCTGCGGATGGTCTCGCGCAGGTTCTCGGCCTCGGCGTCGAGGTCGAAGCTGATCAGGCGGTCCTGGATCGCCTGCGCGCCCATGCCGCCCTTGAAGTAGCGGCCGAAGCGGTCGCGCATCTCGCGGTAGAGCAGCTCGTCGCCCTCAAGGTCCTGGACCTTGAGGTTCTTGAAGCGGCTCCAGACCTCGTCGAGCCGGTCCAGCTCACGCTGGGCACGGTCACGGAGCTGGCGCATCTCGCGCTCGGCGCCCTCGCGGACCTTGCGCCGCTGGTCGCCCTTGGCGCCGGCGGCCTCCAGCTCGGCCAGGTCGGACTCGAGCTTCTTCTGCCTGGCCTCGACGTCGGCGTCACGGCGCTGCTCGATGTGCTGCCGCTCGACGGAGATCTTCGCCTCCAGCGAGGGCAGGTCACGCTCACGCATGTCGGTGTCGACGTGCGTGATCATGTACGCCGCGAAGTAGATGACCTTCTCCAGGTCCTTCGGGGCCAGGTCGAGCAGGTAGCCGAGGCGGGACGGCACGCCCTTGAAGTACCAGATGTGCGTGACGGGCGCGGCCAGCTCGATGTGGCCCATCCGCTCACGACGCACCTTGGCCCGGGTCACCTCGACGCCACAGCGCTCACAGATGATGCCCTTGAACCGGACGCGCTTGTACTTGCCGCAGTAGCACTCCCAGTCGCGGGTCGGACCGAAGATCTTCTCGCAGAAGAGTCCGTCCTTTTCCGGCTTGAGAGTCCGGTAGTTGATGGTCTCGGGCTTCTTGACCTCGCCGTGCGACCACTGACGGATGTCGTCGGCGGTCGCAAGACCGATCCTGAGCTCGTCGAAGAAGTTGACGTCTAGCATTGTGTGCGATCTCCCCCTCAGACTTCTTCCACGCTGCTCGGCTCACGCCGGGACAGATCGATACCGAGTTCCTCCGCCGCGCGGAAGACGTCCTCGTCGGTGTCGCGCATCTCGATGGACATGCCGTCGCTGGACAGCACCTCGACATTG
>NZ_QHHZ01000019.1:0-236579 GCF_003947315.1 Nonomuraea sp. WAC 01424
CAACCGGCTGAAGAACTTCCGGGCCGTGGCCACGCGCTATGACAAGCGCGCCTACATCTTCCTCGGCACCGTCACCCTGGCCGCCCTGGTCATCTGGCTCCGGACCTGATCCAAGAAACAGCTCCTAGCGGCGCCTCGAGACTCGTAGGCAAGCACCTGGCGTGTGCGGTGAGCTTTTGCTACATGACGGCCCTGGCGTTGACGCCTTCTCCTGGCCGCGGTGACAGCCGATGACGCGACGATGGCTCAGGGCGTGGCCCTCCTTTGGCGGTGGGTGGCTACGTTGGTGCCCTCTCTGAAGTAGAAGATGTTGATGTTGCGGGCCTGCTCAGATCACTCGTATGACCCCCACTCTGGCCATCACGATGGACATTGCGGCCGACACCGGTCCCTTCTGGTCCTCTGAGACGTTCTGGGCAGCTGCGGGAGTCGTCGTCGGTGCTGGCGTCGGGGTTGCAGGGGTCTATGCAACGCGCCGCGCTGCCTTCCCCAAGCGCCGCCTGGTGTACTCCTTCAGCTCCTCCTCGCCGGTCCAGCGTCATCAGCGCAACGTCTCAAGCAACGTGCTGCATATCCGCCTTGGCAAGCGTGAGCTGCACAATCCGCGACTGATGAGCCTCTGCTTGGAGAACACCGGCCGGCGCGACGTCTCCAGCGCCCAGTTCGATCAAGGCGCTCCCTTGCGAATCCTCCTGGGTCTTCCTGTCGTGGAGCTGGTCTCGATGGCAGCAGTACCGCCCGCTGCCGTGGGCTTGAGACCTTCGGAGCAGCGCTTGTTTGTGCCAGGTCCTTCGCATACCACGGGAAACGCCCATGGCCTGCGCCGGCGAAGGTTGAGCGTGTGCCATCGAAGCTTGGGCGAAGGCGTCACTGGCCTGATGGCGGATGGAGGTCCAGGATCATGTCGAACGACTGTGCGCCGTCCCTCCTGGTGAAGGAGCCGACCAGTTGGAAGCCGTGCTTCTTGTAGTAGCGAAGGGCACGTGGGTTGTCGGCGAGAACGCCGCCGAACAGGATGATTCTCTTTCTGCCGAAATGCTGTGCGACGTCCGCGAGGAGCGGGAAGATCTGCGTTCCCACCCCCCTCCCCTGGTAGTCGTCGGCCAGGGTGGGGCCGAAGCGGCAGTCCGTCGCCGAGCCTTTGCCCCTCGTCATCATCGATCTCACGTAAGGCACCGGGGCGGCCATGGCCGCATACTCGCTGGTCTTTCCCGGCGGCGGCGTAGCAGTATGTGCGCGGAATACCTGGACAGAGCACTCTCATCAGACCTGAGCGCCACCGAAGGAACGCATGAACACCGGCTTCGACAACACCGCCTGGCATTACGGACCGCTGGCAACCCTGTTCTACGAACTCGACAAGCCTGTCGGCACCTCCTTCGGAGACGTCGAGTTCTACGCCGACCGTCTGCGGCACGTGACCGGCACCGTCCTGGAGCCGGCCGTGGGCACCGGCAGAATCCTGATCCCCCTGCTCGAACAGGGACTGACCGTGCGCGGCTACGACACCTCGGCCTCCATGCTGGAGCAGTGCCGCGCCAACTGTGCCCGGCGAGGCCTGAAGGCCGACGTGTTCGAGGGCGACATGACCACGCACCACAACCCCGGAGCCTTCGAAGCGATCGTGATCCCCACCGGCTCCTTCGCCCTGCTTGCCGACCGTGACAGCGCGCAGACCGCGCTCACCGCCATGCACGACAACCTGGCGCCGGCGGGCCGGCTGATCGTCGACATTGAACCGCCCTCTACCGACACAGCCCCGGATACCGGACCCGTCCCCCACCAATGGAACGGCAGCGATCTCCTCACCCTCACCACCTGGCGCACACACGTGGACCCGGTGGCCCAGCGCGTCACTCGCTGGATGCGCTACGAAGCCTGGAAGGACGGCGCCCTGACGCGCACCGAGCTCCAGATCTTCTCCCTGCTGTGGTTCGGACTGTCCGAGTTCACAGCCATGCTGCACCAGGCGGGCTTCACCAACGTCGTCGTCCATGGCGGGTACCGGGCAGGCAGCGCACCAACCGCGGCAGACGACATCTGGACCTTCGAGGCCACCCGCACATAGCGCACTGCCCCACCGTTCAGCCCCGGGGCAAACGTTGCCTGATACAGCACTAGAAAGGGCGCCGGTAAGAACCGTGTCATGAGCCCCGAGCGGCGCAGCTCATGCTGATCACCTTGCCCAATCATGCGGGTGACATCGCGGCATTCCCGATCTCACCGTACGTTCGCCTGCTGGTGCGCCGGCAGGTGCCGCGTCCACCGCCGGTCTCAGTCGGTCACGGGCCGAGAACCTGCTGACCCGCGGCGTGGAACGGCACGGTCGCCCGAATCCGACCGGAGGGCCGCAACGATCGAGACGGATCCACGAGGCAGGTGGAGTGCCCGTGTCACTGCTGTCTCATGGTGGTGCGAGCCAGTGGCGGGTGAGGTCGTGGACGACCGCCAGCCAGCGTTGTGATTGCTCTCCGGTGGCGATCGCGTCCGCGGCGCTGTGCAGGACGCTGAACAGGATCGTGGCCGCGATATGCGGGTCCACCGGGCGGAACGCGCCCTCGTCCATGCCTCGGTGCAATGCCTTGGCGATGGCGGCGACGGTGTCCTGCTGCCCTTCGTTCATGGTCCCGAGCGCGGAGTTGGAGTGGAAGACCGCGGCGTGGAGCCCGCCCTGCCTGGCGATGGCCTCGATGGCCGCGGCGCATTCGGCGTCGAGGGTAGCCCACCAGTCGATCGGCTCGGTGGATTCGGTGAGCCGTTGGAACCGGTCCACGTAGTCACGCAGCACGCGGTTGCGTACCGCGACGAGCATCTCCTCCCATGAGGAGAAGTAGACGTAGAACGTGCCCTTGGCGGCGTCAGCTTCGGCGGTGACGGCCTGAACCCAGTTGGTCACGTCCTGTCCGGAGTCCAGGAGCCGGATGGCGGCATCGATCAGTTCGCCGCGCCTGGCCTCGGGGGAGAGGCGGCGCCGGCTCCTAGAGCTAACCATCGCACCAGGGTAACCGGCCTTCAGAGCCGCATCCGATACCACTCCGGATCTCAGGGGGAGCGGGGCTGACAAGCCGCCCGGCGTCCGGCACCGGCGGCCCTTGACATATTGACCTCGGGTCACTATTACTGACCCGAGGTCAATATAACGCCCTGAGGAGGGACGCATGTCAGCGACCATCGATGGCCCCAAGGGCCTGCCCGTGTTCGGCAACGCGCTACAGATCCCCAAGGACGCGCCCAACGCCTACCTGTCCGAGCTGGCCCGGCACTACAAGGAGGGCGTCTTCCAGCTCGACCTGCTGGGCCGTACCGTGTTGTTCGTCTCCGACCCCGATCTGGTCGCCGAGGCGTGCGACGAGAGCCGCTTCTACAAGCCGATCGAACGGGCGCTGGCGGTCGTGCGCGACTTCGCCGGCGATGGCCTGTTCACCGCCCGTGAGGACGAGCCGGTCTGGGGACACGCGCACCGCATCCTGATGCCCGCCTTCAGCCGGCGCTCGATGAAGGCGTACTTTCCGCAGATGCTGGAGATCTGCGAGGAGCTGATCGCCTCTTGGGAGCGCCGGCAGGGCGAGGACCTCAGCGTCGCCGACGACATGACCCGGCTGACCCTGGACGTGATCTCCCTGACCGGGTTCGACTACCGGTTCAACTCCTTCCAGTCATCCGAGCTCCACCCCTTTCTGCAGGCGATGGGACGCTCGCTGACCGAGGCGATGCTGCGCAACGGCCGGCTGCCGTTGGTCACCAGCCTGAAGAGGAAACAGGAAGCGGCGTACCGGGCCGACATCGCGCTCATGCAGGAGCTGGTCGACGACGTCATCCGCCGCCGCCGCGAATCGGGCGGCAAGGGGACCGGTGACCTGCTCGGCCTGATGCTGGAGGCCGCCGATCCCAGGACCGGTGAGCGGCTGTCGGACGAGAACATCCGCAACCAGGTGCTGACCTTCCTCATCGCCGGGCACGAGACCACCAGCGGGCTGCTCTCCTTCGCGCTGTACAACCTGCTGCGCAACCCGCATGCGCTGGCCCAGGCCTACGCCGAGGTCGACCGCCTGCTGCCGGGCGACACCGCGCCGACCTACGAGACGATCATGAAGCTGGACGTGATCCCGCGCGTCCTGGACGAGACCCTGCGAATCTGGTCCCCGATCCCCGCCTTCGCCGTCAAGGCCCGCCACGACACCACACTCGGCCCCTTCGACGTGCCCGCCGGCCGCAACGTGGTGATCCTGCTGGAGCCACTGCATCGCCACCCCAAGGCCTGGGAGCGGCCCGAGGAGTTCGACATCGACCGCTGGCTGCCCGAGCGCAAGAAGGAGCACCATCCGAGCGCCTACAAGCCGTTCGGCAACGGCGAGCGCGCCTGCATCGGGCGGCAGTTCGCCCTGGCCGAGGCTCGGCTGGCCCTGGCCATGCTCCTGCGGCGCTTCGCGATCTCCGACCGCGACGCCTACCGCATGAAGGTCAAGCAGACGCTCACGCTCAAGCCGGAGGCCTTCACCATCCAGGTTCGGGCCCGCAAGCATCATGAAAGAGGGCATTTCACCCCGGAGGTCACCGAGCAGGTCGAGGAGTCCACGGTCGCCGTCTCCGGCGTGGCGCTCACCGTGGCGTACGGCTCGAACCTCGGCACCTCGGCCGACATCGCCGAGCGGCTGGCGGAGCGGGCCGGGCGGTCCGGATTCACCGTGACCCTCACCAGCCTGGACGAGCTTCAGGCACCGTCGGGCGGCGCGCTGGTCGTGGTCACCTCCACCTACAACGGCAAGGCCCCCGACAACGCGCAGGCCTTCGACGCCGCCGGGATCAGCGGCTTCGAGGGGGTACGGCTGGCGCTGCTCGGCGTCGGCAACACCACATGGCCGACGTACCAGGGCTTCCCCCGGCGGGCCTTCGGCAAGCTGGTCGGGGCGGGAGCCGTACCGCTGGTCGAGCGCGGCGAGGCCGACGCCGACGGCGACTTCGACGGGGACGTCTCGGCGTGGACGGCCAAGCTGTGGGCGGCTCTGGCCAAGGAGTACGGCGCGACCTCCGCCGACGCCGGCCCGCGCTACGACATGGAGGTCCTGACCGAGGCCGACGTCCGGCCCGCCATCGTCTCCGCGCAAGCCGTGCCGCTGACCGTGGTGGCCAACGAGGAGCTGACCGGCGATCCGACCGGATTGTGGGACTTCTCGCTGGAGGCGCCCAGACCGGGAGTGCGCTCGATCGTGGCCACGCTGCCCGAAGGGGTCACCTACACCGCGGGCGACCATGTGGCCATCTTCGCCAAGAACGATCCCGGGCTGGTGGAGTGGGCGCTGCGGACCCTGCGGGTGCCGCGCGAGCAGGTCGTACGGCTGCACGCCCGCGGCAACACCCACCTGCCGGTCGGCACCCCCGTGACGGCCGGGCTGCTGTTGTCGGAGTTCGCCGAGCTGCAGCAGGTCGCCACCCGCGCCGACCTGGCGAGGCTGGCCGAGCACACCGAGTGCCCCTGGACTCGCGGGCAGCTCGACGCGGTGGACTACGCCGAGGAGATCCTGGCCAAGCGAGTCTCGGTGCTCGCGCTGCTGGAACGCTTCCCCGCGCTCACGCTCCCGCTGCCGGTCTTCCTGGAGCTGGCCGGGCCCATCCGGCCGCGCTACTACTCGATCTCCTCCTCGCCGCTGGCCTCGCCCGGCCAGGTGCGGATCACGGTCGGGCTGGTCGAGGGCGAGGCCTGGTCGGGTAGCGGCGACTACCGTGGCATGTGCTCGGCCTACCTCGCCTCGCTCCAGCCCGGCGACGTCTTCTACGGCTACATCCGGGTGCCCGGTCCGCCCTTCCGCCTGCCCGACGACCCCGAGACGCCGGTGATCCTGATCGGGCCGGGCACGGGCTTCGCCCCGCTCCGCGGCTTCCTGGAGGAACGGGCGCTGACCGGAGGCGGTGCCGAGCTCTTCTACGGCTGCCGCCATCCCTCCCACGACTGGCTCTACCGGGACGAGGTCCAGGCGTGGGAGGCGGCCGGGATAGTACGGGTGCACACCGCCTTCTCCGCACTCGCCGGGCACCGCTTCGTGCAGGACGCGGTGGCGGCCGAGGCGGACCGCGTCTGGGAGCTGCTGGGACGCGGGGCGCACGTCTATGTCTGCGGTGACGGGCTGCGCATGGCTCCTGCGGTACGGCAGACGCTGGCGACGATCTACGCCGAGCGGACCGGCGGCGATGGCGAGGCATGGCTGCACGGGCTGGAGGCCGAGGGGCGCTACCAGCAGGACGTCTTCGCCTGACCTGGACGGTGATCACAGCGCGGAGATGGTCGAGCGGCCCGCCAGGTCGCGGTCCCGATCGGCGGGCGCCTGTCCGGTGGTGGTCAGGTGGGAGGTCCCCGGAGCGTGTCCGATCCGTACAAGACCGATGCCGATCTCGCTGAATATCGTCACGGCTGTGCGCCTCGGCGGGCGCACGAGGACGGCCGGAAACGGACTGTCCGAATCGTTGTGCCCGTAGTGAGATCTGGTTGAGACGGAGTGCTTGTGAATATTGGAATTGGTCTGCCGAACGCCGTGCCCGGACGTCCTGCGCGGGAGGTCAAGCAGTGGGCGCAGGACAGCGAGCGCCTCGGCTTCCACTCCCTGGGATCCATCGACCGCCTGGTCTACGACATCCTTGACCCGCTGGTCTCCCTCGGCATCGCCGCGGCGGTGACCGAGCGCGTCCAGCTGTTCACCAGCGTGCTGAACGTCGGCTGGCGGGGCAACCCGATCCTGTTCGCCAAGCAGCTCGCCACCATCGACCTGATCTCGCAGGGCCGGCTCACGGCGGGCCTGGGCATCGGGGGCTGGCCGGACGACTTCACCCTCAGCGGTGCCCCCGACAAGGGCCACGGCAAGATCTTCGACGACACCCTGACCGAAATGCGGCGCGTCTGGGACGGGGAGGTCACCAGCATCTCCGGCCCCACCCCGCTGCCCGGCAAGGGCCGTCCCAAGCTGCTCATCGGGGGCCTGATCCCCGCGGGCCATGCCCGCGCCGCCCGCTTCGGCGACGGCTGGGTGGCGCCCACGCTGAGCCTGGACCTGCTGGTGAACGGCGTCCAAGGCGCCACCGAGGCATGGGCCAAGGCCGGCCGGCCAGGCAAGCCGCACATCCTCACCGGCCGCTACTTCTGCTGCGGTCCCGAGGCCGTCCAGCTCACCGACGAGTACGTGGCCCACTACTACGGCTCCAAGGAGTCGCCGTACTACGAGTCGGTCCGCGCCGACTCGCTCGACTCCGACGAGCGCCTGCTCAAGGAGCTGATCGCGTTGTCGGACGCGGGCGTCGACGATCTGGTGCTCTACCCGGCCAGCAGCTCTCTGGACCAGGTCCACCTGCTGGCCGAGGCGCTGGAGCGGGTGGGGGCCCGGCGGAACCCGACCTTCGAGTTCACCACGGGCTGACCTGGACCGGCCGAAGCGACCACCTGAACGACGACACGTGAGGACACGCCAGTGATCGAGCAGACCCAGCCGACGGGTGGCCCCGCCCTGACCGCCGGGGCGGTGATGGCACTCGCCGACAGCGTCAAGGGCCCGGTCTTCCTTCCCGGCGACCCGGGGTACGCCGAGGAGGCGGACGGCTTCGACCGCTCCGTCGTACACCACCCGGCCGTCATCGTCGCCGCGGCGGGCGCCGATGACGTGGTGGCCGCGGTGCGCTTCGCCCGCGACCACGGCCTGGGCGTCGGCGTACAGGCCACCGGCCACGGCGTGGGCTTGCCCGCCGACGGGGCCCTGCTCATCTCCACACGGCGTATGGACGGCCACCGGATCGACCCCGAACGCCGCACCGTGCGACTGGAGGCGGGCGCGCTGTGGCGGGAGGTCATCCCGTCCGCCGCCCGCCACGGCCTGGCCCCGCTGAACGGCTCGGCGCCGTTCGTCGGCGCCGTCTCCTACACGCTGGGCGGCGGCATCGGCGTCCTGGCCCGCCGCTACGGTTACGCCGCCGACCACGTCCGCACCATCGAGGTCGTCACCGCCGACGGCGAACTGCGCACAGCCTCGGAGGAGGAGAACACCGACCTGTTCTGGGCGCTGCGCGGCGGCAAGGGCAACTTCGGCGTGGTCACCTCACTTGAGGTGGAACTGGTGGAGGTGTCGCGGATCTACGGCGGCGGCCTGTACTTCCCGGCCGAGTCGATCCGTGACGTGCTGCACTTCTACCGCACCTGGGTCACCGAGGTGCCCGACGAGCTCAGCTCCTCCTTCTTCATGATGCCCTGGCCCGATGTGCCCGAGGCCCCCGAGGAGTTGCGCGGGCGTTTCGCCATGCACCTGCGCCTGAGCTACCTCGGCTCGCCGCAGGACGGCGCCCCGCTGGTCAAGCCGCTGCGCGAGATCGCCACGCCGCTGCTCGACACGGTCACCGACATCCCGTACACCGAGGTCGGCACCATCCACAACGATCCGCCGACGCCCGGCTCGTACCACATCAACTCCTTCCAGCTCACCCACCTCGACCATGACGCCGTCGAGGCGATCCTGGCGCTGGTGGGCCCCGGGTCGGACAGCGCGGTCGGCATCGAGATCCGTCATCTCGGTGGCGCCCTCGCCCGTCCGCCGCGCCTGCCCAACGCGGTCGCGCACACCACCGCCCAGTTCCAGCTGTACTCCGCCGGTGTCCTCGGCATCGGCGAGGACCAGGCCGTACACGCCGGGCACGACCGGGTCATCAAGACCCTCGCCCCATGGAACAGCGGGACGCGCATGCTCAACTTCATGGCGGGCGTCGCCCACACCGACCCGGAGGACGTGCGCCAGGCGTTCACCCCGCAGGCGTACGAGCGGCTGGTCGCCGTCAAGACGGCCCACGACCCCGGCAACATGTTCCGCTTCAACCACAACATTCCACCGGCGGGCGGAGGGAGCCGATGATGAACGCGGTCGACACGCCCACCGAGGAGCTGAAGCGGACCCCGGCAGCCTTCACCGACCGGGTCACCGCCGGCGGCCGCTTCAGCCGTCGCACCGAGTCCGGCCGCTACCGCCTCGTCGTCAATCGCTCGTACCCATAGGCCCACCGCAGCGCCATCGCGCGCCGTCTCACGGGCCCGTCACCGACTCCCTCCAGGAGGTTGCCGACGGCGTACACCACCGGGTGTGCACCGAGGAGACGGGCGGCTCCGGCTGGTCGAGCAGACGTGGGACGCGTCCTGGCCACCGGCGAGGCATACGCCCGCCTCACCCACCACAAGGAGGCGTCAAACCCCGCCGAACCGGCTGAACAACAAGCGCAGCGGCAAGGCTCCCAGGCCAGATAAACCTGTGGCGTAACGAAAGATCCTTTGACATGGTGGCCACGTTCTTGCCTGATCCGAAGGGAAACCACCATGGGCCATGCAGTTACGTTGATCCGCTCGTCCTCCTTGTCCGACGTCGCCGAGTACGCCTACGCGGCCACGGCACCCGCCGGATCTCGCCTGATCTTCCTTGCCGGAGCCTGCCCGCTGAACAAGGACGGATCCACGGCGGCGGTTGGAGACTACGCAGGTCAGGCAGCGAAAGCCCTCGAAAACATGCAGACCGCCCTGACGGACTCCGGTGCGTCCCTGCATGACGTCATCAGCACCAGGGTTCTCGTGGCGTCCAGCAGGCAGCAGGACCTGGGGGCCGCCTGGGAGGTGGTCCGAACCTTCTTCGGTGATCACGACGTTCCCAGCACATTGATGGGCGTCACAGTGCTGGGCTATGAAGATCAACTCGTGGAGATCGAAGCCATCGCCGCTGTGCTCGACTCCTGAGGTGACGACACCTCCATACGGCTTCGCGAAGGATGTCCGGCCGACCGCGTGATCTCCAACCCGTCTGGAGGATGTTGATGTCGCCCTGGTCGGCCGATCTCGCCGGTCGGATCGAGCACTGGTCGGCAGCACGGTGCTGCGCGGCAACCCGCTCGGTGACCCGGTCGAACGGCCGCTGCTGGTGTACGTGCCGCCCGGCTACGACGACGAGCCGGGCCGCCGCTACCCGACGATCTCCTGGTCACCCGGCTACAGCGGCCACGTCGGGATGGTCCTCAACTGATCGACGCGGCGTTCGCCACGGAGGAGGCGCAGCCGGCCATCGTCGTCTACTTCGACACCTGGACCTCACTCGGCGGCAGCCAGTACCTCGACTCCCCGGCCACCGGCCGGTACCACACCTTCCTGTGCGAGGAAGTGGTGCCGTGGGTGGACGCGAACTACCGGACCGTCCCCGACCGCGACCACCGGGCGATCGCCGGCAAGTCCTCCGGCGGGTACGCCGCCATGGTCACCCCCATGCTGAGGCCCGACGTGTTCGGCGCCCTCGCCACCCACACCGGTGACGCGCACTTCGAGACCGGCTACCGGGCCGAACTGCCCGAACTGCCCGAACGGTTCCGGGCGCTGCGCAACGAATACGGCGGATCGTACGGGAACTTCCTCGCCGACTTCCGCGGCCGCGTCGGCGGTCTCAAGCCAAGTGACCTGGAACTCATCGAGGTGTACGCCTACGCCGCGGCCTACTCGGCCGACGAGGACGGCACCGTATACCTGCCGTTCGACGAGTTCGGGGCGATCGTCCCCGACGTCTGGCGGCGCTGGCTCGCCTGGGACCCGGTGGTCATGGCCGTGCAGCCCGAGTACGCCGAGGCGCTGGGCTCGATGCGCGCCCTGTGGATCGACGCCGGCGACCGGGACGAGTACCACCTCGACGCCGGAGCGATGGCATTCCGGCGGGCCGCAGCCGCGGCCGGAGTGCCGGACGAGCGGATCCACTTCGAACTGTTCGACGGCGCACACGGCGGAATCGAGCACCGCTACCCCCTCGCGATCACCTGGCTGAGCAGAATGCTCGCCCCGACCGCCGCCACCTGACAGGAGGCGACCGCGCCAGCTCGTGGGACGCGGTCCAGGTCGTTGGCTGTGCGCGGGGAGCATGACGGCGATCTCGTCGGCCGGCCTGGCCTGGCCGCCGTAGTAGGTGATCGGGGGCAGCACCGTGGCCCTCCTACGCCGAGACCGGCTTGTCGGCATCGAGGTGGCGGTGGCATTCGACGCCGAGCCGGTCGGCGATCTGCTGGACGGTGTAGCGGCGCTTGCCGTCTGGGAGCAGGACTATGGCTGCGGGGTGTCTCAGAAATGATCGATTTCGCACGAGAGAAAGTTGCGTCAGGAAGGCCCTCGGGACGGCGAGCCACGCCGTTCGGGGCTCATGACACTTTGATCAGCACATTCGCCTCGGCCGAGGGCGGAGGAAAAGGTTTCGCGATGCGAGTGCGCCGGATGGCAGGGTGCAACGCATGGCACCTCAGTACCAGATCCGCGCAGACTACGATGCTGACACGATCGTGGTCTACCAGGCATACGCGCCGGCCATAGCCGACGCGGCGCTGCGAGCGGGCCGCTTCGTTGCGCCGTTCTCATTTCACAGGATGACATGGATCAAGCCCTCATTCCTGTGGCTCATGCATCGCAGCAACTGGGCCCGCAAATCCGGTCAAGAGCGTGTTCTCGCGGTGCGGATGACCCGGCAGGGCTGGGAGGAAGCTCTGTCCCAGGCCGTGCTCACGACCGCGGATCCGTCAGCTGTCACCCAGGCAGCCGTCCATGTCCAGTGGGACCCGGAACGCTCGTTGCGCGGAGCGGCACTGAACCACTACAGCATCCAGGTCGGCATCGGCCGCAATCTGATCCGCACATTCACCGACGACTGGATCGTCAGCCTCACCGACCTCACCCCCCAGGTCCGCAAGGTCACCGTATTGACCCAGGCCGGGCACGCTTCCAAAGCTCAGCGGCTATTTCCCGCTGAGCGGGTGTATCCACTGCCGCGGGCGCTGGAAAGCCTCCTTTCCCCGGGCAGATGACGGCCGACTGGCGAGGGACAAGTCGCCCGCGCCTGAGACACTACGAGTCCTTTCACGGTGACCATGGCGTACGACCATGGGGGAGTGGAGCGAACCCCCGAGGCCGCCGATGTCGGCGCGGCAGCAAAGCCGAGTGCAACGACGGAGGCGCTGGTAGCCCCACCAGCGGCGCCGCCGGCGGCGGGGTGCCGGTGCTCGCGCCGGCACCCCGCACCGTGGTGGGGGCGAGCACGTCGTCCGGCGGGTCCGCCCGTTCTGGCGTCATGGCCGGGCCGTGTGCGGCTTCGGCATCGGGCTCGGCCCGCCGGGCCGGGCGGTGCTCCAGCGCGGCTGGTCCAGATGGCGGGCCGTCCGACGGTCGCCGATCATCTGCTCGGCCTTGTCCGGACTGAAGGCGCCGCCCGTTGGATTCGCCGGCCCCGGAGGGGACCGAGCTCATGAACGTGATCGAGAGGCATCAGCGGAGCCGGGCGGGCTGTGCGCGTCAGGCCGGTGGTGGGGCGAGGGCGGCCTGGAGGGCGGCGCTCAGCGCTCGGGCCTGCGCAGGGGACTGGGAGGCGTCGCCGAGGGGAATGGCGCCCTCGGCGTGGTGCAGCACCACCACGCCATCCCGGAGGGTGACAGCGTCGAAGGCGCCACCAGGCAGCCGCACGCCGGGCCGTCCCTCGACGTCGGCCAGCGGTGGCACGACCAGTCCGGTGGCCGCCTGAGCTGCGGCGAGCTGGTGGCGCAGGATCCGCAGTTCGCGTTCGGCCATCTCCAGGCGGGTTTCGGCCGTGGCCTGGCCCAGGCGGGCCTGGTCGTGCTGGGTTCGTAGCTGGTCGCGTTCCTCCTCGAAGCGGCGGCGGCTGTCGGACAGGGTGTCGCGAGCCGCGCGGGTTTCGGCTCGTGCCTGCTCGGCCGCGGCGTCGGCCTGGTCCAGCTGACGGTCGCGTTCGACCAGGGCCAGGGCGCGTTCGGCCAGGGCTGCGGCGCGTTCCTCGGCCAAAGCCTGGGCGCGCGACAGGTCTGCGGCCAGGCCGCTGAGCTGCTCGGCCTGGCGGGTGGTCACGAGCTGCTCGTCGTTCAGCCGGGTGGTGAGGTTGCCGATCTGGACGCCGAGGCGTTCGGCGTCGGCGCGGGCTTCGGCGTGGATGCGGTCGCGGTGCTCCTCGGCGGTGTGCTGGGCGTTGAGGGCTTCCCGCTGGGCGTGCAGGGCCGCGTCGCGTTCCTGCACGGCCGTCTGGCGGTCGGCGTGGGCGCTGTCGGCGGCTCGGCTGGCCTCGTTGCCGCACAGCTTGCAGCAGTACTTGCTGGGGCGGCCGCCCTTGCCAGGTTCACGGTCGGGCTTGGCTCGGCCGCAGCCGGGCCGGGCGCACTGCCGCAGCACATCGTCGGTGGCCAGGGCCGGGCAGTCGCGGGTGTGGCCGCGCCCGCCCCGCATGGGCTCGTCGGTGCCCGGCTGCCCCCGTCGCCGGACTCGCGCCGGCGGCCGTCGCGGTCGCTCCCGCACGGGACCCGTACCTGCTCTATCTGGGACGCCTGGGCAGTGCCGACTCCCGGCGCGCCATGCGGATCTGCCTGGACCACGTCGCCCGCATGCTCACCGGCGACCGACTCGACAACGCCACGGTCTCCGGCCAGGGGCAGCCCTGGCACCATCTGCGCTACGAGCACACCGCCTGGATCCGCGAGCAGATCGACCAGATGGACTGGTCACCGGCCTACCGGAACAAACACTTGGCCGCACTACGCGGCGTGCTCAAGGAAGCCTGGAAGCTCGGCCTGCTCAGCACGGACGACCACCAGCGCGCCGTGGCCCTGGCCCCGTTCGGCGGTTACCGGGAGCCGGCCGGCCAGCACGTCCCGGACACCGTCATCGGCGCCCTCATCGCCGCCTGCGACGCCGACCGTTCCCCGTCCGGTGCCGTCGCCGGCTCCGGGCTCCGCGACGCGGCCATCATCGCCGTCCTGGATTCCTGCGGCCTGCGCCGCGCCGAACTGGTCGCCCTGCAGTACGCCGACTACGACCGGGCCCGGCGCATGCTCATCGTCATCGGCAAGGGCGACAACCAGCGCCGCATCCCCGTCAATTCCTTCGCCGCCCGCCGCCCGCCGCCCGCCGCCTGGAGGCGTGGCTCGCCTGCCGCGGCAGCCGCCGTGGCCCGCTGTTCCCTCGTCTCACGCGCGGCGGGACGGTACGCACCGCCCCCGACGGTCGCCCCTGGCAGATGAACCCCCAGGCGGTGCGCGACATCCTCGCCAAACGCATCGAGCAGGCCGCCACCACGCCCGCGCAGCAGCGACCTGACGCCACGACGTGAGAAGGATCAGCAGCGGCGTCCGTCCTCGACCTTGAGGATCCGCCGTGACCGGCTGTTCTGACGTACGCGTTGGAGGCCTCGGCGGCTCCACGGACAATTGATAACATTACGGAGTGTGCTGACTACGTCCGGCGACAATCGGGGGATTGATGGGTGTCGGTCAGATGCTCCGCTTCGGGTTGCTCGTCGCCGCCGCCGTCAGCCCCGCCTGGTGCCTCCACACCAACGCCGGACCAGGCCCCATGGCAGCGGACTCGACCGGGGTTCTCTTCGACGACTTCACCTACTCCGGCGCATCGGATCCGCTGCTCGCCATGCGCGGCTGGACCGTCCGCTCCGGCCGCGGCGGACCCGGCATGCCAGGCGTGAGCTGGTCGCCGTCGGCCGTCAGCTTCCCCGACGGCCTCCTGACGCTCGACTCCGTCACGAACGGGACCGCCGCCGGCACCGTGCAGGCTGCCCTCTTCACCACGCGTCAACGCTTTCGCGAGGGCACGTACGCCTCCAGGGTGCGCTTCAGCGACACGCCCGTGAGCGGCCCTGACGGCGGGCACGTGGTGCAGGCCTTCTTCACCATCACCCCGCTGCGGAAGGACAAGGATCCCGACTACAGCGAACTGGACTTCGAGTACCTGCCGAACGGCGGATGGGGGGCGCGGGACACGAGACTGTACGCCACGAGCTGGGAGACCTACCAGGCCGAACCGTGGGACGCGGTGAGAACCCAAACCACAGAACGGGCAAGCTTCGCCGGTTGGCACGACTTGATGATCCAGGTCTCCGACGGACGCATGAAGTACTACGTGGATGGCCGCCTCTTCGCCGACCACGGCGGCATCTACTATCCGGAGCAGCTCATGCGCATCCAGTTCAATCAGTGGTTCGCGGATCTGGACGGCGGCTCGAGCCCGCGGACCTACCGGCTGCAGGTGGACTGGATCTATCACAGCAAGGGCGAGACGGTCTCCCCCGCCGACGTACGGAACAGAGTTGCCGGCTTCCGTGCTGCGGGGATCGATTTCCGTGACACCGTTCCCTCTCCGTCCGAGTAGGCAGGTCTCGCGCCGGGGGGTCGAAGCCTGCGGCCTGAAGACACCGACATACATCATGACCTGGTCAGATGATGACGAAAACGGGGCACTTCATCTCCGGCGCGTTTGTTGACGATCGCGCGCCCGAATGAGCATGCTCGACACTGCGACCAGGCAACTTCTTCCTCGCGGCGACGCGGTGGTCCCCTCAGGCCAAGCTGGCGTGTGATGCCCGTCATCAATGGAGCGCTGTGGTGCCAGACGCCGGTCGGCCACTGATCGTCGCAGTCACCGACAGCATCCGGATCGACAGGCATCGACAGGCTCGGCGGTCGAGGCTTCTCGGCGTCGAGACGATTCCAAGCCGTGCCATGCGGCGACGACAGGAGGCGATGATGCCGACCCCGTCCTATCCCGGTGTATATCTGCAGGAGACACCCAGCGGAGTCCGGCCTCTCGAGGTCGCCGGCACCTCGACCGCGGCCTTCGTCGGGCTGGCCGAGATGGGCCCGGCCGAGGCCACCCGTGTCACCAGCTGGATGGAGTTCCAGCGTCGCTACGGCACTTTTCTCAGCGACGGATTTCTGGCGCACAGCGTGCTCCAGTACTTCAACAACGGTGGCCGCCAGTGTTACATCGTGCGAGTCGTCCCCGGCGACGCCGTCGCAGCCGACGTCACCCTGCGCAACAGGGCTGCTCCGAACTCCGGCTCGCGCCTCACAGCCCAGACCGCGTCCACCGACCAGCACGACGAGTCCGCCGCCCACAAGGGCACGTCTTCGATCCAGCAGGACACCGGCACGTCGGGTGTGCGGTTCTGGGCCAAGAGCAAGGGCGTCTGGGGCAACTCGCTGCTCCTGCAGATCGAGGACGGCAACCTGGACCCGGGCAACGAGTTCAAGGTGACCGTCCGCCGCCAGGCCGACCCCGCCCTGATTCTCGAGGACGCCAACGACCAGGCGCCGTTGGAGACGTTCGACAACCTCAGCGTCGACCCCGACGCCCCCAACTACGTGACCACTGTGCTGAACAGGGACTCGGCACTCATCGGCGCCAAGGTGACAGCGGGCGAGGCGGACGTGCAGCGGGGAAGGCACCGCGGTGGCGGCAAGCCGAAGCTCCCGCTGAAGACCGACCGCAACTTCGAGATCGACATCGACAACGACGGTTTCCAGCTGGTGCAGCTCCCCGACGACGTCGCCGAGCTCACCGACGCGGCCGCCGTGGCCGAGAAGCTCCAGCAGGCCGTGGGTTTCCTGTACCGCACCAGGCGAAGGAACAGCACGCCGGTCGAAGCCTTCACCGATTTCGAGTGCAAGGTCGGCGAGGACGGGGAGCTCGTCCTCATCTCAGGCACGACCTCGGCCACTTCGTCGGTACGTGTTCAGCCCGCCAAGGAGTCGTCGGCCACCACCAACCTCAAACTCGGCCCAGGCAACAAAGGCAGGTCCGAGAACGGCATTGCGATACGCAGGCCGGTCACAGCGGCTGTGGTACAGGTGGGCGACGCGGCAGAGGACGACACGGTTCTGGCGGCGACACCGGGCTTTGACGGTACGAAGCCCGCCGAGCAGAGTTTCATCACCGCGTTCGGTCAGCTCGACTCCGTCACGGATTTCAGCCTGCTCGCCGTGCCGGGCGAGGCCAGTACCACGATGGTCAGCGCGGGAATGGGCTACTGCGCCAACCGGCCGCTGCAGGACGTCTTCTTCCTCGGCGAGACCGACCAGGCGACTCTCGACGCGGATAAGGCCGCTGACTTCCGCAACAGCCTGACCGGCGTCAATTCCTACGGAGCGCTGTACTTCCCGTGGGTCAAGGCGCTGGACCCGGCCGGAAGGTCACGCGAGCCGATCCTGCTGCCGCCCACCGGTTACGTCGCGGGGCTCTACGCCCGCATCGACGCCGCACGCGGGGTGTGGCGGGCCCCCGCCGGGACCGATGCCGGGCTCAACGGGGTCGTCGGCCTCGGCGTCGAGCTCAACGACGTCCAGCACGGCACCCTGAACCCCATCGGAGTGAACGTCATCCGCCGATTCCCCGGCACCGGCGTGGTCGCCTTCGGCGCGCGTACGGTCACCTCGGACTCCTCCTGGCGCTACGTGCCGGTGCGGCGCACCGCGATCATGCTGCGGGTCAGCATCTACAACGGCATCCAATGGGCGGTGTTCGAGCCCAACGACGAGCCGTTGTGGTCGCAACTCCGGCTCAGCATCGGCTCCTTCATGACCACTCTCTTCCGGCAGGGCGCCTTTCAGGGCGCCACCCTCTCCGAGGGCTTCTTCGTCAAGTGTGACGGGGAGACGACCACGCAGGCCGACATCGACGCCGGCGTGGTCAACGTGCTGGTCGGTTTCGCGCCGCTGAAGCCGGCGGAATTCGTCATCGTGAAGATCAGCCAGAAGGCGGGAATGGCGTCGGCATAGGACCCGGCGCCGGTAGAAGGTGGGCACATGGCTAGGTTTACCGTCAACTCCACGCGGTTCGATCCTTACCTCGGTTACAAATTCAAAATCAAATGGGACGGTCAGTACGTGGCCGCGCTCAACAAATGCAGCGCGCTGAAACGTACGACAGAGGTCACCACTTGGCACGAGGCGGGCGACGCCAGCGGGCCGCGGCAGATCCCGGGCAAGTCCAAGTACGACGCGATCACCCTGGAATCCGGGGTCACGCACGACACGGCCTTCGAGGACTGGGCGAACAAGGTCAACAATTTCCAGGGTGATCCGGCGATGTCGCTGGCGAGCTTCCGCAAGGACATCACCATCGAGATCTACAACCATCAGGGGGCGAAGGTCCTCGCCTACAACGTGTTCCGCTGCTGGGTCTCGGAGTACCAGGCGCTGCCGCAGCTGGACGCGAGCACAAGCGCCGTGATGATCTCCACCATCAAGCTGGAGAACGAAGGCTGGGTGCGGGACACCGCCGTGGCCGAGCCCAAGGAGACCTGACGTGGACCTCCTTCCGGGAGGTTACTGGGGCGCCGGCGGACGCCTGCACCGCGACTTCGAGCTGACGGCGCTGACCGGGCACGAGGAGGAGCTGCTCTCCGGGCCGGGGCAGAGCGCCAGGCTGGTGACCGAGGTGCTCAGCCGTTGCGTGCGGCGGCTGGGCGGCCTCGGCCCGGTGACACCGGCGATCGCCCGGGAACTGCTGGTGGCCGACCGGCACTACCTGCTGCTCCAGCTGCGCCGCCGCACCTTCGGCGACCTGGTCAGAGCGGACCTCGTCTGCCCGTGGCCCGACTGTGGCCAGCGGGTGTCCCTCACGTTCTCCCTGGATCAGGTGCCGGTGGAGGAGGCTCGGGAGCGGGCCGCGACGTACACCCTGTGGCTCGGCGGAACGGAGGTGACGTTCCGGCTGCCGAACGGCGGGGACCAGGAGGAGCTGGCCGAGTTGCTGGCGCACGACGAGGCCGAGGCGACGACCCGGCTTCTCACCCGCTGCCTGCTGCGACTGGGCACCGACGGACCGCCGGACCGGGCGCGGGTGTCGGCGCTCCCCGCGGCGGACCGGGCCGCGATCGAGGCACGGATGGCCGAACTGGCGCCCCGGGTGGAGCAGACCATGCAGGCCGAGTGCGCGGAGTGCCGGCGGACCTTCCTCGCGCCGTTCGACGTCCAGCGCTTCTTCCTCGGCGACCTGCGTATCGAGGGGGAGCAGCTCTATCACGAGGTGCACTACCTCGCCTACCACTACCACTGGAGCGAGCGGGAGATCATGGAGATGACGCGTGAGCGAAGGCGCACCTACATCGACGTGCTCTCCGAGACGATCGAGGTGCTGAACGGTGGCGCCTGAGAGATACCTGCGGGACACGCTGACCGGTGGGGCACGGCGTTTCCCGCATCGTGCCACCGTCCGCCTGCTGCTCGGTCAGCCCGAGCACGCCGGGGTGCGGGTCACCTTCGCGCGCGCCACTCCCGGCCTCACCTTCACCTATCTACGGCCGCTGCCGGGGCGCCATCTCGCCGCCGCTCCTCAGCGCCCCCTTCTCTCCGTGCCCGTGGGACGTCCCACGCTGTCCTGGCAAGCCGCCCTTCCTCGCCCCCTGCCCTCTGGCGCGGGAGCGATCGAGCCTTCCTCCGCTGGGCTCGCGATCACCGGTGAAGCGCCGCTGCCAAGACTCGCCGATGAGCACGCCGGCAGACCTGCGGAACGCCCCCTCCCCGTCCCGGCGATCTCCGCCGGACCACACCCGGCCGCGCCTGCTCCGGAACCCCCGTCAACCAGCACCCCCACCATGCGGGAAGGCCGGACAAGCGGATCGTACGAGCAGGTTTCGACGCCCGCGCTCACGGACGCCTCGGCTTCCGAAGCCCGGGACGAACCGGTTCTCAGCATCGCGCCGGCTGGGCCGGTGAGTCATGTCGTGCCGGACGCTTCTGGGACTTGTGCGGGGTCTCCGTCGGCGCTGATGGCGGGTGCCGCCGGGGATCGCCCGGGATCGACCGCCGGTTCGTCGGGTCAGCGGCCGGCACACCTGCCGGCCGGCACCACCGGGTCGGCGCCGGAGGTCGCCTCACCGCACGCTGCTATCCCCAGGTTTGACGGGCGGACGGGACCGGCCGGGCCGGTCGGGGTGTCCGACGTCGCCGAGGAGGGCATGCCATCGGCGCCGGTCGGCGGTGTGGCTGCGGATCGCCCGGGATCGACCGCCGGTTCGTCGGGGCAGCAGCAGGTGGGTGGCCCTGGCGGGACAGTGCCGGAGGATGCCTCACCACCCGTGGCCGTTGTCCTGACGTACGAAGGCGGGAGGCAGGCGGGCCGCTCGGGCGAGTCGGTGTCACCGGCCGGGCCGGTCGGGGTGTCCGACGTCGCGGACGGGCGGGTTTCCCATGACAGGCCGGGCGGGCTCGCGAGTGATGCCGTGCCGGACCGTTCCGGACCCGGCGTGGGGGTGCCGCCGGCTCCGGCCGCTGGGGATCATTCGGGCTCTCGTTCGCCGGGTTCGCAGGCGGCCGGTTCTGCTGGGGTGGTGCCGGAGGTCGTCCCCGGCGGGCCTGTCCTGATGTACGAAAGCGGGAGACAAGCGAGCCGATCGGGCGAGTCGGTGTCAGCGGCCGGGCGGGTTTCCCACGACAGGCCGGGCAGGCTCGCGAGCGACGCCGTGCCGGACCGTTCCGGCCCCGGTGTAGGGGCGTCGTCGGCTGCCGGTGCCGCTGGGGATCATTCGGGCTCTCGTTCGCCGGGTTCGCAGGCGGCCGGTTCTGCTGGGGTGGTGCCGGAGGTCGTCCCCGGCGGGCCTGTCCTGACGTACGAAAGCGGGAGACAAGCGAGCCGATCGGGCGAGTCGGTGTCAGCGGCCGGGCGGGTTTCCCACGACAGGCCGGGCAGGCTCGCGAGCGACGCCGTGCCGGACCGTTCCGGACCCGGGGCGGGAGGGCCGCCGGCGTCGGCCGGCTCTGCCGCAGCGGGGCGGACCGTCCTGGTGGTCCCCGGCCGTCGCCGGCCGACACGTGCAGATGAGACCGCCGACCCGACGCCGACGCCCGGGGAGCGGGTCGCGATCATCGGCAGGGTCCCGCGGGAAGGCATAAGGACGTCCCTAGGAGCGACAACGGAAGCGCCGCCCGCCCCGCCGAACAGGTCCGAACCTGCCGCCGTGAGGATGCCCGCCGCCACCGTGTCCGTTCCGACCCACAACCCGTCTCCCGACCCGCAGCAGCGCGCCGACGCCAGACCGGCCGGCCCACCTCGTACGCTCCCCGGCCGGGGAGCCGGGTCGGCGTCGGCAAGGGGCACGATCGCGTTCTGGGAGCGGAGGTACGTGGGCCGGCTTCACGTGGGGATCCTTCGATGAGCGACTCCACGGCCATCGGCATGGTCAGCGCCTCCCTCCGCAAGCTGCTGCTGGAGGAGTTCCGTCTCTGTCCGGCCCCCAAGGTCACCATCCTCGCCCCCGACGAGCAGGGCCTCGACCGGCGCCTGAACCTGTTCCTGTACAAGCTCGTCGAGAACCCGTTCCTCAAGAACCAGGACTGGACCGCGCAGGGAGACGGCATCGTACCGCCGCCGCTCTCGCTGACCCTGTTCTACGTGTTGACCTCCTACGCCCCCAACGACGATCAGATGGGCAACGTCACCGCGCAGCAGCTGCTCGGCGAAGCCATGCGCATCTTCTCCGAGCACGCGACGATTCCCACCCGCTATCTGGAATCCGGACTGCATGCCGCGCGGGAGCGCCTGAACATCGTCAGCGACGAATCCGGCTGGGAAGAGCTGACCAACCTGTGGAGTGCCTTCTCCCAGCCGTTCCGCCTGTCGGTGCCGTACCGGGTCTCCACCGTGCAGATCGATCGTTCGCCGGATGGCTCGCATCCCGTGCCGAAGCGGGTCCGCCGGGTCGGGGTCCCTGAGCCCAGGGTCTCGTTCAAGCCGCCTGTGATCACGGAGATGACCGGCGCCGGCACGGAGCTGGCCTTCACGGGCACGCACCTGGGCGGGTGGCAGGTCAGCATCTGGTTCGGGGGGATCCCCCTGGCGGCGGGAGGGCCGTTGACCGGCGACACCTTCACCTGCCCGCTGCCGCCGGGTCTCGCTCCCGGCCTGTACGAGGTCCGTGTCGAGATCTCGGGCATGTTCCGCCGCACGTTCCTGTACGAGGCGGCACCATGACACGCCCGTACGCCGACAACTTCGAGCACCTGGCCGACGAGCTCGATCACCTGGACCGGCTCATCCACGCCCGGCTGGAGGCCGGGCGCCCGGAGCCGGACGACGCCGCCCGCAGCGAGATCGACGCGCTGCTGAGCCGGCCGGACGCGGAGGCATCGGCCGGCGACGGACCGCTGGACGGGCACATCGTGGCCAGGGTGGAACGCAGCCTCGCCGAGGGAGTGTGGCTGGCGCTGCCCACCCTGAGCAGCCTGTTCGGGTTGTCGGCCCTGGAGACGCGGATCGTGGTGATCTGCCTGGCGCCCGAGCTGCGCCGCAAGTACGACCGCCTGTACGCCTACCTGCAGGACGACATCACCCGCCGACGGCCGAGCGTGGACCTGATCCTGCATCTGCTGTGCCCGTCCGAACATCGCAGGTGGGCCGCCCGAAGCTGCTTCTCCGAGAACGCGCCGCTGCTGCGCACCGGCATCCTGCACGCGGTGGCCGACCCCGCCAGCCCGTCGGGATCCTCGGGGCTGGCCCAGTTCCTGAAGGTGGACCCGAGGATCTGCCACTTCCTCATGGGCCTGAACGAGCTCGACGCCTCCTTGGTGGGCAAGCTGCGGCAGCACGACGGACAGGACGTCGGCCACGAGCTCGCGGACGGCGTCCTGCGCCTGATCAAGCACCACTGGTCGGGCGAGGGCCGTCCCATCGTCTTCCACCTGCATGGGCCGGCGGGCTCGGGCAAGCTCGACCTGGCCGCCCAGGTGTGCCGGCATCTGGAGATCCCGCTGCTCAGCGCGGACGCCGGTGCGCTGGACACCGGCGGGCTGCTGCGGACCTGCCTGCGGGAAGGGGTTCTGCATCAGGCGGCGATCCGCCTTCCGGCCGCCGATACGTTGCCGCCCGCTCTCCTGGCCGAGCTCAGGGAGGCCGTGGCCGACTTCGGCCGGCTGACCTTCCTCACCGGCGAACATCCGTGGGACGGCGGTGACTTCCCCGGTGCGCTGTTCCACTCGCTCGCCATGCCGGCGCCCGACCCGCGGCGAGCCGTGGTCGCGTGGCGGGAACACCTGGGGGCGCACACCGAGGAGGCGCAGGAGTGGGCGGAGCAACTGGTCTCCAGATTCCGGCTGCCGCCGCGACGCATCGGGGCCGCGCTCGCCCTGGCCGACAACCACCGGCTCATGGAGCCGGACGACCGGCCGCTCGCCCTCGCCGACGTGTCCGCCGCCTGCCGGGGTCACCTGGGGGGCAGGCTCGACGGTCTGGCCGTACGGATCGACCCCGCGCGCGGCTGGCGGGACCTGGTGCTTCCGGAGGATCGGGCGAATCAGCTGCGTGCCATCGGCGACCAGGTCAGACACCACTTCCGGGTGCATCGCGAGTGGGGGTTCCGCCGGGGCGGAGGGCTGACCGTGCTGTTCAGCGGACCACCCGGCACCGGTAAGACGATGGCCGCCGAGGTCCTCGCGCACGACCTCGACCTGGACCTGTACAAGGTGGACCTGTCAGGCGTGGTCAGCAAGTACGTCGGCGAGACCGAGAAGAACCTGGCACGGGTGTTCCACGAAGCCTGGGCGGCCCACGCGATCCTCTTCTTCGACGAGGCGGACGCCCTGTTCGGCAAGCGTACGCAGGTGTCGGACGCCCATGACAGGTACGCCAACATCGAGACCGGCTACCTGCTGCAGAAGCTGGACGACCACGAGGGAATGGTCATCCTGGCCACCAACCTGCGGCAGAATCTCGACGAGGCGTTCACCCGGCGCCTGCGGTTCATCGTGGAATTCCCGTTTCCCGAGGTCGACTCCAGGTCGCGGATCTGGCGCACGTCGTTCCCGCCGCATGCCCCTGTGGCGCCGGACGTCGATTTCGACGAGCTGGCCCGGCGGTTCCCGCTGAGCGGCGGGAACATCGCCAACGTGGTGCTCAACGCCGCTTTCCTGGCCGCCGTCGACGGCGGCGGCATCGAACGGCGGCACATCCTCCTGGGCGCCCGCAGCGAGTTCGAGAAGATCGGAAAACTCTGGCCGGGGGACGAGCGATGAGTGACGGATTTCCTGGCAAGCCGAAGATCCTGCGCGGCGCTCTCGTGGAGTTCGGGCTGAGCCTCCCGCCGCTTTTCGTGGCGTTCCAGTTCAACCCGGAGCAGCTCACCCGCAACAGGTCGCTCGGCTACACCCTGCCGAAGGGGACGACCGCGGACACCCAGCGGGAGTTCCACCGGCAGAACTCCGACCTCCTGGCCCTGCAGAAGGAGCAGGTGGTCACGGTGGAGGAGCAGACGATCGGCTTCGACCTGCGGCTGGACGCCACGGACAGGCTCGACGAGCGCGACGCCATCACAGAGCAGTTCGGCATCGCGCCGCAGCTGGCGACGTTGGAGCTGATGGTGCAGCCGAAGGAGGAGAGCCTGCTCGCGGGCGCCGCCGAGTTGCTGCTCGGCAAGGCGGCACAGGGGTTCAGCTTCACCCGGTCGGCCAATCCGCCGCTGCTCCTGTTCATCTTCGGGCGCAAACGGATCCTGCCGGTGAACATCAACTCCATGAACATCACCGAGACCGAGTTCAGCACCGACCTCAACCCGATCAGAGCCACGGTGGCCATCAGCATGACCGTGATCGAGGGCAAGAACGTGCCCTACATGTACACGAAGGCCATGACGGAGGCGATGTCCGTGCTCAACCTGGCCAACCTCACCGACCTCCAGCACGTCGTCATCCCGGGGTGAGCCGATGTTCAGCAACATGTCGCGCTATCGCGCGGTGCCCGACGAGGTGGTGGCGGACGCGCGGGGAGAGACAGCGGTCGCGGCAGGACTGCGGCCGCTGCCCGAGGCTCCCGCCGTGCTCACCCACGTGATCAAGGCGGGCGATCGGCTCGACCGGCTCGCCTTCACCTACTACGGTCAGTCGCTGCACTACTGGCGCATCTGCGACGCCAACCCCGACTACCTGTCCCCGCTCGCCCTGCTGGGCGGGGAACCACTGGTCACGACCTGCTTCCCGGTCTCCGAGCCGTGTACCGGCCCGCCCTGGGGGCGGACGCTGCGGCTGCTCGCGGACACCGTGGGCGTGGTGGACGTCAACGTGATCGACGAGCTCGGACCTCCCCGGAACATGGCCCTGCTCGTCAGGCACAACCGGCTGGATGTCGGCGCCGAAAGGATCGCCGAGGTCATCTGTTCGGCCGGGTTCACCGTCGGGATCCCAGCCGAACGGACCAGGATCGGCGCGTCCATCCTGATCCCGGCGGCGGCCGATCCGGCAGCGGGCGGGCGGTAGCCCATGAGCCGCCGCCCGGCGTCCTCCTGCGGGGGCCGATGAAACACGACAGCCTGCGCGTCGAATTCGACGGCGCGGAGATCGAGGAGCTCTACCAGGACCTGATCAGCCTGGAGGTCGAGCTGGACGACCGGCTGGCGGCCATGTTCCGCCTGACGGTGGCGCTGCCGCCACGTCCGGACGGCACCTGGCCCCATCTGGACGACGACCGCCTCGCGCTGTGGCGCAAGGTCGTCATCACCGCCGGCCTGGAGGACGACGCGCGGCGGCTGATCTCCGGCTACATCACTCACCTGCGTCCCTCGTTCGGGGCCCAGCTGAACGAATGCCGCCTGGAGGTGTGGGGGATGGACGCGAGCGTGCTCATGGACCGCGACGACCGGCTCCGAGCCTGGCCCAACAAGCGCGACAGCGACATCGCCACCGAGGTGTTCGGCCAGTACGGGCTCACTCCCCGGGTCACCGGCACCGACGTGGTCCATGAGGAAGAGGTCTCGACCATCGTCCAGCGCGAGAGCGACATCCGCCTGCTGCGGCGACTGGCGTCGCGCAACGGGTTCGACTGCTACGTGGACGGTGACGTGGGCCACTTCGGCCCGCCGGCGACCGACGCGTCCCCGCAGCCGGTGCTCGCCGCGCACTTCGGACCGGAGACCAACCTCAGCACCTTGAGACTCCAGGCCCAGGCGCTCGCTCCCACCGGGGTGAGCATGACCCAGCTCGACCGTTTCAACGGCGACATCCTGGAGGCCAAGGCCCAGCCCGGCCGGCTGCCGGCGCTGGGCGCCAGACGCGTCACCGACCGGCCCGGCGTGCTCCGCGTCGGGCACGTGGTGACCACCGGCCTGCAGGAGATGACGGCACTGTGCCAGAGCCTGCAGGACAAGGCGGAATGGTTCATCACGGGAGAGGGCGAGGTCATGGCCAACCGCTACGGCACCGTACTCCTCCCGCGGGGGACCGTGACGATCAAGGGCATCGGTGAGGCCAACAGCGGTGTCTATTACGTCTCGCACGTCACGCACAGCTTCACGGGTGACGGCTACGTGCAGGCATTCAAGGTCAGGCGCAACGGCCTGAAACTCACCGGCAGAGAACAGTTCACGACGGGTGGCGCCATGGCCGCCCTGATCGGGGGGACAACATGACGGAAACGGAAATCGAGAACGTCGTGGCGGGCCTGGTGGAACAGGCCGAGCGTCGTTTCTACGGCAAATATCGGGGCATTGTGGCGGACAACGAGGACCCGGCAGGGCTCGGCCGCCTGAGAGTCAAGGTGCCCAGCGTGCTCGGCCCGGACGTCGTCACCGGCTGGGCCACGCCCTGCCTGCCCTACGGTGGAGCGGCCGGCCAGGGCCTGGTCTTCGTGCCGGAGCGGCAGGCCCACGTGTGGGTGGAGTTCGAGGAAGGCGACCTCGAGTTCCCCATCTGGGTCGGCGTCTACTGGAACAAGGGCGACATGCCCGAACCGGCCACGGTGGGGCCGCGACCGACCAAGAAGATCGTCAGTACGGTCAAAGGACACACGCTCGAGTTCGAGGACGCCGACGGCAAGGAGTCGGTCACCCTGCGCGAGGGCGGCCAGGGCCACACGGTCACTATGGACAGCGACGGCATAAAGATCATCGACGCGACGGGCAACGCGGTCGAACTGACCCGCACCGAGATGAATCTCATCGCGAAGACCCCCCTCACCATCAACGCCGCGGGCATGCCGGTGAAGATCATCTGTTCCGCCCTCGCCCTGGTGCGGGGTTGAGCCGATGGCCAGGCTCGTCGTCGTCAAGGGCGATCCGGTGCGCGGCACCGACCAGCACAACGTGCAAGGGCAGGCGACCAATCCGGCCCCGCCGCCGCCCACCGTCCCGTACGTCGGCGTCGGCGCCTTCGACTACGTCGGCGCGATCACCGACCAGGTCAGCGACTTCGTCACCGTCAACGACGTGCCCATAGCCCTGGTCACCAGCCGCAGCACGCTGGACCCGGGGCAAACCACCCCGGCGGGCAAGCACGCGGGACCGCAGGGCACCGGGTTCGTGCCGCCGGCGCCGCAGCCCGTCCCGGCCTCGCTCACCATCAGCGACGCCCCGCTGGGCATCGGGGTGCCCAACGCGGCTGCCGGCAGTGCCCTGCTGACCGTCGACGGTGTCAAGGTCCTGCTGGACGGCGACCTGATCGACACGTGCAGCGGGATCGGCGCTCCAGCGGGGTCGAAGGTGAGCGCCCGCGGCCAGGCCTACCTCACGTGTACGGACTGACGGCCGGCGGGAGGAGGACGTGAGCCTACCGCTCGGCAGCCTCGCGCCAAGGTTCGATGACGATGCCGACCTGCGGACAAAGATCGTACAAGTGCTGTTCACCGCGCCGGGGGAGCGGGTAAATCAGCCGGAGTTCGGCTGTGGTCTGTTCAACCTCGTCTTCGATCACAACAACCCGATCACGGCGGCCGCTGTGGAGTTCACCATCGGCCAGGCCCTCACCCGCTGGCTGGGTGACGAGCTGGTGGTGTCGGCGGTGGACGTGCAGGGGCAGGAGGAGATGCTGCGTGTGGAAATCGACTACGTTCGCCGCAAAGATCTGAGCCGGCGAGCCGTCCAGGTCCACTTCAGCTGATCTGGAGGGACGGGTAGGCACACATGGCCACCATCAGGCAGGTGGGCGGCAGGCCCGCCGTCGATTATCTGGCACGGGACTACGAGTCCCTCCTGCTGTCCATGCGCGCCCTCATCCCGGACCGGCTGCAGCAGTGGAAGGACTTCGCCGACGAGGCCGATCTCGGCAACGTGCTGCTGGAACTGTTCGCCCACATGGGCGACATCCTCAGCTACTACCAGGACCGGGTGGCCAACGAGAGTTTCCTGAGCACCGCGCGTACCAGGCGCAGCGTCATCGACCACCTGCGCCTGATCGGCTACGAACTGGGCACCGGCGCTCCGGCGGCGGCGGTGCTCAGCGTCAGCGTGCCGGCGACGGTCGAGGACACGGTCACGCTCTCCAGGGGCGACGCCTTCGCCACCCGTAGCCGCGGCGACCGGCCCAGCCTGCGCTTCGAGTACACCCGCCAAGCGCCGCTGACCATCGACTTCGGGGCCATCCGGCCGGACCGGCGCACCCTGCGCAAGGTGTTCGTCGGTGTCCCGGTCGAAGAGGGCCGGCTCATCTCGGAGGAGTACCTCGGCACCTCCGACGGCACGGCGAACCAGCACTTTCCCCTGACCCACCCGAGGCTGATCAGGCGCCCGCAGGCGGCGGGGGACCTGCTGATCCAGACGAGGCTGGGCGGCAGCACGGAGCAGTGGACCGCGCGCGAGACCCTGGCCTTCAGCCAGGCCGACCAACATGACTACGTCGTGGAGATCGACGCCGAGGACCGGGCCACCGTGCTGTTCGGTGACGGCCTGCTCGGCCGGGTCCCGCCCGCCGGAGCGGTCGTGCTGGCCACCTATCGCGTCGGGGGCGGCCTCGTGGGCAACGTGGCCGCCGGCGAGATCGACACCATCGTCGCGGCGCCACAGCTGGACGGACTGGGAGCGAAGGTCAGCAATCCGGAGCCCGCCGGGGGAGGCGCGGAACGCGAGGACATCGAGCACGCGGTCCGTCACGCCCCCGCCGTCTTCCGTTCGCTGGAGCGCGCCGTGACCGTCGGCGACTACAAGGCGCTCGCGCTGCGGTTCAAGGGCGTGGCCAAGGTACGAGCCGTGCCGACCGGCTGGAACCGGGTCACGCTGTGCGTGGCGCCCGAGGGCGGCGGCAAGGTCAGTGACGTGCTGGAGGAAGGGCTGCTCGGGTACCTCGAGGACAAGCGCATGATCAACCAGATCGTCGAGGTGGTCGACGTCGACTACGTCCCCATCTACGTGAGCGCGAAGATCGGCGTCGAGAGCTCGTACGCCGATGCGGAGGTGCTCGAACGGGTACGCCGGGCCGCCGCCGATCTGCTGGCCTTCGAGCACGTCGACTTCGCCCAGCCGCTCTACCTCAGCAGGTTCTACGAGGAGATCCAGAACACCGCCGGGGTGCTCTTCGTCAGCATCACCAAGTTCAGGCGCGGCGACCCGCGGGCGCCGGGCGGCAAGGAGACCGACACGATCGAGTCCTTCGGCAAGATCGAACTGGGCCCCAACGAGATTCCGGTCATCCCCTCCGATCCTGCCTACGCCACCGGGATCAACGTCGAGATCGCCGAGCGGGAAAGGCCCTGACGATGCGGCTGCTCGACCTCACCGCCACCCCGCACTCCAGCGGCAACCGCATCGATCTGGCCTGGCGCACACCGGAACCGGACCGCCTGACGGGAGTACGGGTCGTACGCCGCCGCGACACCCATCCGACGAGCCCTTCCGACGGGAAACTCGTGGCCGAGGGGCTCGGCCTCACCGCCGTCACCGACACCGGCCTGCACGGCGAGACCGTCTACTACTACACGTTGTTCCCCTTCGACGGAGACCCCGGCGCGTACGAGGCGGACCCGGGCAACCGGATCTCCGCGATGGCCCTGTCCCGGTACGGCCTCGCCCAGCAGATGTACGACCTGCTGCCCGCCCTCTACCACCGCTACGACGCCGAGCATGGTTACCTTCGACGCTTCCTCGACCTGCCGGGCAGCGAGCTGGACCGGCTCTACAGCCTCACCACCTCCCTGCTGTCGTCGAAGGACCTGCGAAGGGTGGACGGAGTCCTGCTCCCGCTGCTGGCGCAGTGGATCGGGTGGCCGACCGACCGCAGCGCGCCAGTGGCCACCCAGCGCAACGAGGTCCGCCAGGCCGCCCACCTCTACCGGACGATCGGCACCATCGCGGCGCTCGACGCCACGGTGGCCCGGGTGAGCACGTGGACGGGGCGTACCAAGGAGTTCACCCACAACGTGGCCCGTACCAACCAGCCGGAGCGGTTGAACCTGTGGTCGCTGCGCCGGGACGGCGCGGGCCAGTGGCTGGAGCCCGCGCTGACGTCGGTCAACTTCGTCTACGACGGCCGCCCGGCGGCGGTGCGCGAGCCCGACGGCTCGTTGCTGATCATCTACCACACGTACCGCCGGCGGGGCTGGGACCTGTGGGCCAAGCGCCTGCGCGACGGCCAGTGGGAGGCGAGCGCGCCGGTCGTGGACCGGAACGGCCTGGATCAGCACCCGGCCGTCGCCCGGCAGGGTGCGAGGTTGTGGTTGTTCTGGGAGGGTTACGACCCGGTCCACCGCCTCCGGTACCTGTCGTTCAGCACGCGTGAGGATGACGAATGGTCGCCGCCGCAGGCGTTCATGGACCAGGAGACGGACCGCTGCCGCCCGGCGGCGGTGAGCGACGCGGCCGGCGGCGTGTGGCTGTTCTGGCTGGAGCAGGACGCCATCCGGTTCAACAGGCACGACGGCGCGGAATGGGAGCTGCCCGAGCCGGGCTCCCTGCCCGCCGGGCACGGTCTGGACGATCTCTTCGCGCTCATGACGGACGATCGGCTGTGGTTGTTCTGGACGATCCGGGACACCGGCGCGGCCGAGCAGACCTGGTCGAGCGTGGCGTACCGCAGCCTCGCCCTGTCCACCGGCGACTGGTCACCGGTGTACGACCTGCCCAAGAGCGGCCACTACCATGATCGTCAACCTGCCGCGCGGGCGATCGAGGGAGGCGTCGAGCTCTTCTGGAGCACGACCCGTTACGGCGGCTGGTCGATCAGCCACAACACCCTGACGACCGGCTGGGGCGAGGCCGAGCAGGTCGGGTCGAGCCCGGCGACGCGGCGCGCCCCCCTGCCGGTGGACCTCGGCGCCGACGGCACGCTGCTGCTCTACCGTTCCAACCAGAGCGTGGAGCGTTCCAGCTCCGTCTACGCCGCGACCCGCACCCTGGACCACCGCTACGCCGGCACGACCACCGTCGACACCACGGCGAAGGCCAAACTCGCCCTGGGCGGCAGCTTCGCCGACTTCCAGACCTACCTGTACGACAACGGGCGGACCAACGCCGACCACATCGCCGACGACACCATCGGCGTGTACCTCACACCGCCTCCCGCCGTCGACGCTCACCAGGCCGCTGAGACCGTCGCCAGGCTGAGGGGAGCGCTGGCCGACTTCGTGCCCGTGACCACCCGCCCGGTCTTCATCTGGATGGAGTAGCCGCATGTTCACGCACATCACCAGAGACAGGCGCGGTGCCGACAAGCCGGAACCCGCGGAGCAGAAGTGCGGCTGCGGCGGCTTCGACGTACGCAGGTACGCGGACGGCGGGCAGCTCGCCGGACGCGAGACGTGGACCGTCAGCAAACCGTACGACGCCGACGAGGTGGCGGCCGACGCGGCGGCCGAGCGGGTGATGGCCGGCCCGAGCGGGCAGCGTGCCAACGACCTGGTGGGATTCGGCCGGGCCTTCGGCCATGACTTCGCCGGCGTCCGTCTGCACACCGACAGCGCCGCCGCCGGCTTCGCCAGGACGATGCGCGCCCAGGCCGTCACGGTCGGACGGCAGATCTTCTTCCGGGAGGGCGCCTACCAGCCGCACACACCCGGAGGCCGGCGGCTGCTGGCGCACGAACTGGCACACGTCGTCCAGCACGACCATGCTCCGAGCCGCCGGGTGAGGCGGCAGGGCCTGTCCTGCTCGACGGTGGATTTCCCCGACTTCCAGGTCGTGCTGGCGGGGACCGTGGTTCATCACCTCATCAAGCGGGACTTCGGGGGCAGGGTGCCAGGCGCCGTGTCCATCGGCATCCCGGGCGCCTCGGCCGGCCCCATTCGCACCGAGGGCATCTGCGGCGGCTTCAAGGAGGACATCCCGCCGGAGGAGTTCGGCTCGTCCGGTCCAATGGCCGGGATGGGCGTGCCCGACCTGGCCAGAATCACCTCGAACAAAAAACTTGAGGTGGCGGAGATCAAGCCGGCCGCGCTCGTCTGCCTGGTCGACGGGGAGATTCAACTCGCCAAATATGTGGGCGAGGGCAACAGCCTTGATGCCGGCCAAAAGGCGTGGCGCACGAGAAAGGATATCCGGGGGGTCGTGCCCATGCCCCCGGAGACCTACCCACCGCAAGGCCCCATCGTGGCCGGCCCTTTCATCATCAGAACGCAGTGGTGCGCGCCCGGGCTGCTCGCCTACCACGTTCTCACCCCACCCCGCTCCAGGCGGGTCACCGAGGAGGAGCGGCGTCGCGAGCAAGAGCGGATCCGGGCCGAGGCCCGCAGACGGAAGGCAATGGCGGCGGGGGTCGTCGTGGCGGGCGCCGCGGCAGCACGGGTGATCGTGGGCAAGGCGGCGTGGCGGCACTTCTGGGCCGTGGTGATCGAGCGTTTCGCGGTGCGCGCGGCCGCGGCGGCGGCGCTCGCGCTGGCCGACGGGCCGCTGCCCTTCGGCGAACTGCTCGACCTGGGGCTCGCCGCAGTCACGGCCGTGCAGATCGCCATCGAGTGGAACGAGTTGTGGCTGAAGGCCGACCAGCTCGCCGCACAGGAGGGCGCGTGACCCGCACGGCGCGGAGCACGATTTACCCGCTCTTGGCGTGACCCTGCTGAATCAGCATCCCGGGGTCGTTAGTTCGCGCCGGAAAAGCGTATAGAGATAGAGGAGCGGTTCGGCGAGAAGATGGGCCTTCACCTCGGGAATCGACTGTCCATGCGAGTGAGGATCCACCGAGGTGAGCGATGGCGGATTTTTCCCGGCCACCGTCCGAAGTTCTGGAGCAGTGCCTCAGCAAGGGCTATGTCGGGGTGCACATCGAACAGGGCGTGCCCGTTCTCGATCGTGATCTGAACCTGCAGCACGACCTCGTCTCGTCCACCTTGAGTTCGATCGTCTCGAGCTGTGTCGGCGACGGCATCTCGGCCGGATCCAAGGTTTTCGAGATCCGATCGATCCCGGCGAACCCCGACCAGCCGGCAGCGGAGTCGGACAACGACTTCTGGATTCTCGCCGGCAATTCGGTGTCGGACGTGTGCCTCGTCGGCGGCGTCGAGGTGAGGAACTTCACCAAGCTCAGATACAGCTCCCAGAAGCTTCCCGAGCTGACGACACCGGATCCCGGGCAGGGCCCGTTCCGCGAGGACGTCGTCTACCTGGACGTGTCGATGAGCACGGTGGACGGTTCGACGGACAAGGATCTGCTGAACCGCGGCGACATCGGCATGCAGACGTCCGTACGGCTTCGCCCTTCGTGGGTGGTGCAGGTCGCCGAGGGAAAGACGGAGCCGCCCGCACAGGCTCCGCCCGGGCACACGTACCTGCCGCTGGCGCTGCTGCGGCGCAAGGCGGGCAACCCCGCGATCGAATCCCAGATGATCACCGATCTCCGGCGGACCATCCTGCCTCTCACCGAGATCGAACGCCAGCTCGACCTGATGTCACGACTGCTGCTGCGGCCGTATTTCGACCCCGACCCGCTCAGGCAGGTGTCGCCCGTGCACGGCCCCGCCTCGACACCCGTGACGTTGAGCGGACGCAACTTCAACGTGTACGCGGAGGACATGGTCAAGGTGTTCTTCGGCTCGGTCCCCGCAGAGGTCGTAGAGACCACGGCGACCACCATCAGGACCCTTGTGCCGAAAGGCCTCCCACGAGTGACGAGGGTGACCATCGAGACCGCCGGCGGTTCGGTGACCAGCGACACCGTCTTCGGCCTCGACCAAGGCGGCGAACGCCCGGCCTTCCGGAGCGGTGCGATCGAGTTCACCCCGCGATCGGGCGGCAAGGACGTCGACGTCACCCTGTACGGCACGAACTTCGACATCACCTCAGCGGTGTGGTTCGGAACGAACGCCATGGCGGAAATCGTCAGGCTCGTACCGGAGGGCCTGGTGGTGAAGGTCCCCGGCGGCCTGCTCGGACAGGTGCCCATCAACATCGCCACGGCTGGTGGTGTCACCACCACGAGAGAGCCCTTCATCGTGGGCGCGGACCCGGAGTTCGCCGCATCCGGCGCCCAGTTCACTCCCGACACGGGCAGGGCGGGCGACCGCGTGCGTCTGTCGGGAAGGCACTTCGACGCACCGCCCGTATCGGTCTTCTTCGGCACGTTGTCCGCAGAGGTGGTCAGCGTCGACGACGAGCTCATCGTCGTCACGGTTCCGCTCCAGGCAGTGGGACCACAACGGATCCGCGTCATGACCTGCGTCGGTTCCGCGGTGAGTGACGACAGTTTCACCGTCGTGTCCCACTGAGGAGGATGACGTGTTCGAGGTCTATCCGATTGGACAGGCGGCCCCGGAGCACCTGGAGGCGGGGGCGGCGACCTCGCTGCTGGAGTTCACCGAACTGTCCGCGCTCGATACGGCGACCGGGCGCAGGGACATGTGGATCAGGATCGTCAAGGTGGGCGCCGGTTGTGGCCCCTCAGGACCCCCGCACCCGGCGGTCCGGCTGAAGGCCGACACCGGGGATGTCGTGGAGGTGCCGATCTCGCCCACGCCGGTCGTGCTCCTCAACGGGCCCCAGGGGTCGCCTCCGGCGGCGAACGCGAACATGGCCGCGGAGGCCGATGACGTCTATCTGGTCCGGGTCACCGTTCTTCGTCAGATTCTCAAATGGCGGCTGCAGTTGGTGAACAACGACGCGGCGGCACGTGACTTCGTCTGGGTGGTCGCCGACCACAACGCCGAAAGCCGGCAGCCGTGGATCGACCTGCCGCCCACGCTCGACTTCGAGGTCGACGTCGGGCAGGAGGCCCGGCGCAGCCTCCAGGTCGCCAACCGTGGCACCGGGACACTCACGATGGGGGACGGCGAAGGGTTCCAGCCGGGCCCGGGTTTCGTCCTCAGCGCCGTGCCGAAGAGCATCGGACCCAACGCGTGCGCCAACTTGGACGTGACGTTCACCGGTGTGCCGGGGCCCGCCACCGTTCACGCCGTCTACGACGCCACCAGCAACGACACGAAGGCGAAGACGACGCCCGGGCACAATCACCGGGTCACGCTCACGGCCGTCGCCCGGCTGGCCCCCGGCACCATCCTGCTCGCCGACCGGGACGCCGCCGGAGCGGACGGGGATTCCGCCGGCGGCGTCATCAGGGTGGATCCGACGACGGGGAAGCAGGTGAGACTGCTCGCCGGCGATCACATCGCGGCGCCCTCCGGAGTGGCCATCCAGGCGGACGGGACGATTCTGATCGTCCGCGAGGACGCACTCGTCCGGCTGGATCTGATGACGGGGCAACACTCGGTCGTGGCCTCCGGCGACCCGCTGGGGAGATTCCACGTGGGGCTGGTGATCGAGGACGACGGCCAGGTTCTGCTCACCCACACCGGACGCAAAGGTCACGGCAGGGGCCAGCTCATCAGGGTCAATCCGGACACCGGCGAGAAAACCGTGCTGACCGACAGCGAGTGTGATTTCGCCGGCGTGGCACTGGAGGCCGACGGCACGATCCTCGTCGTGGAACAGGGCATGTCACCTGACAAGCCGCGCGCCCTCCTCCGGGTCGACCGGCACACCGGACAGCCGACCGTCCTGACCACCTTCGATCCGCCCTGCAGACCGGTCGGGCTGGCCGTGGAGCCCGACGGCCAGATCCTGGTCACCGACGCCGTCTCCACCGACGGTACGGGCAGGTTGCTCCGGTTCAACCCGACGACCGGGAACAAGACGGTGGTGTCCACCGGCCAGTTCTTCCGCTCCCCCTGGGGGATCGCCGTCGAACCCGCGGGTTCGATCCTGGTGTCCGACCACGAGGCCTTCGGCCACAAGGGCGGAGTGATCCGTGTCCATCCGCAGACCGGTGAGCAGACGACGGTGAGTGCCGGGGGCCTGCTGACCAGTCCACTCATGATCACACTCGTTCCGCACGACGAACGCAGGCTCGTACCCCCTCACCGGCCATGAGCGGCATGGTCGCACGCTGACATCGGTTCGGTCGGTGTCCCGTCCATCTCTACGCCACGGGGGAACTCCATGGGCAACAACACATTGAAGCGGAGCGAGTACTGGGACCACGACCTGTACATCCCGCGCATCGGCGCCACGGGCAACGTTCAGAGTCATACGGACGTGCAGGACTATCTGCTGCCCATGGATCAGGCCCGCAACGCCGCCTGCCTCACCTGGGGCGTGGCCGCGGGGCTGGCCGTACAGGTGACCGGAGAGCCGGTCGGGTTGAGGATCAGCCCGGGTACGGCCATCGACGCGGAAGGCCGCTTGATCGTCCTGAGGCCGGGGGGCGCGGCCGTCGTCGACCCGGCCGCGGACCCGGATCAGCTCGACGACATCCTGACCGCGGGCGTCGCGGACGACGGAGTGGTGTTCGGGACGGCCAAGGTGAGCGGCGACCGCCTCCTGACCGTCACCTGGCTGGAGGTGCTGCAACAGGAAAGCCCCGAAGACCCGCCTGTCCTCGTGCACGCGCCGTGGCTGCGCCTGATCCCGGCCGGTGACGACGACGGCCGGCAGGTGGTGCTGGCGCGGCTCACCCTGGACGGCGGCAGGGTCACGACCTTGTCCGCCGGCACACGTCGCCTTGTGGGCGTGCCCACCGGACGTCTGGAGCTACGGGCCGCCACCGAAACCGGCGGAGCCGACCTTCGGGTCGGGCAACGCGTGATGGCCGAGTTCGCGGCCGACCCGGAAGGTGACGTCGTCCTCACTCTGACCTCGGACGACAACCCCCGCCGACCGCTCAGCGTCGAAGGCGCGACAGGCAACGTGTCGGTCCACTCGACGCTGTTCGCCCGTGGCGACGCGGACGTCACCGGCAAGCTGACCGCCCGCGCCACCGTCGAGGCCGCCGGGGGCATGAACGTCCACGGCCCCCTGAACGCGCTCGACACGTTGAACGCCCACGGTGCCCTGAACGCGCTGGGCGCGTTGAACGTCCAGGGCCCGCTCACCGCGAAAGGTGCCGTCACCGCCGGCGCCGGCCTGAACGTGAGCGGTGGTGTCCTGGACGTCGGCCGCCGGATGCGCGTACGGCAGGGCGAGGACCCCAGTGCCGGAATCTGGTTCTACCAACGGGTGCCCAACGCCGATCGCGCCTTGATCGGCATGGCCGATGACACCACCGTCGGCATCTGGGGCAACACCGGCGCGAACTGGGCGCTGCGCATCGACACCACCACAGGCGAGGCGAGCTTCACCGGCACCCTGGTGTCGGTCGCGGGGAGACTCGACGTCAAGGGTGTTCTCAACGCCCAGAACACCATCGAGGCCCAAGGCGTGCTCAATGCCCACGGCGCCCTGAACGCGCTGGGCGTGTTGAACGCGTCGGGTGCGTTGAACGTCCAGGGCCCTCTCACCGCGAACGGCGCCGTCACCGCCGGCGCCGGCCTCATCGTCAAGGGTGTTCTCACCACTCAGAACACCATCGAAGCTCAAGGCGTGCTCAACGCCCACGGCGCCCTGAACGCGCTGGGCGTGTTGAACGCGTCGGGTGCGTTGAACGTCCAGGGCCCTCTCACCGCGAACGGCGCCGTCACCGCCGGCGCCGGCCTCATCGTCAAGGGTGTTCTCACCACTCAGAACACCATCGAAGCTCAAGGCGTGCTCAACGCCCACGGCGCCCTGAACGCGCTGGGCGTGTTGAACGCGTCGGGTGCGTTGAACGTCCAGGGCCCTCTCACCGCGAACGGCGCCGTCACCGCCGGCGCCGGCCTCATCGTCAAGGGTGTTCTCACCACCCAGAACACCATCGAAGCCCAAGGCGTGCTCAACGCCCGCAGCACCCTGAACGCGTTCGGCGCGTTGAACGTGGTGGGCCCCCTCAGCGCGCAGAGCAACGTCACGGCCGGCGCCGGCCTCATCGTCATGGGCGTTCTCACCACTCAGAACACCATCGAAGCTCAAGGCGTGCTCAACGCCCGCAGCACCCTGAACGCGCTGGGCGCGTTGAATGTGGTGGGCCCCCTCAGCGCGCAGAGCAACGTCAGGGCCGGCGCGGGACTGGACGTACGCACGGAGCTGGACATCCGCGTGCCGAGGGCATACTACGAATGCGACACTTTCGATGTCTTCGGCAAGATGTATGTCGCCGGTGACGTCAGCCTCCATGGCAGCCAGGTCTACGTCCAGAACAATTTCCGGGTGATACAGTTTTCCAGCCTTGAGGGCGGCTGCGCGATCCGTGGCAATTTCACCAAACCTGGAGGCACCTTCCTCATCGACCACCCGCTCGACCCGGCCGGCAAATATTTGTCGCACTCCTTCGTCGAATCGCCGGAGATGCTGAACGTGTACTCCGGCGTCGCCGTCACCGACGACCAGGGCAAGGTCACCGTCGCCCTCCCGGACTACTTCGAGGCGCTCAACCGCGACCACCGGTTCCAGGTGACGCCGATCGGCCGGCTCGCCATGGCCGCCGTGGACGGCGGAGTACGGGACAACGCCTTCATCATATGCACCGACCAGCCGAACGTCACGGTGTCGTGGCAGGTCACCGGCGTACGCCAGGATCCGTGGGCCCTGGCTCATCCCGTCGAGGTGGAGAAAGAAAAGCCGGCGGAAGAGCGCGGGATGCTCCTTTATCCCGAGGAACACGGATTTCCGGCGACCATGGGAATCAGGAGTCGCGGGGAAGTCGAGAGAGAAAGGAAAAAGTCATGATGGATCAATTGCGGGAACGGCTCGCGGACCTGACCCGGGAATACCAGCTCGGCGAGGCGCAACTGCGCGACGTGGTGCGGCAGGACGCGCTTCTCCGGGAGACGCTCCTGCGTATCAGCGGAGCCATGCAGGTGCTGGAAGAACTGTGCCAGGCGGAGGAGGCGCGGGAGGCGCAGCAGGCTTAGCCCAGGTGCTCGGAAACGTATACCGGAAGGAAAGAAGAATGACAGCGCTTCACGGAAGCACCACCGCCGCGGGCGAGGCCGGAGTCCGCGGCGACAGCGTACAGTTCCACGGTGTCATCGGAATGTGCGGGCAATCCGGGGGCTCGGGCGTCGCCGGGGTCAACGACAACGGTGGCGACGGCGTGTACGGCCAGGGCCACAACGGGGTGAAGGGCAGCAGCCAGGCCGACGATGGCGCGGGACTGATGGGGCACAGCTCCGGTGTGACGGGCTCCGGAGTGCTCGGTGTCGGCGAAAGTGGACACGGCGTCCTCGGGATGGGGAAAGGCGGCGCCGCGGGGGTCAAGGGCATCAACGAGAATCCCAGCGCCCTCGGGGTGCTCGGCCAGGGACATATCGGCGTCTGGGGACAGAGCCTCAATGAGCGCGGTTTCGGGGTGTTCGGAATCGGCGGCGAGGCCGGCGTGCTCGCCGTCTCGAACGAGCCGAGCGGGCGCGGCGTCGAGGCGATAAGCAGTCAAGGCGTCGGCATCTACGCTCAGGGGTCCCCGGCCGGCTTGTTCCAGGGGGACGTCCGAGTCAACGGGGTCCTGAACGTACAGAACGTCGACGTCCTGGGCCGAATCACCGCCGTGGAACAGGACCTCACGAAAGCGGTCCAGCAACAGGTGGCTGATCTGAGGAATCAACACGCCGCGGAGGTCCAGCGGCTGACCGAGGCGGGCGCCGCCCTCACCGCACGGGTGGCCGCGCTGGAGAGCTGAGCGGGTGCGAATGCGGCCCTGGCCTCCTGCGCGGCGGCGTCGCCGGGAACGGCGACTCGGGCCGGCAGGAGCCGGACCGGCGAACGTGATGGTGGCGGAGAGGCCGAATCTTTGCCTCCCGCGCCGGGGAAGCGGGTGGACTTCGGGGGATCTGTGGGGGGCGAGGCCCCTTGGGGAGCGGTGCGCCGTGGCCGGCCAAGGCGGCCTCCGCCGACTCGTGAGACCGTCGATGTCTTCCCTGGGTGGAAGGCGCCACATGAGGGAGAGCGCTGATGGCAGGCAAGGTACGCCTGACTCTGGTCGCCGTGCTGGGCGTGGGCGCCGTGGCGCTGGGCGCCGCCGCGCTGGGAAGAATGGTGCCGGCGCCGGACGGCGGGCCCGCCGACGCGATGATGCCGGCGCGGGACGGCGCCCGCGCCGGCGCGGTGATCAAGGACGCCGCCGGCCGGACGGTCGGCTCGCTCCAGGTGGAGGACGCCGGGAACGGCAGGACCAAGATCACGGTTGGGGTGAAGGACCTGCCCGCCGGGTTCCACGGCTTCCACGTGCACGCCAAAGGGGTCTGTGATCCGCGGTCGGAGGACCCGGCCACGGGCAGCCCCTTCTTCAGCGCCGGCGGACACTACGACCTCGGCTCACATCCCCACGACCACCACAGCGGAGACCTGCCCGGCCTGCTGGTCGGCGCGGACGGCACCGGCACCGCCTCGACGGTGACCGATCGTTTCGGCGGGACGCAGCTCTTCGACGACGACGGCAGCGCCATCATGATCCACGCGGTGGCCGACAACCACGCCAACATCCCGGACCGCTACCGGAACGCCGAGGGCGCGCCGGGGCCCGACGCCGAAACCTTGAAAGCGGGCGACTCCGGCAGGCGCATCGCGTGCGGCGTGATCACCAGAAGCTAGCGCCGGCGTCCACGTCGCCTACCAGTGGTCCCAGTGCACGACCTCGGTGACGGGGACGCGGCGGGCGGGCCTGAAGTGCGTGCCGATCGTCCAGGCGATGGGGATCAGCGCGCATTGCACGGTCCTGTCGTACGGCAGGCCGAGGAGCGCGGCGGCCTCGCGTTCGTGGCTGAGGTGCGGGGTGGTCCAGACGGTGCCGAGCCCTCGGCTGCGTGCGGCCAGCATGAAGCTCCACGTGGCGGGCAGCACCGAGCCCCAGGTCCCGGCCTGGGTCGCCGGGTCGTCGAGCTCGGCCCGCGATCCGACCTGAATGCACGGCACCAGCAGGACGGGTACCTGGTCGAGGATGTCGACGAGGTGGCGCAGGCTGTCGGCGATGGCGGGCCAGCCGGCCTCGGCGGTGTAGTCGTGGCGGCTGGGGCCGTCGTGAGACCGAGGGGCGGCCGGACTGGTCAGGCCGCGCCGCCACAGGTCGGCCAGGGCGCGTCGCCGGTCGGGGTCGGTGACGAAGAGGAAGTCCCAGCGTTGCCGGTTGCGGCCGCTGGGCGCCTGCTGGGCCAGGCGGGTGCAGTCGAGGAGCACCTCGCGCGGGACCGGCCTGCTCACGTCCAGCCTGCGCCGGACCGCGCGGGTGGTGCTGAGCAGTTCGTCCGGGGTGAGGGCCAGCGGCGGGTGGTGCGGTTCAGGCAGGGACATGGTCGCTCCTGAGGGCATCGTGGCGGTCGCGTTCGGGGTGGACGAGCAGGGCGAACAGCACACCGGCGACGGCGAGCAGGACGCCGCTGAGCAGGAAGGCGGTGGTGTAGCCCGCCTCGGGAGTGGCGGCCCTGTCGAGCAGCCATCCGGTGATCACCGGGCTGGCTATACCGGCGGTGACGCTGAGCCCCGCGAAGACGCCCAGGATTCCGGCCCGCTGAGCGGGCGGCACGAGCTCGGCCACGGCGGGGTTGGCGAAGGTGTTGACGGTGACGGAGATGCCGTAGCCGAGCATCAGCAGGGCGATGGCCGGGAGCGGCGTGTGGATCAGCGGCAGACAGGTCAGCAGAACGCCGGCGCCGGTGAGGCAGACGCCGCCGAGCAGGCCCCGGGCCCGCCTGGAGGTGACGCCGGAGCGGAGCAGCCGGTCGGTGACGGCTCCGGTGGTGACCAGCGCCACGATGCCGAGCGCGCTGGGCAGCCCGAACAGTGATCCGGCCGTCTTCGCCGAGAAGCCGAGCGCGTTCTCGAAGTACGAGGGCAGCCAGGTGAAGACGATGGCGGCGAGCGCGTTCTGGGCGAAGTAGGCGATGAAACAGCCGATGAAGGTGCGATTGAGCAGCGCGCGGCGCCAGGGGACGCGAGTCGTGGGGGCGGGCCGCGTCCGGTCGTTCCCGGCGGCGCCGTAGGGGCCCTGCCGGCCGGTGGCCAGCCACAGCAGCGACCAGCCCAGCGCGAGCGCTCCGACCGTGAGGAAGCCGGCACGCCAGCCGAATCCGATGATGATCAGGGTCAGCACGGGCGCGAGGGCGATCTTGGCGACGGCGGCGCCCGCGGTGTAGAGGGCCTGCGGCAGGCCGCGCCGCTCGTTCGGGAACCATGAGTACAGCACGGTCATGGACAGCGGGTTGGCTGGTCCTTCCGCGGCTCCGACCAGGATCCGGCTGGCGTACAGCATGCCGCCGGTGGCGGCGACGACGGCGGGCACCTGGCCGACCGCCCACAGCAGGCCGCAGACCAGCAGGACCCACCGCGGGGAGATGCGTTGTGCGGCGAAACTGACGGCGACGCAGGTAAGGCCGAACAGCACGTACGACGCGCTGCCCAGCGTGCCGAAACCGGCGGCCGACATGCCGAGTTCGGCGCTCATCGGCTTGGCGACCAGGCCCAGCAGGGCCTTGTCGAGGAACACCACGACCGAGGAGAGCACCAGTACGGCGGTGACGCCCCAGGCGCGGGCGTTGTGGCGGGGTGATGACGGAGGAAGTGCCGCGCCGTGCGGCGCAAGGCTTTCGTTGACTGTCACGGCTTTGGCGTGCCTTTCTGCGGGGGGCTATCGGGGAAGGGCGGCCAGCCACTGCATGAGGGTGCGGTTGATCTCGTCGGGGCGTTCCTGGTGGAGGTAATGGCCCGCGTGGGGGAGTCGCACGATCCGGCTGTGGCCGCGGGTCAGGCACGACCGCTCCACCTCGGCGCGCGCCGGATGGCGGTGGAAGGCCAGCACCGGTTGGCGGCGCCGGCGCAGCATGGGTTCCGCCTCGGGACGGAAGCGCAGGCTGCTGGGGCCGAAGGCGCTGTGGCGGAAGGTCCGGGCGCGCAGCCATGCCGGTCGTGCCAGGACGTCCAGCAGGTGCCAGGTACGCAGATGCTCGGGGGTGGCGGGGGTGTGGAACCGGTCGCTGATGAGGTCCTGGGCGATCCGGTCGGCGTCGGGTCCCTCCAGGTCGTCGGCCAGGCGGCTCATCCACTCCCGCTCACCGGGGTCGCCGGCGTAGTCGGGGTCGATCAGCGCCAGGGCGTGGACCAGGGTGGGGTGGCGGGCGGCCAGCACGGTGGACACCGAGCAGCCCATCGAATGGGCGAGCACGACCACCGGGGCCAGCTCGGCGTGCCGGATCAGCGCCGCCAGGTCCTCGGCGTGGTCGCCGAGGTCGTAGCCCGCCGGCGGGGCCCCGGAGCGTCCGTGTCCGCGCAGGTCCACGGCCATGGTGCGGTAGCGGGTCCGCAAGGCGGGGATCTGGTGGATCCAGCCTTCGGCCGCGCCCCACAGGCCGTGCACGAGGAGCAGGGTGAGCCGTCCTGGCCGAGGGCCGGTGGCGGGCGGGTAGTCGGCGTAGAACAGGCGCACGCCGGAGTGTTCGAAATAGGGCACGACAGGTTCTTTCGGTCAGGGCGACGGCGCGAGCTGGGCTCCGCCGCACACGTGCAGGATCTCGCCGGTGATGAACGCGGCCCGCTCGCCGGCCAGGAAGGCGACGGCGTCGGCCACGTCCTGCGGGCGGGCCAGCCGGCCGAGCGGGGTCATCGCCAGGTGGCGGGCCGCGAACCGGTCGAACTCCTCCTCCGTACGGCCCGCCCTGGTCAGAGGGGTCTCCACCACGCTGGGCGCCACCGCGTTGACGGTGACGCCGAGGGGGCCCAGTTCGACGGCGAGGGACCGGGTCAGGCCCACGACGGCCGCCTTGGACGTGACGTACGCCGTGGGACCGCCCCCGAGCCAGGTACGGGAGCCCACGTTGACCACCCGGCCGCCGCCATGACGCCGCCACCAGGGCCGCATCGCCTGGCAGAGCAGCATCGGCCCGCGTACGTTGACCGCCATCGTCGTGTCCCAGGCGTCGGGGGTCTGATCGGACAGCGGCAGGCGGGGGTTGACGGCGGCGTTGTTCACCAGGCAGTCCAGGCGCCGTCCGGCGTGTTCCAGCCGGGCGATCTGCTCGCGGACCGCGTCGGGGTCGCTCACATCCACCGGATATCCGGCGACGTCGCCGGATCCGGACAGACGGTTCGCCGCGCGGGTCACGGCGGCTTCGTCGAGGTCGAACAGCGTCACCTGGAAACCGTCGGCGGCCAGCTGCGCGGCGATGGCCTGGCCGAGGACGCCCGCCCCGCCGGTGACGACCGCCCCCTTTCCGCTCAAGCCCGCGCCTTTCCCGCTCAAGCCCACCCTTTTCCCGCTCATGCCCGCACCGCTGTCGCCGGTTCGAAGGTGGCGTGGCCGCGCAGGTAGGCAGCGTTGAAGGCGAGGGCCTCGCGCGGTGGCCGGTCGGTGCTGAAGTCCTCCACCGACACCCATCCCCGGTAGCCGGAGTCTTCGAGCAGCCGCAGGATCGCGGGCACGTCGAGCACCCCGTCGTCCATCGGCGACCAGCGGTGCCGCCACGGGCCGCCGCCCTCGGCGCGTTCGAAGACGGCGTTCTTGATGTGCACGTGAGCCAGGTGCTCGCCAAGGATCTGCAGGGCCAGCCGGGGATCCTCCGACCCCTCCACCACCGTGTTGCCGGGGTCGTAGATCACTCCGACCAGGTGCGGAGGCAGACCCCGTACGACCTGCTCGGCCAGCGCGGCACTCGGACAGATCGTCCGCTGGTGCATCTCCAGCAGCGCCTGCACGCCGAAGCGGCCGGCCAGCGCCGCGACCTCGCCGAAGAACGCGACGGCCTGGCCGAGTGAGCGGTGGAACCCGCCGTCCGTCGTGGGTGGCGCCCACAGGCGGATCCGCGGCGCGCCCGCCTCGGCCGCCAGGCTCATCAGCCGCTCGACCCCCGGCAGGTCGCCGGTCTGGACGTACCCGCTCAGCCCGACGACGGCCAGGCCCGCGCGGTCACAGAGCCCGCGTGCGCGGCGGAGGTCGTCCCGCCGCGGGCGCAGGGTGCAGCGGTTGTTGCGCAGGAAGTGCGCCGGTCCTGGCGAGCCGGCCGCCGCCGAGACCCGCCATTCGATTCCGGCATAGCCGGCCGCGGCCGCCGCCTCGACCGCCTGGTGCGGCGTCAGCTCCGGCAGGCAGGCCGAACATACGCCAAGCCTCATCTTGCTCCTCGAAGAACGCAGCATGGAGAGCTGCTCACCGTTCGGCGTCACCATCGGTGATGGCCGCCGACATCAGTACAGAGCCGAACACGCCTCGCAGTCCAAGTCCTTTCAGGCACGTCTACTATGTTCTGCAGGCATAACCCGGCCGACCAGGCGAGGGAGACCGTGGAACTTCGGCACCTGCGCTACTTCGCCGCGGTCGCGGAGGAGGGCTCGTTCTACCAGGCCGCTCAGCGGCTGCTGGTCTCACAACCGTCGCTGAGCAGGCAGATCATGGATCTGGAACGGCGGCTCGGCCAGCGCCTGTTCGAGCGCACCTCCCGGGGGGTGCGGCTGACGCCGAGCGGCGAGGCGCTGCTGCAGCACGCCCGGCAGATCCTCGGCCTCGCCGCGACCACGCAGGAGATCGTCTCGGAGGCCGCCCGGGCGCGGCAGGTCGTCTCCGTCGGCGTGCCGCCCGCCACGCCCGGCTCCTGGCTGTCCTCGGTCGTCGAGGCGGTGGACGCGGCGCTGCCCCACGCCGAGCTGGACTACGTGGAGGCCACGAGCTTCGACCAGCTACGCCTGCTCCACGAGGGCAGGCTCGACCTGTGCCTGGTCCATCAGCAGCCGCCCGGCCACTACGCCTCCTGGCTGTTGCGCCGGGAGATCCTCGGGCTGGCGGTGCGGCCCGGTCATCCGCTGGCCGGCGAGCCGGACCACCGGATCGGTGATCTGCACGCGCTGCGGGTGCTCGTCCACGCCCGTGAACGCGAGCCCGCCCGTGAGAGCGTCACCGCGGCCGTGCTGGCCGCCGGCGTCCGGCCGTACTGGCAGTTCGCCCGGTTCACCGAGCACGTCCTGGCCTGCGCGCAGGCCACGCGGGCCGATGCCGCGCTGGTCGCCTCGCACGTCGCCGCGCTGAAGCTGCCCGGCTGGCGCTGGGGGCCCGTCCAGGAGCTGCCCGAAGCCGTGATGACGACATGGCTGGTGTGCCAGCGGCCCACGCGGGCCGTGGTGGACGAGGTGGCCGGCGTCCTGCGGTCCGTACCGGCCTGACCGTACGTGGTCGTGCCCGGTGTCAGAGGGGCGCGGCGGTGGTCCGCAGCCACGCGATCTTGTCGGCGGTGTCGGTACCGGGCAGCGGGTTGTACAGCACCATGATCAGGTCGGGTCTGGCGGGCAGTCTCATGTGGCTGCTCTCGAAGGTCAGCGTGCCCACGACGGGATGGTCGACCTCGTTGATCCAGATTCCGGCCGCCTGTACGTCCTGTCGTGCCCACAACCGGGCGAATTCGGGGCTGGTCAGGCCCAGCGTGCTGACCACGTCGTGGATGTCGTGATCGCGGGGCTGCTCGGCCGCCGCGGCCCGGAAGGCCGCCACCACGGTCGGCGCCAAATCCTGCCAGGCCCGCTCCCGGCAGCGGAACCGAGGGTCGTGGAAGAAGCCCACCAGACAGTTGCGCTCGGCCTGAGCCATGTCCAGCGCGAGCCTGGCCGACTCGTTCCAGGCCACGTGGTTCCAGGAGGCGTCCAGCATGGTGGCCGGCTTGGGGTCCCAGGCCTCGATCAGTCGTTGCAGTCCGTCGCAGTAGGCGTGCGGGTGTCCGGTCGGCGGCGGTGGATTGAGCCCGGCCAGCGTGTACAGGTGCCGCCGTTCGGCCTCGTCGAGTCGCAGTACCCGGGCCACCGCGTCCAGCACCTGCGCGGAGACGTTGATCTCGCGCCCCTGCTCCAGCCACTGGTACCACCCCGGGCTCACCCCGGCCAGCACCGCGACTTCCTCACGGCGCAGCCCGGGCGTACGGCGGCGTCCCCCGGCCGGGAGACCGGCTGAGGCCGGGCTCACGCGGGCACGTCTGCTCACCAGGAAGTCACGCAGGTCGCGGCGGCGTCCCTCGCCCGGCGTCACCGCGCACCGCTTCGGCTGGTGGTGCCACCACCAGTGTCACCACGCTCTCCCCGCGAAGACCGGTCATGGCCGAGCGTGGACGCCATGACGATCGACCCCTTGTCGAGGGACGCCGACGCCGGGAGCTCGGCCGGGGAGCACGACGCTCGCTTCACCACGCGTGCGAAACTCATCCTTGCCATCCTGTGTGCCGCACAATTCATCATTTCTTTGGATTTTTCAATCTTAAATGTGGCCTTGCCTGATCTCGGCCGGGAACTGGGGATGGAACAGGCCGACCTGCAGTGGGCGGTCACCGCCTTCGCACTGCCGTCGGGGGGATGCCTGTTGCTGTTCGGCCGCATGGCGGACCTGTACGGCCGGCGCAGGCTCTTCCTCGGCGGCGTCCTGCTGTTCACCGCGGCCTCCGTGCTGGCCACCTTCGCGTGGAACCCGGGGGTGTTCGTCGCGGGACGCGCCCTTCAGGGGCTGGGGGCAGCCGCCATCATTCCCACCGGTATGTCGCTGCTGACGACGACCTTCCCCGAGGGGCCGCGGCGCAACCGGGCGCTCGGCGTCAGCGGGTCGGTGCTCTCCCTCGGGTTCACCGTCGGCATGCTGGTCGGCGGCGCGATGACCGACACACTGGGCTGGCGTTCGACGATGGCGTTGCTGGCCGTCGCGGGCGTCGTCCTGGCCATGGCGGCGCCAGGGCTGCTGACCGAGAGCCGGGGCGCCCACGCTCCCCGGCTGGACCTGCCCGGCGCGGCCACCGTCAGCGGGGGCCTGGTCTGCCTCATCTACGCCCTGTCGGCCGCGGGAGCGGTGAGAGTGGTGGCCATGGTGGCGGCCGTGTTGTTGCTGGGCGTGTTCGTGGTCATCGAGTCGCGAGCCGCGCAGCCGCTGGTCTCGTTGACCATGCTGCGCAGGCCCACGGTCGCCTTCGGCAGCCTGGGCGGCCTGATCACCTTCTCCATGATGAGCGCGTTCATCTTCCTGCTGACTCTCTACCTGCAGGATGTCGAGGCGCTGTCACCACTGTGGACAGGTCTGTTCTTCGGCGGTCAGGGCGTCGTTCTGGCCGTGACGGGCATGGTCTCCTCCCGGGTGATCCGCGCGCTGGGTGCAAGGCGGACGCTGGTGGCGGGGCTGGCCCTGCAAGGCCTCTGCACCGCCGCGATGACCGTGACCGAGGGTGCCTGGCCGGCCCTGGCCGTGGTGTGCCTGGCCTCCGTGGGCCACATGTCGGTCGTGGTCTCCTACGGCGTCACCGTGACGTCCGGGCTGCCGGACACGGTTCAAGGGCTGGCGACCGGGTTGGTGACGAGCGCCCAGCAGATCGGCATCACCGTCGGCGTCCCGATCCTCAGCGCCGTCTGCGTGGCCCGCGTGTCCGCGCTCCGGGATGCCGGTCAGGCCGCGGCCCCGGCTTTGCTGAGCGGTGTGCGGCTGGCCGCCGCCGTGGACGCGGCCGTGGTGCTGGTGGTCTCGCTCGTGATCGGGTACGCCCTGCTTCGTACCACCTCTCGCCGACTTCGAAGGACATCCGCGTGAACGACTCAAACCTGGCCGGTCAGGTCGCCCTGGTCACCGGCGGCTCGTCCGGCCTCGGGCTGGCCATCGCGCAGGCGCTGGCCGGCGCCGGCGCCCACGTCGTGGTGTCCGGCAGGCGCCGCGAGGCGTGCGAGGAGGCGGCCGCGGGGATCACCCGGGCGACCCGCCGTCCCGCGTCGGGGCTGGCCTGTGACGTGACCGACGAGCACGCCACCCGGCGGCTCGTGGAGGAGATCGTGTCCGGTCATGGACGTCTGGACGTGCTGGTGACCAGCGCCGGTGTCCAGGCCCGCGGCGAGATCACGGACCTGGACGTGTCCGTCCTGCGCGGCTGTCTGGAGACGAACGTCGTCGGCACCTTCCTGGCCTGCCAGGCGGTCGTGCCGGTGATGCGCGCCGCGGGGTACGGCCGCATCGTGACCCTGGCCAGCGCGCTCGGGCTCGTCGGCGCGGCCGCTCGGTCCGCCTATGCGGCCAGCAAGGGGGCGGTCGTCCAGCTCACCCGCAGCCTGGCCGTGGAACTCGCCCCGTACGGGATCAACGTCAACGCCCTCGCCCCCGGTCCCTTCCGTACGCCGCTCAACACGAACGCCGACGACGACCCGCAGGTGCGGCAGTTCCTGCACCATGAAGTGCCACTCCGACGCTGGGCCGAGCCGGACGAACTCACCGCCGCGGCCTTGTTGCTGGCCGGGCCGGACGCGTCCTACCTGACGGGCGCGATCCTGCCGGTGGACGGCGGCTGGAGCGCCCATTGACCCTGCCGGGCAGCACGGTCGCCTGCATGAGCCGAGGGATCAGGGGGTCACGCTGAGGGGTGTCAGCCAGTGGATCTCCAGGTCTTCTCGCAGGTAGTCCATGCGGTGCTGCTGGAAGTGCGCGAGTTCGGGACGCGCGAGATGGGCGCGCAGGTCGTCGGCCGACCGCCACAGTTCGTAGAACACGAACGTGCTGGGGTCGGCCACGTCGCGGTGGACCTGGTACTGCATCGAGCCAGGCTCGGCCCTGGTCGGCTCCACGAAGGACAGCAGCAGCCGCTCCAGTTCATCGGCGCGCTCGGGCTTCGGCCGGGCGAAGCCGTAGATGCCGACCGCCCCGCCTCCTTCAGGTACGACAATCTTCATACCTGCCAACGCTAGCCATTAGGCAAGGTATGATGCAAATCGTACCTTGGAGGTGAGTCATGGATCTGGGCAAGGTGTTCCGCGCGCTGGCCGACGACTCCCGCCGCCAGGTCGTGGCCGAACTCGCGGCCGATCCCGAGGACCGGGAGCGCGCCTGCGGCTCGTTCGACCTGCCGGTGAAGAAGGCCGCACGCACACATCACTTCCGGGTGCTGCGCGAGGCGGGGCTGATCATGCAGCGTGACCACGGCAACGGCAGCGCCGTCTCACTGCCCAGGCAGGACATCGAGCGTCATCTGCCCGGCCTGTTGCGGCTCCTGTCCGAGGACCTGAAGTCCGGCGGCGCGACGGACGGAACCGGGAACACCGCGGCGGATTAGCCACCAGCAGCACTGGCCGTCCCGCTGCTCCTCCGTAGTGGCGCTATCTCAGCATGATGGCGCCGAAGCGGGCATCCGCGGCGTTCACCCCGGCGGGAATCGCGTGCACGGACTGCGCCGAGGACGGGATCCCGGTGGCGTTGCCGGCAAGCACCGCGAGCATGCCCTTGCCGTCGTTCTTGCCGGGCACGCCGACGATCAGCTCGCCCTTGCCGTCAGCCGTGACGTCGATGATCGAGACGGCCTCACCCATGCGGTCGTCGGCCACGGACTCCTCGGCGATCGGATCCGCCGAAGGCGCCGTGCCGGGTGAGGCGATGCCGTCCTGAGTGAGGATCCGGGCGGCGGAGACGTCCGGGCCAGAGGCGGTCCCGGGGATCAGCGCGACGGCCCCCGCGGCCGACTTGCCCGCGACGGTCGCTCTGGGCAGGCCGACGGCGATCTCGCCGCGGCCGTCGCCGTTGATGTCGCCCACGGTGACGGTGATGTCGGTGGATCCGAGCGTGGTCAGCCAGGACAGGTTGCGGGCCGTGAAACCGGGCTGGTACATGCCGGCGCCGTAGTAGGAGCCGTACCAGACGTGCACTGTGCCGGTGCTGGGCGTCACCATGACGACGTCGCGGTAGCCGTCGCCGTTCACGTCGCCTAGGCCGAGCTGGGAGTCCTTCTTGGTGCAGGCGGGCTTGGTCGCGTCGGGGGTGTCGCAGGCCGCCGTGTTGCCCATGAGCATGGGGGTGTGGGCCGGATCGCGCAGACTGTCGATGTACCACAGCTCATGGCTGGTCGAGCCGTAGGTGGGGGCGAGCAGAACCATCGCTTCCATGATGTCGTCGCCGTTCACGGTGCCGATCGCCGTCGACTGCAGCAAGGGGCCGCTCGGGGCGTTGAGCGACGTCTTCTCGAAGGCGCCGCCGTTGTACCAGCCGCCGAAGGAGGCGAACCAGCCGGACGCGAACAGCCCCACGACGTCGGTTCGCGAGTCGTTGTCGGCGTTGCCCACGGTCAGCCCCTGGAAGTACGCCGAGCTGGAGCTGCCCTGCCGGGTGATGTCGGCCGGTGTCCAGGAGAAGACCTGCCGCTCGCTGAGCCCCACGGTGACCAGGTCGGTCCTGCCGTCGCCGTCGACGTCGCCGGAGGTCAGCCCTTTGCCCCACCCTCGGCAGAAACCGGCTGATTCACCCGAGCAGCCGGTCGTGGGCCGGATGAGCTGTTTGGCGCCGCTGAGGCCGTTCGGGCCGCCGTACAGGACGGCGATCATGCCGCTGTTGTCCGTGCCGAGGTAGCCAGGGTACGTGGGCATGCCGACGGCGACGTCGTTGTAGCCGTCCCCGTTGAAGTCGCTCTTGACGGTGATGACAGGTGCCGCCGCGGCGGGTACGGCGGGTGTGGTGAGCCCTACGGTCACCGCGAGTATCGCGGCCGACCAGGCGATCTTGTGCACGCGCATGGGGCGAGAATCGCGCGTGCGACTTGTGGCCGGGTTGAGGCTGACTGGCGACGCCCGCCGAGGGTTGGGACGTGCGCGAGCTGCCCATGAGCCGCGCCTGCCACCTCCTCGATGGGGTCACTTCGCTGTCCATCCTTTGACGTTCGCGCATTTTTACCGACACGTTCGGACATTTAGTGATCATCCGTTTACCGCTGCCTTGGAGTGTCGGATCCCATGCGCCGTCTCGCCCTCATCGCCGCCACCGCCGTCACCGCGCTCGCGGCCGTCCCCGCCGCCGACGCCGCCACGAACGGCCACGGCACCCTGCGGATCAACCACGTCCAGACCATCGCGACCCACAACAGCTACCACCGCGAGCTGACCGACGCCGAGAAAGACGTGCAGCGCAGGACCGACGCCAACTGGTGGAACCTGCAGTACTCGCACACCGCCCTGCCCAACCAGTTCGGCGCCCAGCACGTGCGCGGCATCGAGCTGGACGTCTTCCCCGACCCCCAGGGCGGCCTCTACAGCAACCCGCTGGTACGCCGCGACGCCGGACTGCCCGCGCTCAACGACCCCGCGCTCGCCCGGCCCGGCTTCAAGGTGCTGCACTGGGCCGACCACGACTACGGCACCAACTGCTCCGCGCTCCTCACCTGCCTGCGCCAGGTACGCGAGTGGTCCGACAAGAACCCCGGCCACGTTCCGCTGACGATCCTGACCGAGTTCAAGAGCACCGACCCGGCGAAGGAGGCCATGGGCGGAGCCAAGAGCCCGGCCTGGGACACGGCGCTCATGGACGCCCTGGACGCCGAGATCCGCTCGGTCTTCCCCGGCGACCGGCTCATCACCCCCGACGACGTCCGCAAGCCGGGGCTCACCCTGGAACAGTCGGTGCTCAAGTACGGCTGGCCGGAGCTGAAGTCGTCCCGTGGCAAGGTCATGTTCTTCATGGACAACCAAGGGAGCGCCATCCAGGAGCCCTACCTGGCGGGCCGGCCGAGCCTGGAAGGGCGGGTGCTGTTCACGAATTCCCGGCCGGGCCGGCCCGACGCCGCCTTCGTCGGCTGGAACGAGCCGGAGGGCGCCAACACCGCGCAGATCCAGGACCTCGTACGCAAGGGCTACTACGTGCGGACCCGGTCCGACGTGCCGTTCACCGAGGCCAGGTCGGGCAGCACCGGCCGGCTGAAGGCGGCGCTGGACAGCGGCGCGCAGATGGTCAGCACCGACTTCCCGGTGATCGGCCTGTCGGCCAGGAACGGCAGCGACTACACGGCCGAGCTGCCGGGCGGGGCGACGGTCCGCTGCAACCCGGTGAGCGCGCCCGCCGGCTGCCGGGACAACTCCCTGGAGCGGATCAGGACCAGGTGACCTGCAGGGGCGGGTTGTGAGCCGGTGCGTCGCCGGGGACCGGTGCCTGGGCGTGGACGGCTGGGAGTCCGACCTGCTCGACGCCGGTGACAAACGCGGTCATGGGCTCATCGCTCCTGGGGGATCGAGTCGAGGAACTTGCTCAGCACCTCGTTGAACTCGGCCGGCCGTTCGAGGTTGGGCAGATGCGCGGTGTCCTCGATGACGACGAGCTCGGAGCCTGGGATGATCTCGTGCATGAGCCGGGCGTCACCGATCGGGGTGAACTCGTCGTCGCCACCGACGACGATGAGGGCGGGCACACGTACGCGCGACAGTGACGGCCGGTAGTCGGGACGCTCGGCGCGGCCGCCCAGCTCGGCCGCCGCGCTCTGCGGGGACGTTGTCCGCATCATGCCGAGGACGTGCTCGGCCAGCGCGGGGAACCGCCGGATGTTGGCCGGCGCCACCATCTTGGGCAGGACCTCCTCCGTGTATCCGCCCATGCCCTCCCGGAGCAGCCGGTCGGCCAAGGCGTTGCGGGCTCGCCTGCCTTCCTCGGTCTCCGCCTGCGGGGCGGTGTCGGCGAAGACCAGCCCGCGCAGCCGGTCCGGGAACAGGCGGTGGAACTCCATGACGATCTGCCCGCCCATGGACAGGCCGCCGAGGACGATCTCCGTGACGCCGAGGTGGTCGAGCAGGCCGGCGATGTCCTGGGCGAAGGTCTGGAGCGGCGTCGTGCCCGTGACGACGGTGCTGCCGCCGTACCCGCGCAGGTCCGGGACGATCAGCCGGCGCCCGCTCCGGCCGACGTGCTCGGCCTGGGGCGCCCACATCGAACGGTCGAAAGGGTGCCCGTGGACGAGCACCAACGGCGGCTCGACGCCTTCGGGGTTGTGGTCGTCATAGGCGATAGCGATCTGTCCGGTGCTGAACGTCTTCATGGGAATCGCTCCAGTCCGGCCGGTCTTGACAGCTTGAGGCTATTCGGAGCAATATCTCGGTGCAATAGCTAAATTGCACTCGGAGCAAAGTCCTGCGGAGCTGAGGTTGGACGACTTCCGGCGGATCGCGAACCATCTCGCGGCGGAGATCGCCGCCGGTCGGCTCAGGCCCGGGGATCGGCTGCCGCCGCAGCGGCAGTTCGCTCGCAGGCACGGCATCGCCGCATCCACCGTGGCGAGGGCGTACGGCGAGTTGATCCGCCGCGGTCTCGCGGTTGGCGAGGTTGGGCGCGGCACCTTCGTCCGCGCCGCCGCGTCGCCGAGCGAGCCCGCACTCTCCGAGCCGGCCCGCGCCCGAGTGGACCTGGAGCTGAATTTCTCCATGCCTCCCGAGCAGCCCGCGCTCCTCGCCGCGAGCCTGGGCGGAATGCTGCGTCCCGACGTGCTGGCGGACGCGCTCGCCCCCATGGGCGCGGCAGGCACGCCGGCGGTGCGGGAGGCGGCGGCCGCGGTGCTGTCCCGTCCGGGCTGGACTCCCGACCCCGGACACTTGCTCATCGCGGGCAACGGGCGGCAGGCGATCGCCGCCGCACTCGCGGCACTCGTCCCGGCCGGTGACCGCCTCGGTGTCGAGGAGTTGACGTATCCGCTGGTCAAGGGCATCGCCACCCGCCTCGGCATCACCCTGGTCCCGCTCGCCATGGACGGCTGCGGAGTGCTCCCGGAAGCCGTACGATCGGCCGGGCCACTGCGTGCCGTCTACCTCCAGCCGACGCTCCACAACCCGCTCGGCGTCACCATGCCCGAACGGCGGCGCGCCGAGATCGCCGCCACTCTCCGAGAGCTCGGCATCTACGCGGTCGAGGACGCCATCTACGCCTTCCTGCGCGATGATCTGCCGCCGCTGGCCGCGTTCGCGCCGGAACGCGTCGTCGTCGCCGACAGCCTGTCGAAGCGCGTGGCGCCGGGTCTGACCGTCGGCTTCGCGGTGACACCGGAGGCGATCGGCGACCGGGTGGCCTCGGCGCTGCGCTCAGGCGGCTGGACCGCTCCGCGATTCGCTGTCGAGGCCGCGACGCGATGGCTGAACGACGGCACCGTCGCCGCTGTCCAAGAGCTCAAACGCCGTGACGCGGCGGCCCGCCAGGGGCTCGTGCGCGAGCATCTCGCCGACTTCGCCGTCGAGTCCGATCCGCAGGCCTTCCACTGTTGGTGGCGTCTGCCCGGCCCGTGGCGGGCCGACACCTTCGTCGCGGCCGCCGCCCGTCGTGGCATCGCGGTCACCCCCGGCGCGGCCTTCACCGTCGTCATGGCCCACGCGCCCAACGCCGTGCGTCTCGCCCTGTCGGCGCCACCGCCCGGCACCCTCGCCACGGCGCTGGCGACCCTCGCCGCACTGGCCGGGAGCGGCCCCGAGGACACCGAGGTCGAGTAACGCGGCAGCCGGTCAGGGATGCTTGGTGGCGACAGTGGCGACAGTGGCGACAGTGGCGACAGTGGCGACGTGGCCTCCCGTGACGCGGAGAAGGTCGAGCTTTCCCGCCTCGGTGCTTCCGGCCGCCGCCGTGTAGGTGACCATGCGCAGGTCGGCGCCGGGAACGATGAGGACGTCGCAGTCGAGCAGGATGTCGCCGACCTGAGGGTGCCGGACGGTCTTCGCGTCGGTCGTATGCGGGGCGGCGGTCGTCCGCGCGGCCCAGTGATGAGCGAAGGCGCCGGAGGTCTCGCGTAGTTCTCGTACGAGACGATCAAGCCGGGCGTCGGTGGGATAGCGGGAGACGGCGTCCTTGAGGTCGGCGACGATCGAGGCGGCGAAGGCGTCCGGTCCGCGTTCGGACCGGACGGGGAGCATCGAGGCGCTTGCGGCGCCGTTGCCGAAGAGCGCACGGGCAAGGTTGCGCTCGGCGGCCGGGAGGGCGGCGGGGTCGCCGTGCAGGGCGCTCCACATGCTGTTCCACCACACCAGGGTCCAGTCTGCGGCGAACACGCCGATCGGGACGTCGCCGAGACGCGAGACGAGCCGTTGGATGCCTGGGGGCACGTGGGTGTCGACGGTACCGTCCTGCGGCGGCAGGAGCCCGGCGCTGCGGTAGAGCTGGTCGCGCTCGGCGCGGGCGAGCTGAAGGGCGCGCGAGAGAGCGCCGACGACCTGGGCCGAGGGGTTCTTGGCGCGGGACTGTTCCAGGCGCAGAACGTAGTCGACGGACAGCCCCGCCAGCTGGGCCAGCTCCTCGCGGCGCAGTCCCGGTGCGCGACGGCCGCCCGTCGCCGTGAAGCCGGCGTCGGCAGGGGAGAGGCGGTCACGCCAGGTGCGCAAGAGCGCCGCGAAATCAGAGCGGGAGGCAGCCATGGACCCATTCTCGCCGTACGGCGACGAACGAGCCTGGGTACTGCCGGTCCTGGTGACGGACGGTGCACTGGCTGGTCGCGGCGCCTGAGACGAACGTGGACCTGCGCCCGAGGCGGGCGCCACCGGTGGAACAGCGAAGGAACCTGGCATGAAGCACACCCTTGTGATGACGGGCGCGAGCCGCGGAATCGGCCATGTCGCCGCCCGGCACATCCTGCGCCGGTCGCCGGAGACGCATCTCCTCGTCGTCGCCCGCCCGTCCTCCGGCGCGCGGCTCGCCGCGGAGCTCGCATCGGGCGGGCATCCGGTCTCGTACGTCCAGGCGGACCTCGGCTCGCTGGACAGCGTCCGCGCGGCCGCCATCGAGATCCGCGACCGGCTCGACCGCGGTGACCTGCCGCCACTGCGCGGCTTCGTGGGGAACGCCGGCATCCAGTACACCAACGCGCTGACCGAGGGACCGGAGGGGCTGGAGTCCACCTTCACGGTCAACGTGCTCGCCAACCATCTGTTCGTACGCCTGCTCCAGGACCGTTTCGCCGCGCCCGCCCGGATCGTGATCACTTCGAGTGACACCCACTTCGGCGACCTCAGGCACAACCTGGGCATGGTGCCGGGGCCGGTCTGGAAGTCACCGGACGCTCTCGCCCGTACGGGCGCCTTCGCCGAGCCGCACACCGCGGCCGGCGGGCGCACCGCGTACTCGACGAGCAAGCTGGCCGCGATCTACCTGGTTCACGAGTACGCGCGCCGCCTGCCGTCGGGGATCGACGTCGTGGCCTACAACCCGGGGTTCGTCCCCGGCACCGGCCTGGCCCGCAACGCCGATGCTTTCTCCCGGTTCGCGATGCGGCGCATCATGCCCCTGATGAGTCTCACTCCGTTCGCCACGAGCCCCGACGCCGCCGGCCGCTACCTCGCCGACGTCGTCCTCGGCACGCTCCGGGCGCCGACCGGTTCCTACGTCGACCGCGACCGTGTGAGCCGCTCGTCGGACGAGTCCTACGACCCGCGGCGCGAAGCCGACCTCTGGAAGACCGTTGAACGGTTGACCGCGGGCGCGTCCGGGTCGTAGCCGGAGCCTTTCGACCATGCTCGCGGCCGGAGCCGTGGCCCGGCTACGGACAGGGCGGGGTGATCGACTTCGAGGCGCCGGGCGCGGCCTATGTCGAGGCGGTGCCCGGCACCGGGTGCTGTGGTCTGTCCTAGTTCGTCCAGCGTTCATTGACCTGGTCGTTGCAGGTCCAGAGGATCACGTTGTGGCCCCGGGCGATGCCGCCGTTGACGTTGAGGCACTTGCTCGTGCCGTGCAGGCGGAACCTCACCCATCCCGGTCCCCAAGGGTGTTCGAGGTCCCATCGCTGGTTCGCGCCTCCGTTCCAGGTTCGCGGCGCCGCCGTTCACCACCAGGAACGACACCAGCCCGGCCGCGAAGACGAGACATTTGATCGCTCTTCGCATGACCTGCTCCCTTGGTGCGGGGATGGAGGTCGAGCATGCGGCAGGAGATGTTGAGCATGCGTTGAGGAACCGTTTGGCGAAGGCCGCCCGGCAGGGGGTGCCGCTGAATTTTGATCTTGGTGGGCGGCATCCCGAGCAGGGAGTCCGCGGCTGGTTGTGCGCCAATGGAGACTTCGCGCCGGTACTCGTGAGGGGGTACTCGGGCGCGATGACCATGATCGGCTTCTGCTGGGCGCGGCGTTCTCAGTACAGTGTCGGGGTGGCAGGTGAGCAGCCGAGTGTGCGAGTGGACAGCTGGATCTGGTCGGTACGCCTCACCAAGACGCGTTCGATCGCGTCCGATGCCTGCCGGGGCGGTCATGTACGGGTCAACGGGGTGCGGGTCAAGCCGGCGCACGCCGTACGGGTCGGAGACGAGATCCGGCTGCGGCATGAGGGGCGCGAACGCGTCGTGGTCGTCTCCCGCGCCATCACCAAGCGTGTCGGGGCCGCCGTGGCCGCCGAGTGCTACGTCGACAAGAGCCCTCCGCCCCCTCCTCGGGAGGAGACGGTGACGGTGGCCGTCCGGGCTCGTGGCGCGGGCCGTCCCACCAAGCGCGAACGCCGCAGCATCGACAGGCTGCTCGGACGTCCTGAGGCGGAGGGGGACAGGCGCCGGCCGCGCCCGGAGTAGCCGGGCGCGCCACACCGAACGTCGGCCACCTCCGGCGGCGGAAGGCGCAGTGGGCGGAGGCGCTTCGCCTGGGCTTGGTCGCACGAAGGCACACGGGACCGGCACAGGGGAGAACGGCCACCGGTGGATGTTCGGTGCCGCCGGTATATTAGGCGGATGCTGATCAGGGAAGCCACCGTGGACGACTGGTCGGCCATCTGGCCGTTCTTCCGCGAGATCGTCACCGCCGGTGAGACCTTCACCTATCCGCTCGATCTCGGTAAGGAAGAGGGTCGCGGCTGGTGGTTGCTGCCCGCCCCGAACCGTACGGTCGTGGCGGTTGACGACGGTGGTGTGATCCTCGGCACCGCGAAGATGAACAACAACCAGATGGGCAACGGCTCGCACGTCGCGAGCGCCAGCTACATGGTCGATCCAGCCCATTCCGGACGCGGTGTGGGCCGCGCGCTGTGCGAATACACGGTCGAGTGGGCCCGCGCGGCGGGTTTCCGCTCGATGCAGTTCAACGCGGTCGTGGAGACCAACGAGACGGCGGTCCGGTTGTACCGGAGACTCGGATTCGAGGTGCTCGGCACCGTGCCGGAGGGCTTCCGGAGCCCGGTGAAGGGCTATGTCGGACTGCACATCATGCACCGCGCTCTTTGACGGGTTCCCGGAACGCGCCCGGAACCGCGCCCGGACGCACTGCGGGCACCGCACACCGCTCAACGAGCTTGAGCCGATCGCTGTCTGATCCCACGAAGCCCCGGATGCTCTTTGGTGTCCAGCACGATTCGGGGGCGCCGCGCCGTGTCGTAGCGTCGCCGTGACACTTGAGCGTTCGGAGGGCTGGCACGTTGATCGCGATCAGGGAACTCCACGAGATCGCGGAGTTCGAGCAGGCCAGTGGCCTGTTCGACGAGATCTGGCACTTCGACCCGGAGAGCCGGCCGATCTCGGTCGAGCTGATGCGGGCGATGTCGCACGCGGGTAACTATGTGGGCGGCGCGTTCGACGACGCGGGCCGCCTGGTGGGCGCCTCCGTCGGCTTCTTCGGGGCGGGCAACACGCTGCACTCCCACATCACCGGCGCGGTGAGCGGCCACGGCACCGGCTTGCAGCTGAAACTGCACCAGCGCCGCTGGGCGCTGGAGCGCGGCGTCGGCCGCATCACCTGGACCTACGATCCGCTGGTGCGCCGGAACGCCCACTTCAACCTGGCCAAGCTGGGCGCCCGGCCCGTGGAGTACCTGCCGAGCTTCTACGGCGTCATGGCCGACGCCATCAACCAGGGCGGAGACTCCGACCGGGTGCTGGCCTCCTGGCCGCTGTCGGCGCCGCACGTGGCGGCTCTCGTACAGGGTGAGCCCTGCCGGCGGCCCCTCCCGGCGGACGCCGAGGTCGGCCTGGCCGACGAGGACGGACGTCCGGTGGTGTTCCACAGTGACGCCCCCACCCTGCTCGTGGCGCTGCCGGAGGACATCGAGACGATGCGCGTCACGGATCCCGGAGCCGCCAAGGCGTGGCGGCTGGCCGTACGCGAGGTCCTGGGCGGCCTGCTCGTGGAAGGCGGCGCGGTGACCGCCTTCCACGACAAGGCGTTCTACGTGGTGGAGCGGCCCAGCCTGGGCACGGCCTCCAGCAGCGACCGGGTGTAGTCGTGGGCGGGGGCGCCGACCACTTCCTCCGTCGGCCCCAGCTCGACGATGCGCCCGTGGTGCAGCACCGCCACCACGTCGGAGACGTAGCGCACCACGGCCAGGTTGTGCGAGATGAACAACATCGACAGCCCCAGCTCGTCGCGGAGCCTGCGTACGAGGTTCAGCACCGAGCCCTGGACGGACACGTCCAGCGCGCTGGTGATCTCGTCGGCGACCAGCAGGTCCGGCTGGGCGACCAGCGCCCTGGCGATGGCCACGCGCTGCCGCATGCCGCCCGACAGCTCGCGCGGGTAGCGCTGGGCCACCTCGGGCGGCAGGGAGACGAGCGACAGCAGATGTTCGACCGCCTCCTTGCCGCTGCCCTCGGCGATGGACGCCCCGACCCGCATCCGGGGATCGAGCGAGGCATAGGGGTCCTGGAAGACCATCTGGACGCGGCTGGCGCCGGTGATGGTGCCGGTGTGCGGCACCAGGCCGCTCACCGCCCTGGCCACCGACGACTTGCCCGACCCCGACTCGCCGACCAGCCCGACGATGGAGCCGCTCGGCACTTCGAGGGTGATGTCGTCGACGGCGGTGAACGAGCCGAACCGCACCGTCAGGTTCTCGATGATCATCAGACCTCCCAGCAGGCGACCTGGTGCGCCTTGCCGTACGACGTCAATGGGGGACGCTCGCCGGCGCAGCGGGCCGTGGCGAGCTCGCAGCGGGCGGCGAAGGCGCAGCCGTCGCCCACGTCGGAGGGGGCGGGCTGGCGTCCGGGGATGCTGGCCAACGGCAGCGACCTGTCGGTCTCCATGTCGGGCAGCGAGTCGATGAGCGCCCGCGTGTAGGGGTGCGCGGCTCCGGTGGCCAGCCGTTCAACCGGCAGGTGCTCGACGACGCGGCCGGCGTACATGACGACGACCACGTCACACAGCTCGCCGACGACGGCGATGTCGTGGGAGATGAACAGGGCTGCCGCACCGGTCTCGTCGGTGACCTCGCGCAGCAGCTTGAGTATCTGCCGCTGCACCGTCACGTCGAGCGCGGTGGTGGGCTCGTCGGCGATGAGCAGCCTGGGGGTGCCCATCAGGCCCATGGCGATGACGGCGCGCTGCCGCATACCGCCGGACAGCTCGTGCGGGTGCCGGCGCGCCACTCGTTCGGGCGCGGGCAGGCGTACGTGGCCGAGCCGGTCGACGGCGCGCTGGTGGGCCTCCGCCTTGCCGGCGCCCTGGTGCACGATCGCGACCTCGGCCAGTTGGCCGCCGACCTTCAGCGCGGGATTGAGCGAGGCCATCGGGTCCTGGAAGACCATGGCGAGCGCGGTTCCGAGCTCCTTGGGCGACATCTCGGAGATCTCCTGGCCGGCCAGCGCCAGCCTGCCCGCCGTCACCACGCCCGGGTAGGGCACCAGCCCGCCGATCGCGGCGGCGGTGAGGCTCTTGCCGCTGCCCGACTCCCCGACCAGCCCGGCGATCTGCCCGGGCCCGACGGTCAGCGACACCCCGCGCACCGGCGTGACGCCGCCGGGGAAGGTCACCGTCAGGTCCTTGACCTCCAGAACCGCCTCCGGGGCCGGCTCGCCGGGGGCGGGCGGCGCGGCGGGCCTGGCCTCGCGCGCGTGCACGGCGGTGCGGGAGGCGGCCTTGGCCAGCGCGTCCCCCAGCAGGTTGAAGCCGATGCCGGCCAGCGCGACCGCCAGGGCGGGCCCCAGCGCCACCTCGGGCGTGACGTAGATGCGGCCGAACCCGTCGAACAGCAGCCGCCCCCAGTCGAAGGCGGGCGGCTGCACGCCGAGCCCCAGGAACGACATCCCGGCCAGGCCCAGCAACGCGCCGCCGAGCGCCTGGCTGAGGTTGAGGATGAGCGGCTCGGCGATGTTGGGCAGCACGTGTCTGGTCAGGATGCGCATGCGCGGCACGCCGAGCATCCGGGCGGCCGCGACGTAGTCGGCGCCCGCGACGGTCGCGGCCAGCGTCTGGGTGAACCGGGCGAAGCCCGGGGCGATGGCCACGCCGATGCCGAGCACCGCGCCCTTGGCCCCGAGCCCGGTGACCACTGCGGTGAACATGGCCAGCAGCAGGCCGGGGAAGGCGACGAGCGCGTTGACGGCGCCGGTGACGAAGCGGGCGCCGCGTACCGGCAGCACCGAGGGCAGCGCGCCGAGCACGGCGCCGACGGCCGCGCCGAAGAGCGTGGCCGCCAGCGCGAGCAGGAGAGAGAAACGGCCCGCGACCAGGACCCTGGCCAGCAGGTCGCGTCCCAGGTTGTCGGTGCCGAGCGGATGGGCGGCCGAGGCGCCTTGCAGGATGGCGCCCGCGTCGATCTTCTCCGCCGCCGCGCCCCAGATCGGCGGGCCGACGACGGCCAGGACCACCATGAGCGTGACCAGCACGGCTCCGGCGACGGCGGCCGGGGTGCGCAAACGCATCAGTTTTCCTTGATCTTGGAGGTGGGGTCGAGCGCGCCCAGGATCAGATCGACGGCGAGGTTCACGACGAGCACGATCGCGCCGTAGACGAGGATGACGCCCTGGGCGACGGGATAGTCCTTCTGCGTGATCGACTCGACGATCTTCAGGCCGAGCCCCGGCCAGGCGAAGACGTACTCCACGAGCACGCTGCCGGCGATCAGCGAGGTGAGCAGCAGCCCGCCCGCGGTCAGCGTCGCGGTCAGCGTGTTGGGCAGTACGTGCCGCAGGTGCAGGCGGGCGGCGGGCAGCCGTTTCGACCGGGCCAGCCGCACATAGTCGGTGGCGAGCTCGCGCAGGGTCTCCACCCGGGAGATGCGGGCGATCATCGCGACCGGGCCGATCGCCAGCGCGGCCACCGGCAGGACGTACGACATCGCCCCCTCCTTGCCGGCCGGCGGGAACAGGCCGAGCCCGATCGAGAGGGTCGCCACCAGCGCGATGGAGTAGAGGAACTCCGGGACGGCGACGGCGGTGCCGGTGACCGAGCTGAAGGTGATCTCGGTGCCCCGGTTCCGGCCGTTCTCCGTGCGGATGGCCGCCCACATGCCGAGCGGTACGGCCAGCAGCAGCGCCACCACGGTGGCCAGCAGCGCCAGGCTCAGCGTGTTGGGCAGCCGGGCGGCGATGACCTCGCCGACCGGCTCGCCCGTCAGGAACGAGGTGCCGAAGTCGCCGGTGAAGATGTGCCCGACGTAGGCGGCGAACTGCTCGGGCAGCGACTTGTCCAGCCCGAGCAACTGCTTGCGGGCGTTGACCAGCTCGATCGGCGCGGCCGGGCCGAGCGAGGCCCGCACCGGGTCGCCGGGGATGAGATGGATCATCGCGAACGAGGCCACGAGCAGCACCGCCAGCGACACGACGAAGCGCACGAGGCGCCGTACGCTCACTCAGCCTCCCTGGGTGAGGCGGATCGTCGAGGGCAGGAAGAGGCCGGCAATCGTCCGGAAGGTGGCGCCCTTGGTGGCGGTCAGCGTGTTGACCTCCACCACGGGCACCAGGTCGGCGGCGTCGAACAGGGCCGACTCCGACTTCTCCCACTTGGCGCAGCTCTCGGCGCCGGTCAGCTTGGCGGCCTCGGCGACCAGTCCCTCGTACTCGGCGTTCTTCAGGTGGGCGAAGTTGGCGCCCTTGGGGGCGGCGGGGCCGGACAGGAAGCCGACCAGCTGCGAGGGCAGGGTGACGCCGATGGGCAGCCAGACGACGTCCCAGTCCTGGGTGGCGTTGAGCGACTCCGACAGCTTGGTGTCGATGACGCCGTTGAGCTTCACGTCGACACCGATCTTCTTCCACGCCGCCGCCATGTACTCGGCGGCGGCCACGATGCCGGGGCCCCTGGTGGTGCCGTACATGAGGCGCAGGGAGAGTTTCTTGCCGTCCTTCTCCCTGACGCCCTCGGCGCCGATCTTCCAGCCGGCCGCGTCCAGGGCGGCGGTGGCGGCCGCCGTGTCGAAGGCCGGCACGTGACCGGTGACGGTGTCGCCCTGGCACGGGCGGGGCTGCGCCACGAGCCCGGTGGCCGGCTTGCCGGTGCCGCCCGAGGCGATGCCGCCCAGCTCCTTCATGTCGAGCGCCTGGGTCAGCGCCTTGCGCACGGCGGGATCGTGGCCGGGTCTGTCGTCGCCCTGGTGGTAGAAGAACTGGCCGTTGCCCTCCGACTCGATGATCTTGCCGAGGGCGGGGTTGGCCTCCAGGCGGGTGCGGTCCGGGCCGAAGAAGGTGGCGGCGTTGAGCGAGCCGGCGAGCAGCAGGTTGGCCGCGGTCTGCTCGTTCGGCACCACCTTGAGCACGAAGGTCTCGGGGATGTCCTTGGCGGTGCCACCCTCGGGGCCCCAGGTGTACTCCCGGCGCACCTTGAAGGTGTAGTGGTCGCCGGGAACGGCCTCGGTGAGCTGGTACGGGCCGGTCCCGGAGGTGCCGCGCGCGAGGAGCGAGCGGTCCTTGACGGCCTTGCCGCAGACGATGAACAGCACCCGTGAGCTCTCCAGGATGAAGCTGAACGGCTCGGGCGTCGACAGGGTCACGGTGCCGGCGGCCTCGTCGGCCTCGGCCTTCATGCCCGCCGGTACGAGCACCCCGTAGATGGGCGACTTGGTGGCGGGGTCGGCGATGTGGTTGACGTTCTCGGCGACGTCGGACGGGGTGAGCTTGGAGCCGTCCGAGCAGGTGACGTCCTTGCGCAGGGTGAAGGTCACGCTGTCGGGCTTGACGTCCCACTTCTCGGCCAGGGCGGGGACGGTCTTGCCGTCCGCCGAGGTGGAGACCAGGGTGTCGTAGGCCACCGACAGGACCTTGTTGGTGACCGAGAGCACGCCCATGGCGGGGTCGAGCAACCCGGGGTCGGCGGTGACGGCGGCGGTGAACGTGCCGCCCGTGACAGGCTTGCCCGTGCTGCCCGCCGTACCTCCGCCGCTGCCGCAGGCGGCCGCTAGCAGGGCCAAGGCGGTGAGCACCGCTGTCTTCTTCATGGCGACTCCAGGAGAGCGTGGGGTGGTGACCCACATTCGTCCCTCTCGGCCCGACCTTCTTCGTCGCCCTTCACAAAAAGCGCGGACGACCTCGTGCTAGCGTCCGAAGATCCGCATCTGCAACATCACCGTGAGTCGCGCGTCGGGATCGGACAGGTCGAGCCCGCTGATCTCGGTGAGCCGTTTGAGCCGGTAGCGGAAGGTGTTGGCGTGCACGTGGACCTTCGCGCAGGCGGCGTTGACGTCGCCGAACGCGTCGAGGTAGGCCCGCAGGGTGGCCACCAGCTCGCTGCCGTCCTCGGCGTCGTGCGCGAGCAGCCGCTCGTACGGGCCGGTGGGCACCTGCTCCTCGGCGGCGACCACGTCGGAGACCTGGAGCAGCAGCGACTCGAAGTGCACGGCCGTGTACCCGGCGACCTGGCCGGCCAGGCCGCGGGCGCGCAGCACGCGCAGCGCCCGGTCGGCGTCGGCGCGGGCCCGCGCGACCTGGGAGAGGTTGGCGGCCAGCCGGCCGACCCCGATGTTGGCCGCGTGCCGCGGCCCGACCCTGGCCAGGAAGGACTCGGCGACGCGCACGGCACGCCTCTCCTCGTCGCCGCCCGAGCTCAGCGGCAGGACGGCGTAGGCGACCGAGCCGATCATCGCGGCGGCCGCCTTGGGATGGATGGCGCCGACGTGCAGCGCCAGGGCGTCGCAGAAACGTTGCCGGTCGCTCTCGGAGCGCGCCGGGTCGGCCGCGTCGCCGTCGGCGAGCTGGGCGGCGAGCACGCACAGGCGCTCGGTGGCGATGCCCAGCCGGCCCGCGGCGTCGGCCGCGTCGGAACCGCCGGCCAGGACCGTGGACAGCAGGTCGGCGCGCAGCCGCCGCTGGGTGTCGGCGCCGGCGCGCTCGCGTAGCAGCTGCAGCGCGACGATCTTGGCCGCGTCGGCCAGGGCGCGCTCGCGCTGCGGGGTGAGCGGCTCGCGCACGGCGACCCAGATGGAGCCGAGGATCTCGTCCCCGATCCGGACGGCCACGGCCGCCCGGTTGATGCTGTCGCCGTCGAGCTCGATGTAGATCGGGTCGCGGCTCTGGTAGAGCTTCTTGAAGAAGCCGCGCTCGTCGAGCATGCGCTGGAAACGCTCGGGCACCTGGCGGCCGAGCACGGTCTCGACCCGGCCGGGGTCGGCTTCGTCCTGCCTGCCGGAGAAGGCCAGGACCCGGGTCGATCTGTCCTCGATGGTGACGGGCGCGTCGAGCAACGCGCAGACGGCGTTGGCCAGCGCGAACAGATCGCCCTGCGGCCCCTTCTCCGGCATGGTCAGGTCGCCCTCGGCGAGGAGGGAGCGCAGCAGCGCGGCGACCTGCGACCAGGAGGCGGCCCTGGTCAGCCCGAGTACGGCGACTCCGGTCTCCAGGACCTTGCTGCGCACCTGCTCGTCGACGTCGACGGGTAGCTTGACGACGATGCCGCTGGCCTCGCGGGCTGCGTCGAGCAGGTCGCAGATCGCGGTGGCGCCCTGCACGCCGGCGGCCAGCAGCAGCCCGCCCGGCGGCACGTGGAGCTCGTCGAGCGGGTCGTAGATGTGCACCCCGGTGACCTCCATGTCGAGGGCACCGGGCGAGGCGGCCACGTCGAGGACCGTGCTGCCCAGGTCGAACAGGATCCGCTCCAGGCTGGTGCGCGGACGGCTGTTCATCCGCTCACGATAGTCGACGTAGACCGTCATCAGTCGCGTAGGTGTTCGACGGCGAGACGGGCGGCCTCACCGATGGCGGCGTCCGCGGCGGGCATGCGGAAGGCCAGGTTGTCGCCGTGCAGGAACACCGCGACGGCGTACCGCCCGCCGTCGGGGTACTCCACGACGCCCGCCTCGTTGCGCACGCCCCACAGGGTGCCGGTCTTGGCCGACACCCGCACCTCGTCCGGGAAGCCCGAGGAGAGGCGGTGGGGCCAGATCTGCCTGCTCATGATGTCGCGCACCTCCGCGCACGCCTCGGCGGGGCCCGCCTCGTCGCGCCAGACGAGGCCGAGCAGGGTGGTGATCTCGCGGGGCGTGCCCGCGGTGGTCCGTTGCGGATCGCGTACGGCCAGCGCCCTGATCCGCTCCTCGGGGATGCCGGCCACGTCGATGGTGCCCAGCTCCTCGATCACGGACTCGAACAGCGTCGCGCAGCCGCCGATCAGGCGGGTGCGCCTGAGCCCGAGGTGCTCCAGCGTGGCGTTGACGCGGTCGAGCCCCACCCGGCGCAGCAGCACGTCGGTGGCCGCGTTGTCGCTCATCGACATCATGAAGTGGGCCAGGTCGCGCAGCGTCAGCGACACGTCGTCGGCGCAGCCCGAGGTGCCGATGCCGCCGTCCTTGTCCGCCTCGGTGACGGTGAGCCGTTCGGTGCGGTCCACCTCGCCCGCCGCGGCCTGCCTGGCGTACTCCAGCAGGATCGGCAGCTTGAACACCGAGGCCAGGACGACCGGGGCGTCCGGGTCGAGCCCGGTCTCGGCCTCGCCGTCCACGTCGCGGGCGTGCACGAAGCCGCGCACGCCCGCCGCCGCGAAGACCTTTTGCGCGTCCCGCTCAAACACGTGGGACCGCGCGGCCGTTGTGCAGGTGCGTGGCGATCCCGTCCCGCACGACGAACGTGACGGTGTCGTGCCTGCCCTCCTCGGGCTGCTCGGCGATGAAGGTGTCCTCGGCGAGGTGGACGTACCTGGCGGTGGTGCCCTGCTGGCCCATGCTGGCCATGAACGCGCCGGGGATCAGGGTGACCTCGACGCCGCCGCCCGCCGGCGAGACCTCGTAGGCCAGCTGGGGCCCCTCGTACCGGCCGGTGTACGGCGCGGGGTCCACGGCCCGCGGCTGCTCCGGCGGGGCGGGCAGGTCGGGGGCCGCCAGCCCGCCCTCCCTGAGCAGCGGCAGGAGCAGGTCGTTCATGACGCCGATGAAGTTGCCGCCGTTCACGCTCATCGCGATCGCGTACGAGCCGTCGTCGGCCACCCGCCAGAACGTGCTCTGGCCCGGGGTCCCGCCGTCGTGCCCGTAGGCGCCCCAGGTGAACAGCTCGAAGCCGAGCCCCCAGTTGGCGGCCATCAGGCCGGGCACGCCCGGCACCGCGGTCTGCGGGGTGCGCATCGCGGCGACGCTCTCCGCCGACAACACCCTGGTGCCGTCCTCGGCCAGGCCGCCCGCGGCGAACATGCGGCCGAAGCGCACCAGCTCGCGCGGGGCCAGGCACAGGGTGGCCCCGGCGGGCGCGTTGGAGCGGGGCATCTGCCACTGGGCGTAGACGTCGTTGCCCGGCCCGATGTGCCCGGCCGCCGCGCGGAACAGCACGGCCTCCTCGGCCAGCAGCGCCGCGTGGGTGGCGCCGAGCGGCGCCAGCAGGTGCTCCCGCATGGCCTGTTCCCAGGTCGTGCCGCGCAGCCTGGCCACGATGGCGCCGAGCACGCAGTAGCCGGCGTTGCAGTACGAGAACAGCTCGCCCGGCTCGTGCACCTTGCCCGCGCCGTGCAGGTAGGCCACGAACCTGTCGAGGCTGTCGTCGCCGCGCCCGGTGTCCTCGAACAGGTCGCCGTCGAAGCCGCCGGTGTGCGTCAGCAGCTGCCTGACGCTGATCACGGCGTCGTAGGACAGGGCGAACTCGGGCAGGTACGCCCCGATCTCCTCGTCCAGGTCGAGCAGGCCCTCCTCGGCCAGCTGCATGATCAGCGCGGCCGTCCACACCTTGGTGGTGGAGCCGACCTGGAAGACGCTGTCGGGGGTGGTCTCCACGCCGGTGTCCCGGTTGACCACGCCCGTGGCCGCCTCGTGCAGCCGGCCATCGGTCCATACCGCGATGGCGGCGCCGGGCACGTCGTGGGCCGCGGCCGCTTCGTCGAGGCGTTTCTGCAGATCCATGTGGTCTCCTCAGGCAATCTTGGGGGTGGCGCGGACACCGAGGTGGAAGTAGGGCGAGCCGTCGTCGAGCTGGTAGAACACGCCGGAGACCCAGTCGGGGTCGCCCTCGCGGCGGCCGACGAAGGTGACGTCGTCGACCGCGACGAGGTCGAGGTCGAACGGCTCCTGAAGGGCGGCGAGCGCGCCCGTCGCCTCGACGCGCATCCTGAGCGCGCCGTCGTGCACACTGGCGGTCATGCGGGCGCCGACCCGCTCGTAGACACCGGCGTAACCCTCGACGTCCACCTGCACGGGGGTCTCCGGCGGGCCGAGCACCGGCGGCACGACCAGGCCGTCGAGCTCGGCGAACAGCTCGGTGGCCACCGCGTGGGTGAGGGCGCCGCTGTGGCCGCCGTTGGTGGTCACGCACACGACGGTGCCGGTGTCGGGCACGGCCCAGAGCATGGCGTGCTGGCCGATGGTGTTGCCGCCGTGCGAGATGACGCGGTGGCCCGACCACTCGTCCAGGATCCAGCCGATGCCCCACTGCCTGCCCAGGGTGTGCGGGTTGGGGATGTCGACCTGCGGCTCCCACATCGCCCGCGGGTCGTCCAGCAGGCCGCCCTCAAGGTGGGCGCGGCCGAAGGCGACCACGTCGCGCGGACGGGCGCAGATGAGGCCGGCCGGGCCGCACGACCGCATGAGGCCCCACACCGGGGCCGCCTTGCCGTTCTCGACGTGGCCGTGCGCGGCGCGGAAGCGCAGCACGTCCTCCGGCAGCGTCCAGGTGTGGGTCAGGCCGAGCGGCTCGCAGATGTTCTCGCGCAGCACCGCGTCCCAGGTCTTGCCCTCCAGCGCCTCCAGGATGCGCCCGGCGATGACGAAGCCGGAGTTGCAGTACGACTGGGTGGCGCCGAGCGGGTGGTTCTGGGCCAGGTCGGCGCAGGCCTCGACGTACTTCTCGATGCAGTCGTCGCCGCGGCCGGTGTCGAGGAACAGGTCGCCGTCGATGCCACTGGTGTGCGACAGCAGGTGACGGACCGTGACGGTCTTGGTCACCTCGGCGTCGGCGACCCGGAAGCCGGGCAGCAGCTCGGCGACCGGGGTGTCCAGGGTCAGCCGGCCGCGCTCGACCTGCTGCATGAGCAGGGTGGCGGTCCAGACCTTGGAGACCGAGCCGATCTGGAACAGCGAGTCGGGGGTCGCCTCGACGCCGGTGTCGACGTTGAGCACGCCCGCGGCGAACTCGTGGAGTTCCCCGTTGTGCAGGTAGGCGAGTGCCGCGCCCGGGACCTCGTACTTCTCGATCAGTTCGGCGAGCCGCTGACCCATTGTTCCAGCCACGTGAGGATCCTTTCGTTGTAGTCGAAGCGGTGCGAAGGCCGTCCGTTGACGATGAACAGGTGCGAGCCGCCGGGATAGCGGACCAGGCGGACCGGCACCCGGCGTTCGCGCAGCGCCTCGAACCACTGCTCGGCCTGGCCGACGGGGCAGCGGTCGTCCGCACCGCCGTGCAGGATCAGGGTCGGGGTGACGACGTCGCCGACGTTGGTGATCGGCGACTGCTCGACGAACTCCCCTCTGACCTCGTGCTTGGCCAGGAAGTAGCCGAGGTCGGCGGTGCCTGCCATGCTGCGCAGGTCGACCACGACCCCGCCGGGCACGGCCGCGGCGAAGCGCCCGGTCCGGCTGGTGAGCCAGCAGGTCATGTAGCCGCCGTAGCTGTAGCCGGTGACCGCCAGCCGGGCGGGGTCGGCGACGCCCTCCTCGACCAGGACGTCGAGCGGGGTCAGGAAGTCGTCCTCGTCCGAGATGCCCCAGGCGCCGGCCGTGGCGGTGTAGAACGCCTCACCGTACCCGTCGCTGGCCCGGGGGTTCACCAGCAGCACGGTCCAGCCCTGGGCGGCGAGCGCCTGGTGGTAGAGGTGGACGCCGTCGAAGACGGGCGCCCAGGCGTTGTGCGGGCCGCCGTGGATGTCCAGCAGCAGCGGGCCCGGCTCGGTCAGCCTCTCGTCGCGCAGCACGAACGCCTCGACCGGCGTCCCGTCGGGGGCGGTGAAGGTACGGCTGCGCGGCCGGAACAGCTCGACACCCTCGGGGGCGTGGTCGGTGAGGGCCTCGCCGTCGAGGTAGACGTCGCCGGCGCTGCACGGGGTGGAGGCGACGTAGGCCACCCGGCCGGCGGCGACGCTGACGCCGGCCACGTTGTGCTCGCCGTCGACGATCCGCTCGGCGACGCCGCCGGGCGCCAGCCGGTACAGGTGGGTGAGCCCGCGGTCGCGGACGCAGAACAGCAGGTCGTCGCCGTTGAGCGTGGGCGTCGCCCCCGGGTAGGCGGGCGCGCCGATCATCACGTTGCGGTCGAGGCCGGTCTGGATCTCGGCGAAGTCATCCCCTTCCAGGGCGAACAGCCGGGTATGCCCCTCGGGCACCTCCCGGTAACCGGCCACGACCCAGCGTCCGCCCAGCCACCAGACGCCCGCGCAGATCACGTCGGCGCCGCCCGCGCGTTCGAGCGCGCCGTCCTGCTTGGGCTCGACCAGGTAGAGGCCGCCGCAGATGTCCAGGTCGCGGTCAGGGTCCAGGCCGGCGGTGAAGGCCAGCAGGTCGCCGTCCGGGGCCCAGGCGGGCGGGCCGGCGTGGAAGTCGCCCGAGGTCACCTGCGCCGAGGCGCCGTCCTCGACGTCGACGACGAACAGGTGCGTGGTCAGGCCGCGCAACAGCCCGGCGCCGTCGGCCTTGTACTCCAGCGTGTCGATGACGATCGGCGCGTTCTGGTCCACCTCGCCGGTCGGTCCGGCGTAGGCGATGCGGGTGCCGTCGGGCGACCAGACGGGCACGCCGGCGCCGAGCGGCGCCGAGGTGAGGACGCGCGGCTCGCCGCCGTCCATGGGCAGCAGGTGGATCTGCGGCGGCCCGCCGGCCGGGCGCAGGAAGGCGAGGGTGCGGCCGTCGGGTGACCAGCGGGGGGCCGCGCCGGTCGCCAGCCTGCGTGGGGTGGCGCCGGGAGTGGCCAACCAGATCTCGGTCACGTTGGCGTCGGACTCTCGGTCCGTGGTCGTCAGGGTGTAGGCGACCGCGGAGCCGTCAGGGCGCAGCTGCGGATCGCCGGGTAGGGCCAGGCCGTACAGGTCGTCGAGGGAGAGGCGGCGCATGACCGAACGCTAGGCCAGGCTGCCGCGGTCCTCTTCATCGTGGACGACGAATGGCGCCTGAAACCTTGTGCCCGCCGCCAAAGCGCCTGGCATGGTCGCCGAGATCCCGCCGTCGGCCCCTACGGCGGATGAGGTGGCCGGCCGCGCCGGGCAGGGTTCAGCCGGCCGCGGACCGCACGATGTCGTCGACGAGGGCGGCCAGACGGTGCGGCTGGGACAGGAACGGCGAGTGGCCGCTGGTCAGCCTGCGGATCTCGGCGGCTCGGGCTGCCATCCGCTCTTGCAGGGCGGGCGGGAGAGCCTGGTCCCGCTCGGCGATGATGTAGGTGGAGGGGATGTCGTGCCAGCCGGCCGTGTCGGCCTTCTCCGTGAAGGACCGCGTGGTCTGGTTGACCAGGCGGCTCATCGCCTGCTCGGCCTCGGCGTCCGGCAGGTCGCCGTAGAGCGAGGTGCGTGGCTGGTCGACGAGGGGGAACAGGCCGCTCGTGTCGTCGGGGTCCGGCAGGCCGTGGAGGGTGCACAACGACTCTCCCCGGTCCGGCATGTACGCGGCCAGGTAGATCAGCCGCTCGACGTTGCCCGCCCCGGCGGCGGCCTCGGTCGCCGGGATGCCCCCGTAGGAGTGGGCGAGCAGCACGATCGGGCCTTCGACCGCGGCCAGTTCCCCGGCAAGTACGGCGGCGTCGTCGTGCATGCCCGCGGTGGGATGTTCACCGGCGCTCGGAAGCGCGGGCGCGCGCGTGGCGTAGCCGAGTGTGTGCAGTTCGGGCTCGAACCTCGTCCAGGTGCTCGGCCGGTGCCAGGCGCCGTGGATCAGCATGACGGTGGTCATGGAAGGGACTCCTATGTGATCGATGGTGACATAGGCGGATGCGTCCTTCGGCTGTGGTCAACGTGCGGCCGGCCCCGCCCCGGCGGAGTCGGATCACCTCGGCGCAGATGGCCACGGCCGTATCCTCCGACGTGCGCGCGCCGAGGTCGAGTCCGATGGGCGAGCCCAGTTGGAAACCCTCGCCGGGCACGCGCCCGTTCGACTGGACTTGTCCCATTGCGGGCGGAGCCGATAATGAGCGAATGATCAGCGTGGGGCGCGCCGGCGGGGTTCTGATGCTCTGGGCCGCCAGGTTCTCCGGTCTGAGGGGCGACGTCGCGATCGCGGCCGTCACCACCGCGGCCACCCTCGGTCCGTTGCTGGTGCCCGGTCCGAGGGCGTGGTGGATCGTCGCCCTGGGCGCGCTCGCCTCCGCGCCCGTCTACTGGCGCAGGCGCGCGCCCATGGCCGTGGCGCTGTTCGTCGGCGCCGCGATGACCGTCATGGTCTTCTGGGAGAAGCCGTTCCTCCCGTTCGGCCCCCTGGTCGCCGTCTACACCATCGCCGACGTCAGTCCCACGTGGAAGCGCCTGGCCGCGATTCCGGCGATCGCCGTGATCGTCGGCGTCTCCCTGGCACTGCCGGGGGAGGACAGCGAGATCTTCCGGCTGATCGGCACCGCCTTCGTGGCCGCCTACGCGCTGGGCACCAGCGCCCGGGCGAACCGGTCGCGTACCGCGGAACTGGCCGAACGGGCCCGTCGCCGTGAACAGGAGCACATCGCCGCGGTGGCGGAGGAACGAGCGCGGATCGCTCGTGACATGCACGACATCATCACGCACGCCGTCGGGCTGATGGTCGTGCAGGCCGAGGCCGGGCCCGTTGTCGTACGGAGCGACGCGCCCAGGGCCGAGGCCGTCTTCGACGCGATCGCCGACACCGGCAGGGGAGCGCTCACCGAGCTGCGCGGCCTGCTCACGGCGCTGCGCGCGTCGGCCGTTCCGGCTGGGGAGCACCTCGGGCCCGCCCAGCCGAGCCTGGACGGACTCGCCTCACTGGCCGAACGCAGCGGCCTGGACGTGGTCATGACCGTGGAAGGCGAACGGCGGCGGATCTCCGGCAGCCTGGAAGCCGCCGTCTACCGGATCGTCCAGGAAGCCCTCACCAACGTGCGCAAACACGCCGGGGTGCGCGACGTACGGCTGCAGCTGCGCTGGACCGCGCGGGAACTGCTCGTCGAGATCGCCGACGAGGGCGGCGGGTCACGTCGGGACAGCGGCGGCTACGGCCTGATAGGCATGCGGGAACGGGCGACCGCGTACGGCGGGACGCTCACCGCGAGACCGGGGCAGGACGGCGGATTCATGGTCAGAGCCGTCTTTCCGCTTGAATAGCGCGCATGCTGCGCGTGCTCATCGCCGACGACCAGGATCTCTTCCGCGCCGGGTTCGGCCTGATCCTCGGTGCCCAGCCGGACATGCTGGTGGTGGGCGAGGCGGCGGACGGCGACGAGGCGATCGCGCTGGCAGCGCGGCTGCGTCCGGACGTGGTCCGGATGGACGTGCGGATGCCGGGCAAGAACGGCATCGAGGCCACAAAGGAGATCTGCGCGACCACCTCCGCCAAGGTGCTCGTCCTGACCATGTTCGACCTGGACGAGTACGTCTACGACGCCGTCCGCGCGGGCGCCGGCGGCTTCCTGCTCAAGGACATCCGCCGCGACGAGCTGGCGCATGCGGTGCGCACCGTGGCCGCCGGTGAGGCGTTGCTGGCGCCCGCCGCCACCCGCAGGCTGCTGGAGAACCTGGTCAGACGGCCGGCTCACGGCCCGATGCCACGGCTGGCGGGACGGCTGGAGGCGCTCACCGAGCGGGAGCGCGAAACGCTCAGGCTGGTCGCCCGCGGACTGTCCAACGCCGAGATCGCCGCCGCGCTCGTGGTCACCGAGCACACGGTCAAGACGCACGTCAGCCGCATCCTGACCAAGCTGGACCTGCGGGATCGGGTGCAGGCGGCGGTGTTCGCCTACGAATGCGGCCTCGTGGTCGCCGGTGAGAGTGACATCGAAGATCACACTCACGAGTGACGCGCCACCAGGGTGGCCGCGAGCAGCATCGTCGCCATGAAACGTGCCCTGATCGCGCTCGCCGCGGCCCTTGCCTCGGCTGTCCTGCTGCACTTCGGCACCGGTCTGCACCCCGTGGCCTGGCTGACGTGGCTCGCTCCCTTGCCCGTGCTGCTCACCGCCCCCCGGGTGAGCGGAGGCTCGGCCTTCGCCGCCGGCGCCCTCACCTGGTTCGGCGGGCAGCTGCAGTGGTGGCCGTACTTCACCGGGACGCTCGAGACGCCCGTCCCGGTGGCGGCCGGCCTTCTCGCCGGGCCGGCGCTGCTGTACGGCCTCGGCGTGCTGCTTCACCGTTCGCTGCTGGCCAGGCGGCGGACGCTGTCGGCCGTGCTCGCCGTACCGGCGTCGTGGGTCGGCGTCGAATACCTGATGGCGCTGGCCGGACCGCACGGCGCCTGGTGGAGCCTGGCCTATACGCAGGCCGACGTGCTGCCCGTCCTGCAGACGGCCTCCGTCACCGGCGTCTGGGGGATCACCTTCCTGCTCCTGCTCGTGCCCGCCGCCGTGGCCGCGCTTCTCGCACCAGGCGCGACCGGCCGGCCCTCTGTCGCGGTGACCGCGGGCGCGATGGTGGCGCTCGCCCTGGCGTACGGTTTCGCGCGGCTCGGCACCGGCCAGGACGGCGGGCAGCACCGCGAGGTCGCGCTGATCTCCACCGACAACCCGCGCGACACCGCGGAACTGGACTCCCCGCAGGGGCGCGACCTGCTACGGCGCTACGGCCGGGCCGTCGACGCGGCCGCCGCCCGCGGTGCCGACATCGCGGTGCTGCCGGAGAAGACGTTCGACGCGGCGACCGCCCGCCTGCCGCTGGCCAGGCCGGGAGTGGCGGTCGTCGCCGGCGTCGCGCTCGGCACCGGCGCGACGCGGACCAACAGCGCGCTGGTCTACCCGTCCGGCGCCCGCTACGACAAACACCACATGATTCCCGGGCTGGAGTCGGAGTTCACGCCCGGAAGCACGCTGACCCTGCTCGGCCCGACCACGACGGGCCTGATCGTCTGCAAGGACCTCGACTTCCCCTGGCTGGTACGGCAGTACCGCCAGGCCGGCGCGACCGCGCTGCTCGCCCCCGCCTGGGACTTCGACGACGACGCCTGGCTGCACAGCCGCATGGCGATGGTCCGCGGGGTGGAGAGCGGGTTGTCGGTGGCGCGCGCGGCCCGCCAGGGCTTTCTCACGGTGAGCGACACCCGGGGACGGGTGCTGGCCGAAGGCCGCAGCGGCAAGCCCGGCATGAACACAGTGTTCGCGGCGCTGCCGCAGCAGGGCGCCTCGACCGTCTACACCGGCCTGGGCGACTGGGCCGCCTGGTCCTCGGTCGCGATGCTGCTCGTCGGACTCGCCAGGCTCGGCACCCGCCGCTCCGCATAGGACGCCCGCAACTCAGAGCGATGTGATCTTGTCAGGCGCGTGGGGGTAGGCCGGAGCGTCGAGACATCCATCAGCTCTCGATCAGCCGACGACGCGGAAGTCGGTGACCATGTTCAGGTCCAGATCGGGTACTTGGGTATGGGGGCGCGCGAGCCTGGCCAACGTCCGCCGTGGTCGCGTAGCCGTTGCGGGCGGGCCGCTCACCGACGAGATGTACGCCCGGCGAGGCGGTTCGTTCCTGAGCTGGTCGACAGGCCGGGTGGTCAGGCGAGCGCCGCGGCGGTTGGGGGTTTCCAGCTCGCGATGGCGTGTGCTGGTCGGGGTCAGCTGTCGGGCCAGCGGGATGTCCGCGATACTGTGGGCGTGGAGTACGTGTCCAGAGTGCCGCGTCCGCCGCTGGACAGGCTGATCGACGACCTTTACTACCTGGAGGGCGCGTCGCCGTACGCCCGGCTGACCCTGCCGCCGATGCCGTCGGCGTTGCTCATCGTCAACCTCGGGGCGCCGTTCCGCATCCGCGCCGGCACCGACATCGAAACGGCCGAGTACGCCGACGGCTGCGTGGTCACCACGCCCACCCGCGCGCTGGAGTTCGGCTACCCACTCCGGACCCGGTCCGTCGGCGTGCACTTCAAGCCGTGGGGGCCGGCGCCGTTCCTGCCGATGCCCGCGGGCGAGCTGTGTGACCGGCCGGTGACGATAGAGCAGGTTTGGGGTCGGCCCGCCATCGCTGAGCTGCGAGACCGGCTGGCCACGGCGGACGGACCGCACGAGATGCTGACGCTGCTCGAGGAGGAGCTGATGCGACGGCTGTGCGAGACCGACGGCCTGGGGCTGGTCCGCCATACGAGCAGCGTCATCGCGGCGGCCAGAGGGGCGGTGGCGATCGGCGACCTGAGCGTGGCAGCCGGTGTCAGCAGCACTCATCTGGCACAACGGTTCAAGAAGCTCATCGGCGTCACGCCGAAGCGGCTGGCCCGTACCTACCGCTTCGCCGCCACCGTGTTCTCGATCGATCCCGCCGGGCCGATCGACTGGGGCGACCTCGCCGGTGGCGCAGGCTACTTCGACCAGGCCCACTTCGGCCACGAGTTCCGGGCGTTCACGGGGCTCACGCCGACCCGGTACGTCGAAGTCCGGCGGCGGTTCCTACGCGAACATCCCGGCCACGCGCTGGACGGCTGGCCGCTGCCGGCCGATTGATTTCTTACAAGAACGACAGCTCACGACACGCTAATTTGGGGCACCCCAAAGCAGAGGAGAGCCCCGTGGGCAAGGTGGTCATGTACAGCTCGGTGTCGGTGGACGGCTTCATCGCGGACGAGAATGACCAGCCCGGACCGCTGTTCGACTGGCTGTCCAGCGGTGACGTCCCATTGGACGAGAGCGGCGAGCTGAAGGTGTCGCAGACGTCCTACGACCACACCCGGCCGTACTGGGACCAGATCGGAGTCACGATCGTCGGCCGCCACGTGTTCGACCTGACGGACGGCTGGGACGGGAAGCCGCCGGGCGGCATCGACCACGTGGTCGTCGTGTCGCACCGGCCGACGCCCGAGGGCTGGGACCCCGAGGCGCCGTTCCACTTCGTCGACGGCGTCGAGGCGGCCATGGCCAAGGCGCAGGAGCTCGCGGGGGACCGCGTGGTCGAGGTCGCCGCCGGCGACGTCGGTGGCCAGGTGCTTGCCGCGGGCCTGATCGACGAGGTGCGCATGGACGTCGTCCCCGTCGTGTTCGGGTCCGGCAAGCGCTACTTCGGGTCGGTCCACGCGCAGCACCTGTTGGAGGATCCGGACGTGGCGATTCAGGGCAACCGGGTGCTTCACCTGCGCTACCGGGTGCGCCGTTGACCGACCTGAGCGGGTAGAAGTCCACCGCGAACGGACTGAGCCTGAGCGTGGCCTTCGGGTCCGATCGACGCGCCGACGCCGCCCTCCCCGTCAGAGCTTCTGACATTGCGAGGGCGATGTGGTGCGGCAACTCCAGGCGGTGGATCGGACCGGATTCTGGTGCTAGAGGGTCGATCTTGACGACGAGTCGAGGTGGCCGCTTCTGGTCGCGTCATTGGCGCGAGAGTGCGCGAGTGAGGCCTGCCAGGATGGTCGTTGCGAGGATCCACCCTGCCGTGATCATCGCCGCGGCGAGCCACTGTTGTGCGCCGCGCGGGCCGAAGGAGCTCTCCTGTCCGAAGCTGATGATCGGGAGGAGCAGGTCCAGGGTGTAGAGGAAGGCGTTGAAGGGGGGAGCCTCGCCTGGCTTGAAGGCCGGTGGCTGGTGGGCGGTGAAAACGACCGTGCCGACAAGGAGAAGGGCGGCGAGCCAGAGCGCGGCGCGGAAGGGCCGGTAGCCGTACCCGACGGTCCAGTCCTGCACATGTCCCCACAGCCGCGCCCCGAGCCGCTGCCCCGAGCGGCGGCGACGCTGTTTGGCCAGCAGCACGTCGCGAGCAGCCTCATCGTGACCCTGCCGGCGGTAGACGGCGGCCAACTGCTCATAGGGTTGAGGTTGGTAGGCCTCTCTGGCCAGCCAGTCAAGTCGCTCCCGGACAGGCAGGGGAGCCTCCAGGCCGTCATAGGTGAAGCCGTTCATCAGTACGTGAGCAGGCCACCGGCTGGGAGCGTCATCGAGCACGCCGACCCGGCTGTGGCGAAGGTCGACGGCCCGCAGCAGTTCCGTCTGGGGCCCGATCTTCAGCGAAGCCGCCTCTACACCACGAAGGTGAAGGTCACCGTCGATGGTGGTCTCCGCAAGGCACAGTGTGGCGGCGATCCGGGAATTCCTGATCGAGACGTCTCCCGTGGCCGCGAATCCTTCGCAGCAGTCGATGCCGCCGCCCGCAGTCACCTCCCATAAGGACAGAACCCGCCCGCCGGGATTACTGAGGGCGGCACCGTGAAACTCCAGGCTGCCCTCGATCCGGGCGTCGATGAGCACGATCTCCCCGTCGGCACGGAAGCCTTCGCCGCAGCTGAGCCTGCCGGTGACCCCCAGCCGACGCAGGGAGAGCGCCGTCGCACCCGGGTTGGACACCGTCCCGCCGTCGAGGTTGACCGATCCGCGGACCTGGGTGGAGTCCAGAAAGAGCTCTCCGTTCGCCACAAAACCTGGTGTGAGCCGCAGTCCGCTGCCGATCTCCATCAGCGGCGCGTTCAGCGCGCGTCCTCCCGGATTGGCGAGGCGCGCCTGCGCGAAACGGAGCGAACCGGCCACACGGGCTCCACGCAGAAGGATTTCACCTTCGGCCGAGAAGCCGTCATCGATACGCAGCCCGCCCTCGACACCGAGTCTCTCCGCGTTCAGGGCGATGCCGTCCGGGTTGGACAGCTGGGCTCCGCTGAAGACGCACCGGCGCCCTATCCGGGCGTCCTGCACGCTCAGCTCCCCCCAGGAGCGGAAACCGCGGGCACACGACAACCCGCCGTCGATGACGACCCCCTCGGCGGTGAGGCTGAAGCCGCCTGACCGCCCGACCCGGGCACCATCGAGGGTCATCGTCCCGCCTATCCTGGCGCCGACAACGCGTAACTCACCGTCGATGACGGCGTTCGCGCCAAGAAGATCGCGGTCGACGATCAGGCCGTCGGCATGGACAGCCTGAGGTGCGTGGATCGCTGCGCCGCTGAGATTCAGCGTCCCGGACACATGGGCCCCGGCAAGCTGGATCGGGCCGGCCATCTCGCAGCCTTCCAGGCGCAATGCCCCGCCGATCACAGCGTCCACAGCCTGCAGTCCGGGCGCCCGGGAGGCCGCGAGGTCCACCAGGCCGGTGCGGGCTCCGGTGAAGACCGGCGCTTCCTCGAACTCGCACCCGGTCAAGATCAGAGGGTGCTGTACCTCGGCGTACGACAGGTCCAATCGGCCCGTGATCCGGGCGCCGGACAGGTGCATGCCGGGCGTCTGCCCTGCAAGGCGTTCCCGGGCGCCGAGCAACATCCTTGCGATGATCGCAGCCCGGACGGGAGTGCCAGGAAGATCCACAGGACGCGCTGTGGGAAACGCCTCCCAGAGGGCGAGTTCCGGCTCGGACAGATCCTCGATGATCACAGGGCACTCCCGGAAGGTCGCACGCGTCGGCAAGGAGAGCCTCCAAGGTCATCACCCGTCTTGGCAACCTTCATGCCCCGGAGGCCGACGCCCGCGTACCCGACCCGACAGCGTGGCCGTGGCTCCCGCGCCAACCCACGCCGCCCCAAGATCGGCCACGCCATCCCCGAACCGCGCGACCAGCGTGCCACCCGCCGCGGGCGCGGCTCCGCCCGGGGCTGGCCTACCGGCTTCGATGCCGAGCGCTACAAGGCACGCAACGTCGTCGAACGGACGATCAACCGGCTGAAGAACTCCAGGCCGTCGTGTTGCGGCGGCCGTAGGTCAGGCGCCGTAGGAGGACCTCCATCGGGCCTCGGTGGCCTGTGCGGTGCAGCCAGGTTGCGAGGACGATCGAGACGGCGCCGATCGCGAGGGCGATGCCGAAGGCGGCGGCGAAGCCCACGTCGTCGGACAGGTCCAGCGTGAACGGGTAGAACAGGGCGAGGAACACCGCTGACTGGAACAGGTAGAAGGTCAGCGAGCGCCGGCCGAGGGCGGCGAGGGCGGCGGTGAGGGGGCCGGGGCGGGACCGTGTCGCGACGAGCCCCATGAGGGCCGCCAGGCCGATGCCGCCGGCATAGCCGGTGAGGGTGTGCGCGAGCACGGCGGCCCAAGGTACGGGAGGCGTCCACATGCCGGACAGCAGCAGGGCTCCGGGGAGCCGGCCGGCGAGCGCGACGCCGAGGCAGATCACGGTGACACGACGCAGTAGCGTCCGGTGCCGCTCGGGCTCGTCCAGGACGCGGCGGCGAGCCGCCCAGAGGCCCAGCATCATGCCCGGAACGATGTCGATCGTGCCCAGGACCGTCTTCACCGGCCACATCTGGAGGCCGGACAGCAGATGGGAGCCGAGGTCGGCCGGCATGATCCCGGCACCCGCGACGTCCACGGCGCCGGTCAGGGCCAGCAGGACCGGCCCGGAGGTCACGAGCACCGCCGGGAGGAGGGTCAGGGCGGCCGTCCAGCACAACACCGAGTCCCGGGCCCGTACGAGCGGGACGAGCATCAGCAGCGTCAGTCCGTACACCGCGATGATGTCCACCGGCAGGAGCACGCCGTGCACGAAGCCGATGACGATCAGCCATCGGCTCCGGCGCCGCAGGAGCTTCTTGAGCGAGCCCCAGTCCCCGCCCCTCACCTGATGCCGGTACGCGAACTGGCCCAGCGCGTAGCCGAACATCAACACGAACATCGGCCGGGCCTGGTTGTGGGCGAGCAGATGATCGAGGAACGCGGCCACGCCGTCGAGCATCCCGAAGGCCGTGCCGGTGACGAACACCGGCGCGTGCGCCACCGCGATCGCCAGCAACATCACGCCCCGGGCCAGGTCCGGCGCCAGGGATCGGCCGGTCACCGTCGTGGCGGTCACGGCCTTCACCCGACCCGCCGCAGGGCACGCTCACGGCGTGCCGCCACCGTCGAGCCGGACTCCCCACGTGCCATCCGCCGCAGCACGACCGGCGCCACGAGCAGGCCGAGCACCGCCCAGGCGCCCAGCACTCCGGCGGTCTCCAGGTGCCGCCAGGACTCGCCGATCTCGACGGCGACCGCCGAGTCCGGCAGCAGGGCTGAGCGCATGCCGAGCCCCATCCAGTAGATGGGGAAGATCTGGGCGGTCCACTGCAGCCACTCGGGCAGCGAGGTGATCGGGTAGAAGATGCCGGAGATTCCGATCAGGGCGAGGAACGGCAGCTGGACCAGCCCTTGGGCGCGTGCGGTGGTGAACACCGAACCCAGGACCGCGCCGATGGGCAGGGTCGCGACCAGGCCGAGCGCCAGCACCCAGGCCAGGCCGGGCCAGGAATCCGGGCCGATCCGCAGGCCCTCGACGAGGAGCACGGCGGGCACGAGGAAGATCACCAGATCGGCCAGCAGGCCGCCGGACACCGAGATCACCTTGCCGATCAGGTAGGCGGGCATCCCGTTCGGGGTCGCCTTGGCGCGCAGCAACGTGCCGTCCTCGCGGTCGGCGGTGAGCTGCTGGCTCATGCCGATCAGGCCGGTCGCGACGTTCATGCCGAGGATGCCGGGTAAGGCCAGGGCACCGAGAAGGAGGGCGCCGACCGGCAGGTCCCGGATGAAGAACAGCGTGGCCACCATCAGGGCCGGCCACAGGAAGTGGGAGAACAGCTCGGCGCCGTTGGTGAACGACTGCCGCAGCTCGATCAGGCCCCGGGACCAGCCCGCGCGCAGTACGGCCGAGTTCATCGGGCCTCTCCCTCCGCCTCGCGCACCAGCGCCAGGTACGTCTGCTCCAGCGAGGCCCGATGGACCTCCAGCTCCCGGACGTCGTCGCCGTGGCGGGCGAACAGCTCGCGGACGAACGTGGTCGAGTCGGACGTCCTCTCGACGTACCGCCGCCCGTCGCGCACCCAGCGCACCTCGTCGTCGCCGGTGATCCGCCGTGCCAGCTCGGCGGCGGTGCCGTCGGCGACGATCCGGCCGCCGTTCAGCACGAGGATGCGGTCGGCCAGCTTCTCGGCCTCGTCCAGGTCGTGGGTGGTTAGCAGGACGGTGGTCTCGCGGGCGTCGGCCAGGTCGCGTACGAGATCGTGGAAGTCGGACCTGGCCTGCGGGTCGAAACCGGTGGTCGGCTCGTCGAGGAACAACAGCTCCGGGCGTCCCACGAGGCCGATCGCCACGTCGAGCCTGCGCCGCTGGCCGCCCGACAGTGTCTTGAGCTTCTTGCCGGCGTGCTCGGTCAGGCCGACCCTCTCGATCAGCTCGTCGGGGTCCCAGGGGCGCGGGATCCCCGGGGTGGCGTAGGGGGCGTAGTAGGTGCCGAGGTGGGCGAGGAACTCGCGTACCCGCCATTTGCCGTGGTCGCGCCAGGACTGCAGCACGATCCCGAGCCTGGCCCGCCACAGCTCGTCGCCGTGCGCGGGATCGGCGCCGAGCACCGAGACCCGGCCTTGCGACCGGATGCGGAAGCCTTCAAGGATCTCGATCGTGGTGGTCTTGCCCGCGCCGTTCGGCCCCAGCAGAGCCAGGATCTCGCCGTGGCGGACCTGGAACGTGACGTCGTGCAGGACGTCGAGCGAGCCGTAGCGCATGCGCAGCCCGTCGACGTCGAGCACGATGTCGTTGCTCTTCGTCATGAGATGACCTCTCTTCGTGTTCGGATGACCTCGTGCCGGAGCACATGCCGGCGAAGCCCGGCGCGAGGGCATGGCGCATCGCGGCCCGGACCGGGGCCGGAGCGTGGGGGCTAGGAGGTGCTGGTTACCGGCTTTCGCGCGTGAGCGTCTCCTCGACGCGATCCATCAGGCCGGCCCGGTCGACGCCGGCCGGGATGAGGGTGCGGGGAACCGTGTCGGCTGGGCCCTGGGGTGTGGGTACGTCTTCTGCCGGCATGTAAGCAACCCTAGTTGCCTAATCCGGCATAGTCAACTTTGGTTGCTTGCATGACCGAGGATCGTTGAGCGCGCTGTCGTAGGCGATCACGGCGGCGGTCGGGATCGTGGTGGTCCTTGGGCGCCCAGCGGGAGAAGCTCTTCCGTCGTCAGCGGAATGGAGCAACCGCACCCCGCTCAGGCTGATTGCAGGTCGGCCAGACACGTGAAACTCATCGCTCCAACCTGCCGCCGCTCGCCCGTGGAGGCCCGAAGCGCCGCGGTAACCCTTTTGTGGCTGTCATCCGGTTTCGTTCGGGTGGCGTGACCGGATGCCGTCGGCGATTATCAACGCGACGTGACGGGCTGCGAAAGGATCGGGTATGACGTGGCATTCGTGGAGACGGCCGTTACCCACGGCGGCGGCGGCCGTGATCGGCTTCGACCCGTCCACGCGGACGTGGGTCACCGACGCCGCCCGGTCTCAGGGGATGGACGACCTGCCGCCGCTGAAGGGCAAGGTGGTGACCGATCCCGCCTCGCGCGGCCAGGCGGCCGACGACTTCGGGCACCTGGTCCACCGGATCCCCGGGGCCGTACTGGAGCCCGGCGCCGTGTCGGACATCATGCTGATGATGAAGTACTGCCGGACGCACGGCCTGCAGGTGGCCGCGCGCGGCCAGGGACACGCCACCTTCGGTCAGGGCCAGGTCGAGGGCGGTCTGATCATCGACATGACCCCGCTCAACGCGATTGAGGTGCGGGAGGACACGGCCGTCGTGGAGGCGGGCGCGCTCTGGAGCAGCTTGGCGCAGGCGACCCTGGCCCGCGGCCTGACCCCTCCGGTCTTCACCGACTACCTGGAGCTCTCGGTCGGTGGCACGCTCTCCGTGGGCGGTCTCGGCGGCCAGACCCATCACCACGGATCCCAGGCGGACAGCGTCGTGGAGCTGGAAATCGTCACGGGGGAGGCCAGCCTGAGGAGATGTTCCGCGCAGCTGCGTCCCGACCTCTTCCACGCGGCGCTGGCCGGCAGAGGACAGTGCGGCATCATCACCAAGGCCACCGTACGCCTGCTGCCCGCCCCCGCGACGGTCCGCCACTACCTGCTCTCCTACCCGAGCGTCGCCGCGCTGACCGCCGACCAGCGGCGCGTGGTCAACGACGGCCGCTTCGCCTACGTGGAGGGAGAGCTCGGGCTGCCGACCGGCTCCGCCGGCTGGAGTTACCAGCTTGAAGCGGTCGCCTTCTTCGACGGCACGACCCCGCCGGACGACGCCAGGCTGCTCGACGGGCTGAGCGACCAGCCCGTCGACCGGGAGATCCAGGACATGTCCTACTTCGACTTCCTCAACCGGCTCGCCGAGGGCGTCGCCTACCTGAAGTCCACAGGCGAGTGGTACCGCCCGCACCCCTGGTGGAACATGTTCCTGCCCGCGAGCCGTACCGATGCCTTCGTGGAGGCCGCCATCAAGGAACTGACCGAGACCGAGGTCGGCGCCAGCGGCGTGGTCCTGCTCTATCCCTTCCCCCGCGCCCGCCTGAACCTGCCCTTGCTGCGCCTGCCCGACGAGGAGACGGTCTTCCTCTTCACACTGCTCAGAACCGCCTCGCTGGGAGCCGGGAGCCCGCAGGACATGGTGGAGGCCAACCGTTCCCTCTACCTGAGCGCCCAATCCGTCGGGGGATACCAGTACCCGGTCGGCTCCATACCCACCACGCCCGAGGAGTGGCGCACCCATTACGGCCCCGAATGGGCGGCCTTCGAGGCGGCCCGTGAACGCTACGACCCCGACGGAATCCTCGCTCCGGGCCAGGGCGTCTTCCCTCCGGGACCGTGAAGCCCGCAGCCGGATCCGGGTCGTGATCGAAGCCTGACGCCAATTCCCGGGGCCTGGGTCTTGCGCACCTGGGCCGAGCGGCCGGCGGTGACCATCCCAGAGGCCGTCAGCAAGGTCGCGGCAGACACGAACGGCGCCGCCTGTGGACGCTGCCTCAGCCCGGCAGTCCGCAACACCGTCACGAGCGGTCACCGGAGCCGCTGCCACTGACTCCCCATGACGGCCCGCCTCGCTGGTCGGGTTCAGTGGGTGAGCTGGGCCTGGAAGATGGCGCTGTTGAAGTAGGCCTTGGCTTCCTTGATCAGGCCGGTGTCGTCGAGTTCGTAGACGTTGATGCCCGACCAGTTGGCCGGTGTGCCGTCCAGGGCGACGGCGGCCCGCGCCAGGACACCGCGACCTGGTTGCCCACGGTGTGGGCTTGCAGCGGGGTCAGTCCGAGGAATGGGTGGAAGCCGGGCAGGACCGAGGCAATGAACCGGTGGATGGCGGCGCGGCCGGTGATGGGTGGCGGGCCGACCGGGTCGTGGAAGACGCCGTCGTCGGCGAACGCTGCCGCCCAGGTGTCGGCGTCGGCGTTCTGGGAGGCGGTGAAGAACTGCAGGACGGCGGCGGGCATGGCAGGGAAGGTCATGATTCTCCTAGTGGATGAGGATGGGGTACAGGGAGGAGGAGGTCAGGACGCCGTCGCCGGGTGGCGGCGGTCGTGGCGGCAGGGTCCGCGCGGACAGCGCGGAGACCGAGGTCTCGGCTCCGGAGGGTAGCGCTGGGATGCGCCCGAATCCGCATGGAGAACATCTCTGACGCGCTGACCTGTGGCTAAGTGGTTCTGCCCGTAAGTCCTTCGGGGTCAGTGGCTGAGGTAGAGATCGCAGGCGCAGTCGAGGGCTTCTTGGGGTGTGCCGGCGGACATGCCGGTGGGCAGGATCTGGTTCACGTACTTGCCGCTGCTGGCGCGGTAGAGCCCGAATCCCCAGATGGAGGCCGATCCGCCGTAACGAAGCCGGATGAGGGGCAGCCGGTGGCCTTCGGCCAGTTCGCCTTCGACGTAGGCGAACTGGCCGTGGTAGCGGACGTGCAGGCCTGCCAGCTGCGGCCAGCGATCATGGGCGTGCTGGCGCAGTCGCTGAGCCAGGGAGGTCTTGGTCGACTCCGGGATGGCGGGCATGAGCCCAATCTTGCCGGTCCGGCGTGTCGGTCCCGTCCCGGGCGGTGGATATCGGGGCAAAGTGGCAGCGCCCCTCATCAGATCACCGAAAGCGTTCCGCGTGCCCGTCCCCCGCGCTCGCCAGATCGTCTTGACCGCCTGCGAGCGACGGCGGTTCAAGCAACTGGCCCATTCCCACACCGCCCCCTACCAGCAGGTCGTGCGCGTCCGGATCGTGCTGGACGCCGCGCACGGCTACTCCAACGCCCGCATCGCCCTGCGGCAGCGGGTCCACCTCGATACCGTCCGCCGGTGGCGTGGCCGCTACGCCGACCAGGGCATCGACGGGCTCAAGGACCGGCCCCGCAGCGGCCGGCCACCCCGCTTCACCTCCGTCCAGCGAGCCGAGGTCACGGCGCTGGCCTGCCAGCTACCGACCGAGACCGGGACGCCGCTGTCCCGCTGGAGCAGCACCGACCTGGCCCGCGAAGCCGTCGGGCGGGGCATCGCCGAGGCGATGTCCGCCTCCACCGTCCGCCGGATCCTGGCCGCCGACGTGCTCAAACCGTGGCAGCACGCCTCCTGGATATTCGTCCGCGACCCCGGCTTCGCCACCAAGGCCGCCCGCGTGCTCGGCCTCTACCAGCGCCTCTGGGACGGGCAGCCCTTGACCGGCGACGAGTATGTGATCTCCGCCGAGGAGAAGACCTCGATCCAGGCCCGCTGCCGCTGCCATCCCAGCCTGCCGCCCGGCACCGCCCGGATGATGCGCGTCAACCACGACTACGAACGCGGCGGCGCATTGGCCTACCTGGCCGCCTACGACGTCCACCAGGCCCGCGTGTTCGGCCGCTGCTCGCCCAAGACGGGCATCATCCCGTTCATGGACCTGGCCGAGCAGGTCATGGCGCAAGAGCCATACGCCTCGGCCCGGCGGGTGTTCTGGGTCGTGGACAACGGTTCCTCCCATCGTGGCAAGGCGGCCGCCGACCGGCTCACCGCCCGGTTCCCCAACGCGGTGATGGTCCACACTCCCGTGCACGCGTCCTGGCTCAACCAGATCGAGATCTTCTTCTCCATCGTGCAGCTGGTGGTCACACCCAACGACTTCACCAGTCTTGACCAGGTCGAAGACCGGCTGATCGCTTTCGAGCGTCGTTACAACGAGACTGCCCGGCCCTTCAGATGGAAGTTCACCCTGGCCGACCTCGAGGACCTGGTGGCCCGGATCGAGCGACACGAACAGAAGGAGCTCCACTTCCAACAGCCCGCTGGCTGCGACTATCAGCCTGCCGCCCTACAAGCGACCGCGTGAACCCTCGAATGACTTACGAGCCGGACCACTAAGTCATTTCAGGAACCGGACAGGATTCAGGGCTTCTGAGCTGAGTGGTCGGGACTACCTGGCGGTTGGGGCCACGCTCGGGAGGAGGACGCCTTATGGGTGAGTTCCGGCCGGATCCGGCACGGCCGAGCGATAGCGGAAAGTAACGAATGGTTACGTTGGGGGGTTCGGTAGTGCTCGCGGAAAATCGGGCGGATATGGCTATGACCTGGGTTTCCGTAAGCGTCCTACTGCTGGGTCTCCCCGGGATCCATGAGGGTGTAATGCGGCCCGTTGCGCCGTTCGGAGAGGGCGGGATTCGGCGCTCTGCTGTCGAGGCCCACGGGACCGAATCGGCGGGAGAACCAAGGTAGGGGCGTTGGCCTGGGATGACGCCGCTAGGAGATCGGACCAGACAGAATTGAAATTCTGTCTGGTCCGATCTCCCGCTGAGCTACTTTGCGTCTGGTGACGCCGACCCGAGCGCCGGGCTTTTTAGCCGGATGCGAGAGCCCGGTAACGGCCTGCTCACACGTTGCTCATGCTGTCCAGAGCCACAGGGTCCAGAAAAAACCTTCATTCTCATAATACTTGCTCAGGCACTGGTAGGCACGGGCAGAGCGCTGGCCATCTAGGTGGCATCTTTCATAACCATTGTCGTAGGACGCGTATCTCCCCGCGAATTCGTAGCGGCCTAGTGCCGCCTCTGCGGTGGCCGTGGTGGTGGCCGTCGCAGCGGTGGCCGGTGCAGATGCGAGTAGGGCGGGGCCGGCTGTGAGGGTGAGGGCCACCGCCGCGAAGGCGAGGCCGCGCTTGATCCTGGGCACGCGCTCTCCATTCATTCGAGTCGCTAGTTGGGCCTACTCAACGAGGGTGGCATTCCGTGATCAGCCTGTCTTTGGCACAGAACGCACTATTAGTTACCGCTGAGCGGTGGAAGCAGGCAACCGGTGATCCGCACTCCTTTCCGGGCCAAAGGCGCCGCCCAGCTCGGGGTCACGTTGCCCGGACAGGCCGGTCCGTTCGGTATCCGTCCCGAACCGACGCCGGAGCCTGCCGCACCGGGGAAGACACCAGCTCCCGCTACTGAAAGACCAGCACTGAGATCAGCTCTCAACCACCGGAACGGCTATTAGTACTCCAGCCGCACATCGGTGGTGATGGTCTGGGCAGGCGTGAGCTGCACCGCTTCAGCGCTTAAGCGCCTTGGGTCTAAGGAAGAGGCAACGGCCACCGCTGTGATCATTCAGGTGTGATGGATCATCAGCACGATCAACCCGCTCACCTACGAGGTCGACGCGCTGCGCGGCTTGCTGCTCGGGATCTCCTCCCCCTTACCGCTGGACTTCGCGGTGCTGGTCGTGGCCTCCACCGTCGGGATCGCTGCCGCTTCGGCCATGCTGGGACGGCTGGCTCGCTGACGACCTCCAGTGGCGACGCACAAGCGACCCGCGTGATCGGTCACCTTCTCCTCCGGAAGGAGTCAACCAGGAGATGCGATTTGGCGTGCCCCGGGTTGAGCGGAGGTGGATTTCTGGATTCTTGTGCCACTTGAGGTGAGGAAAGTGGCATGGGACGACGGGGCTACCCGCCGGAGTCCCGCCCTTGCTGGCTGGCCGTTCATGTGCCGGTCCCGTGCCGAAGAGCATGTGACGAGCATGAACTCGGCCATCTTGCCTCGCTGAAGAAGGCCGAGGATCGAGAAAGCCCAGGTCGGATGGGGTGTGGAGTGGTGGGGCGCCCGGGGCTCGACCCCGGAACCTACGGATAAAGGGGAGTTCTGTTTGTGCGTGTCAGAGCGTGCCGCATTCTGTCGGACGCGTTAGAAGATGTCAACGCGAATGCATCGATTTCGGACATGCATGCACGTAGCGACTGCGGCGATTCGTCCGTGTATGTCATGAGTCTAAAACCCTGTGCCGCTGTTGGTTACTCGCGGTGTTCGGCTCGGAATCCGATGCCGGTTTGACCAAGAATTGGTCTATCGCCCTGTCCTAGCTCGGACTTTCTGGCCGGTATTTGGATCAGTGACCCTTTTTCATCCTCAGGCGGCCTGAGCAACGCGGTGGTTTTGAAGGACGGCGATAGCCTTGCAGAGGTGGCCGGCCTTGCTGGGGCTGCAGCGTAGCTTGCGGAGGATCTTCCAGCTCTTCAGCTGGGCGTTCGCTCGTTCGCCGGGTCCGCGAAGGCGGGCGTGGGCGCCGTTGGCCTGCTTCTGGGATTCCGATTTGTTCTTGCCCTTGTACGGGGTGCGGATCGGGCCTTCGGCTCCCTGATATGCCTTGTCGGCCAGGGTGATGATGCCCGCGCCTTCGAGGGCGCGCAGGATGCCCCAGATGCGGGCGGCGCTCAGGTCGTGGGCCTTGCCCGGTAACGCTCCGGAGGTCCACACGATGGTTCCGTCCGGTGAGGCGATGACCTGAATGTTCATCCCGTGCACGCGATGCTTGCCGGAGGAGTACGGCCGGTCGGCGGCGACCCGGTCGGTGTGGATCAGCGTGCCGTCCAGCACCAGGTAGTTCAGCCCGTCCCGCTTCGCCTTGCGCAGCGCCTGGCCGAGCTTGGGTGAGCGCGCCGACAGTAACGCCACGGTCTCCTTCACATACCGCCACGCGGTCGCCGTCGACACCCCGAACCCGGCCCCGAGCCCGGTGAACGTCTCGCCCTTGCGCAGGTAGACCAGTACCAGCAGGGCCTGTCGACCGGGGTTGAGCAGCCGCCAGGCCGAGCCGATCGCCTGAGGGGGCCGCCGGATCATCCCGGTGACGTAGTTCAGGGTCTGAGGCGACAAATCGACGGCAGCACGACAGAAATGCATCCGAGGCCCCTGGTTGTGACGGATCTGGTTGTGGTGATCAATCCATCTACCAGGGGTTTCTTGTGTCGTCAGGCGAACACCGAGCTCGCGCCATCTTCGCACCTGGCGTGGTCAGCGGTAACTGGGTGCCGGAGGACGGCGACGGGCAGCGGCTCTCGCCGCTCTGTCCCGCGCGGCCGGGCGTCTGCCCAGGCGCGCGGAGCCCCTCATGTGGTCCGCCATCGTGCTCGCCCGCGCCGATCGGCTCGCCGAGGCGGCCGAGGCGAGAGCGACCGCGCTGGCCGTCAACCCCGACAGCGGCGGCTTCTTCAGCCGGACACTGCGAAATCTGCGGACTTTGGCGGTTGCGTCACTCGTACGGCTGGACTCTTGGCGCTCCCGCCAAAGCTCAGTCATCGGACCGGATTCACACTGGTGCGAACTCATCCAAGAAGAGAACCGCAGACCTCACGGAAGGACAGCAATGGTCAAGGCGTCGGAAGGCAGCCTCCCCGCGGGCGAGATGGGCGTTCCCCCAGAGGGTGCGGTGGCGGCCCGGGTCGGCGGGGGGCCGGTTCAGGCTGCCCTGGACAAGGCGTTCACCAGGGCGGCCGCGGAGTTCGGTGATCCGGGTGTCCAGGCGGTCGCGATGTGCAACGGCGAACTGATCTGGTCGGCGAACTCCGGTAAGGCGATCAACGACCAGCCCGCGCCGGTCACCGGCTCGACGATGTTCAACTTCGCCAGCTTCGGCAAGCTGATTCTGTGCGCGTACACCCTGCGCCAGGTCGAAAGCGGGGTCCTGGCCCTAGACAACCCGATATCGTCCTATGTCGGGCAGGACGTGCCGGGCTCCGACGTGGTCACGCTCCGGATGCTGCTCACGCACACCGCCGGCTACCCGGACCTGTACGAGCTCCCCGAGACCGCTCCGCTCTTCGAGGGCGGCGACCACTACGATCCGAACGAGCCCTACACCTTCGCCATGCTAGCGAAGGGCATTTTCCAGCCGGTCAACCCCGGCGAGCGGTTTGAGTACTCCAACGCCGGATTCCTCGTCCTGACATACGTGCTGACCAGGATGTCCGGCGGAGACGAGGCGCTCGAGCGCGACCTCCGGCACTTCCTTCGGCCGGCAGGGGCGACGAACGAGTCGCTGACCGCCGAACGGTCCCAGGAAGCCTTTCGCCGCCTGGCCCACGGTTACTCCATCGAGAAGGAGGGCGTGCTGGTCGACTTCTTCACCGCTTTCGGCGCCACGGGCATCCCCACCGACCTGTACGGCCTGCCGTTTGGGGACGGGCTGTTCGCCGGCACCGCGCTCGGCGGGGCCAAGTTCCTCGACGCGTTGTTCGTCGGAAAGCGGCTCCTTCGGCCCGACACGATCGAAGAGATGATCAGGGCGTCTCCGCAGGCGGCCGCGCAGCGCGACACGTACGGGATGGCCACCGAGCGGGCCGAGGTCAGCGGGCGCGTCTGGCAGGGCCACCCGGGCGGGTACGGCGGATTCAGCTCGATGGGAGCGACCGACCTGACGCGTGGCGTGACCCTGATGGTCGTGGCCAACCGCATGAACGCCGATACCGCCGTCGATATCTGGAAGGAACTGGCCGAGGCGTACGCCTCCGTCGCTCCCTGACGCAGTTCATATCCATCGTCGGGTTCGTCCTAGTCGACGTGCCGCAGGAGGAGTGGCCGCTGCGCGGCGGGCCGTTCGGTTACATCACGGCCGCCGGCGTACGGCGGGACGCGCGAGGGCAGGGGCTGGCTCGCACGCTGCTGGCCCACGTGCTACGGGCCGAGGGGTTGGACCATGTCGTACTCGACGTCGGCGCCGTGGGCCTGTACCAGAGTCTCGGCTTCACCGTCACCGACCGTGCGGTCAGCCTCGTCAAACGCTTCCGACCTTCCGGCCCCGGCAGGCCAGCATGCCGGGAGATTTTACGGGACTTCTACAGATAAACAGGAAAAAATGTGTAACAAGAGCGACCTGGCTGTCGAATGTTCACTATGAAGCGATCTCTGGCGCTTGCCGCAGCAGCCCTCCTGACGGTCTCCGCCTCCTCGGGCGCACCCGGCGATCCCAGTGGGGGAGATCCGTACTTTCCCGGGCAGGGCAACGGCGGTTACGACGCGGGCCACTACGATCTCGTACTCGACTACAGCCCGAGCTCCAACGTCCTCAACGGCATCGCGACCATCAAGGCGCGCACCACGCAGGAGCTGAGCAGGTTCAATCTGGATCTGACCGCCGACCTCGACGTCAGCAAGGTGACGGTGAACGACGCGCCCGCCGCCTTCAGCCAGGGTAGGACCGAACTCGTCGTCACGCCGACCGCGGCGCTCGCCTCGGGTCGTGCCTTCACGATTGTGGTCGAGTACCAGGGCAGGCCCAAGCACGTCGTGGACCCCGACGGCTCGCGCGGCGGCTGGATCCGCACCAGTGACGGCGTGTTCAACGCCAACGAGCCGCAGGGCGCCATGACCTGGTACCCCGGCAACCACCACATGACCGACAAGGCCACCTACCGCTTCACGGTGACGGTGCCGAGCACCCGGATGGCGGTCGCCAACGGCGACCTGACCTCACGTAAAACCACCGGCGACCGCACCACGTACGTCTGGGACGTCAAGGAGCCGATGGCCGGCTACCTCGCGACCGTCACCGTCGGGAAGTTCAAGCTGACCGACACCAGGATCGGAAAGTACCGGACCATCGTCGCCGTCGACCCCAAGCTGGCCGACGAAGCCGTGAACCTCGCCGAGCGCCATGCCCCCGTACTCGACTACTTCGCGTCGCTCTTCGGCCCCTATCCGTTCTCCTCCACCGGCGCGATCGTCGACCACGCGCCGAACGTGGGCTACGCCCTGGAGACCCAGAGCAGACCCATCTACGACGAGGTGCCCAGCGAGTGGCTTCTCGCCCACGAACTGGCGCACCAATGGTTCGGCGATTCGGTGACGCCCAGCCGCTGGCAGCACATCTGGCTCAACGAGGGCTTTGCCACCTACGCCGACTGGCTCTGGCAGGACAAGATCGGCGAGCGGGGCCTCCAGACGTCCTTCGACACGGCCTACGCCATTCCCGCCAAGGACGCGTTCTGGAAGACGCCGACCGCCGACCCCGGCGGCCCGGCGGCGCTCTTCCACGACCGCGTCTACAACCGCGGCGCGATGACCCTCCACGTCCTGCGGAGCAAAGTGGGTGACACGGCGTTCTTCCAGATCCTCCGCACGTGGACGGCGGAGCACAAGTACGGCAACGCCGATACTCGCGCCTTCATCGCTCTATCGGAGCGGATCTCCGGCCATGACTTGTCCGACTTCTTCGCAGACTGGCTGTTCAAGCCCGGCAAACCGGCTTTGTGATCCTAGGTGTACGGCTTGCGCCTCCCGTTTCCCACGCAAGCCGTACAGGACTCCAACGCCCCCGGCAGCTACGGCTCGATCACGTCGCGACCCGGGGGCGCCTGCCGTCAGCGCATGACCCGGCCGGCCTTCAACACCAGCTTCAGGTGCTTGTCCGGCCGGGACAGCACGGTGATGTCCTGCAGCGGATCGCCCTCCACCATCAGGATGTCGGCGTGCGCGCCGGGCGTGATCTCGCCGATGCGGCCCGGCAGCCCCACGAGGCGCGCGGCGACGCTGGTGGCGGAGCGGATGACATCGAGAGCGGGCTGCACCTCGGCGCGGAGGTCGAACTCCCGCGCCTGGTGCGGGTGCATGCCGCCGAGCAAGTCTGTGCCGAAGACGATGTCGATGCCGCCCCGGTGAGCCAGTTCCAGGGCGCGCAGCCCGTGGTCGAGCACCTCGGAAACCTTGCGATGACTGCCGGGCGGCAGGCCGTACCGCAGGCCCTCCTCCGCCAGCGCCCGGTAGGTGATCAGCGTCGGCACGTAGAAGGCGCCGTGCTTCCTGAACAGCTCGACGCTGGTCTCGTCGAGCAGGTTGCCGTGCTCGATGCTGCGCACGCCGCAGCGCAGCGCACGATTGACCGCGCGAGCGGTGTAGGCGTGGCCGGCGACGTACCGGTTGGCCGCCTCCGCTTCCTCGACGACCGCCCGGATCTCCTCCAGGGACAGCTGCGTGGAGTCCACGCGGTCGGTGGGAGAGGCGACACCTCCTGAGAGCATGAGCTTGACGTGGTGCGCGCCGGTGCGCAGTTGTTCGCGGGCGGCCTTGCGCATCTCGTCCGCGCCGTCGCACACCACGCTGATCGTGGCGCGGCAGGGGTGCGCGTCGGTCACGACCCGGTCCATGGGGCGCATGTCTCCGTGGCCGCCGGTCTGCGAGATCGCCTTGCCGCCGAACAGCAGCCGCGGGCCGGGAAAGTAGCCTTCGTGGACGGCGTCGGCCAGGCCGTGATCGGCGCCGCCCACGTCCCGGACAGTGGTGAAACCTCGGTGCAGCATGTCCCGCAGGATGTGACTCGCGCGGGCGGCCACGTAGCTCGGTGACCATTCGCCCAACGTGGACAGGTCGGCCGTGGAGGCGGTCACGTGCACATGAGCGTCGATGAGTCCAGGAAGGACGGTGCGCCCTCCGGCGTCGATGACGTCGCTGTCGCGCAGTGCCCCGACCTCGTGGCCGCCGATCTCCGCGATGGTGTCGTCGACGATGAGGAGATTCCGGTCCTCCAGGTACGCGGCGCCTTCCACGTCGAGCACTCGCGCGTTGGTGATCAGAACGCTGGTCTGTTCGGTTCCGCCGGTCACGACGCCTCCTTGCCGAGGGGGCTCACCCGCATGCCCGGTCGCAGATGTCGCCACGGCAGGTCGGCCGGGTCGGCGGCGACCGGCCCCGGCGCCGCGGCGACGAGTACGGCCTCCGCCCCCGGAGCGAAGTCAGCGCGGAAATGGACAGAACTCTTGAGCACCACGATCCGCTCCCGTTCCGGACTGATCCCGAGCATGCGGAGCTGCGCGCGGTCGAGGAGCTGCACCTTCCTGCTGGTCACACCCACGCGCACAGCCCCGGCGCGCAGGCAGGCGCTCGGGCCGGAGTCGATCTCGGTGCCGTGCATCATCGGGCCCTCGATACGGCACCGGCCGTCGGAAAGGTGCTCGATCACGAAGGCTCCCTGGTAAGGCTCCGCGCCGGCCAGGCCCGGATGCCCGCCGAGTGCCAGGCTGACGGTCTCGCCCGGCCCTGTCGCGTGTGCGGCAGCCGCGGCGGCGGGATCCCAGATCGCGGCCAGGGCGGCGGACACCCCGGCGTCCACCAGCGCGCGGAGCAGGCCGGTCGTCCGCGCGTCGCCGCCGGCCCCTGGGTTGTCCTGGGTATCGGCGATCACCACAGGACGGCCGACGCCTGCGGAGAGTCGGGTCGCCAGGTCGACGGCCTCCACGGGCGCCAGCAGGCTGACCCGCCAATCCGCCTCCCGCTTCACGATGTCCTCGTACAGCGTGTCGAGCGCGCTGCGCAACGCCTCGGCGTCGGGGCCGTACCCCCACACCGCAGGGCCGCATTCGGGGAAGTCCGTGGCGGGGAATCCCGCTGCGAAGGACAGGCAGGCGCCGTCCCCGCTCAGCGCCTCGAGGCTGCCGTAGACGCTGCGAGCGGGTTCCATCTCGGTGCAGCCGCTGTTGATCGGGATGAGGAAGGGGATCTTGCGCCACTCCTGGTGGAGCCGTTCGCCGGCGCACAACCGGAGCAGCGCCTCGGCCGCCCGGCCGCCTGTCTCCGCCATGTCGACGTGCGGATAGGTACGCAGCCCAACAGTGGCGTCCGCCATGGCCATCATGTGTTCGGTGAGATTGGCGTGCAGATCCAGGCTCACCACGATCGGGACGTCGTCGCCCACGACCGCGCGCAGCCGGGTGAGCAGTTCGCCTTCACCATCATCGAGATGCTCGGCCGCCATCGCACCGTGCAGGTCCAGGTAGATCGCATCGGGGCGGGTGGTTCGTGCCGCGTCGAGGATCTCACCCGCGATGCGCTCGTAGGCGTCGCGGGTGACCCGCCCGGACGGGCAGGCCGCCGCCCAGATCACGGGCACGATCTGGCACGGGTGCCCGCGCATCGCGGTCAGGAACCCGCCCATCGCGATGTTGACCTCTTCCAGCTCGTACAGCGCCTCGCCTCTGCGTAGCGCGGGGAACCCTTCTCCGTTGACAAAGCTCTCGTAGGTCGCCGGTGTCGTGGCGAAGGTGTTCGTCTCGTGCTGGAATCCCGCGACCATGATGCGCACGATCGATCCTCTCCTTGTGTGGTGGACGCCGTCAGTGGTGGACGCCGTCAGCGGATGCGGCGGGAATGCGGGTGGCCGCGATGCCGATGCCGCTGGCCAGCAACATCCCGACCAGGACAAGCAGGCCCACGAGGGTGCCGCCGGTGGCCTCCTTGAGCCAGCCGAAGAGCATCGGGCTGATGAACCCGCCCACCAGCCCGATGCTGTTGATCAGCGCGATGCCGCCGGCGGCGGCCGTCCCGGACAGATGCGACGAGGGCATCGACCAGAACACCGCGTAGGAGCCCCAGCTGCACGCGGTCGAGATGACGATCGCCGTGAGCGCGATGGGCAGATTGTCGGTGGTGAACGCGGCGACGGCCATCGCCACCGCGGCCACGATCGCCGGGACCGCGCTGTGCAGGCGACGTTCACCGCGCCGGTCGGAGCGCCTGCTCAGCACGATCATCACGACGATCGAGGCGGCGTACGGCAGCGCCGAATACAGGCCGACCGCCGTGATGCTCTTGATGCCGTTGTCGGCGAGGATCGTCGGCAACCAGAAGATCACCGCATACATGCCGCCGATCAGGAAGAAGTAGCTCAGCGCGAGACCGTAGACGCGGCGGTCGCGCAGCACCTGACGGAACTCGTGCTTGCCTTGCGGGTTTCGGCCGGCGTCGACGTCCCGCGTCACCTGCGCCTTCTCCGCATCGCTGAGCCATCGGGCCTGGACGGGCGAGTCGGCGAGAGTGCGCCACACGACGAACCCCAGCAGCACTGTGGGCAGCCCTTCGAGGACGAACATCCATTGCCATCCGGCCAGGCTCCACGCGCCGTCGAGGTAGGTCATGATCCAGGTGGACACGGGTCCGCCGAGGACGGAGCTGATGGGGCCGGCGAGCATGAACAGCGCCGTGGGCGCGGCCAGCCGTGCGGCCGGGTACCAATAGCCGAGGTAGAAGATGATGCCCGGCGCGAAGCCGGCCTCGAAGACGCCGAGCAGGAACCGCAGGACCAGGAAGCTGGTCACGTCCTGCACGAACATCATCCCGGCGGAGGTCAGACCCCAGAGGATCATGATCCGCATGATGGTCTTGCGGGTGCCGATCCTGGTCAGCATCAGGTTGCTGGGGATCTCGAACAACACGTAACCGAGAAAGAAGATCCCGGCGCCGAGGCCGTAGACGGCCTCGCTGATCCCGATGTCCTGGCTCATCTGCAGTTTCGCGAAGCCGAGGTTGACGCGATCCAGCGCGGCGAACATGTAGCAGATCAGCAGGAGGGGCAGCAGACGCCTGCTGATCTTGCGGTGCAGCGCTTCCTGCCAGCTGTCCTGCCGGTCGTCGCTGGTGGTATGGGCCATAGTGCGCTCCATCTTGGTGCTGCTGCTGAGGGGGGTGGTGTCGTCACAGCCTGCACGTGATGCCGGATATGGTGCCTAAAACGATGGATACTGACAGGATCCAGGCGCTGAATGTTGAGAAATGACAGCGAGCCCGATCTCCTGGACGAGACCGACCTGGCTCTGGTGGACGCTCTGCAGATCAGCCCGCGGGCGAGCTGGACGAAGCTCGCCCAGGTGCTCGGGCTTGCGCCGATCACCCTGGCCCGCAGGTGGCAGCGGCTCCAGGAGACCGGCGCCGCATGGGTGAGTGTCGCCCACAGCAACGCGCGGGCCCATGGCGCGATCATCGAGCTGACCTGCGAGCCCGGCACCGAGATGGAGGTCGCGACCCGCCTCGCGCGATTGCCCTACGTCAGCACCGTCGGCGTCACGAGCGGCGAGTACCACGTCTTCGCCAACATCGTCGCGCCGACGCTGTCCGCCACGACCGACGTCCTGCTGAACGGCCTTCCGCTACGGCCACACGTGACGCGGATGCGCAGCCACGTGTTCGGCGGCCTCTTCGGCGGGATGGTCTGGCGCCTGGGCGTGATGAACCCCGCGCAGACTGAGCGGATCCGCGAGACCGTCGGCCCGCCGCCTCAGGAGGTCCGCCCGTTTGGCCCGCTCGACCGGGCGTTGTTCCTCGCCCTCAGCCATGACGGGCGCCGACCCCACACCGAACTCGCCGAAGAACTCGGCACCACGCCGCACGCGATACGACGCCGGCTCGACCGGCTCCTGCGCAACGATGACATCGTCTTCCGCGTCGACGTCGCGCGGCGGCTGGCCGGCTGGCACTTGCTCGCGCTGCTCTGGCTGACCGTCCCGGACACCGACCTGCGTGCCGTGGGGAACCGCCTGGCGACCTGGCCGGAAACCCGCATGTGCGCGGCTGTGACCACTTCAACCAACCTCGCCTTGATCGTCAACCTGCGCTCCTTCGAGCATCTGGAGGAGTTGCTGATCCGGGCCGCGAGGTTGTCTCCCGGCGTTGCCGTCGCTGAACGACGGCTGATCCTGCGGCAGGTGAAGATCTACGGCCGCGTGGTGGACGAGGACGGGCGATGCCTCCAGGTGATCCCCGCCGACCCATGGGCTGCGGCAGACCTGCGGACGTGAGGCGTCGTGGGACGCCCGGGCGCCTCGTGGGCGCGCAGGCGACGAGGCCGTGTTCGTGGGCGTAGATCGCGGCGTGCACGCGGCTCCGGTGGCCGAGTTCGGTGAGGATTCGGTTGACGTGTGTCTTTACGGTGCCTTCCTCGATGGTGCACGTGGCGGCGATCTCGCCGTTGCTCAGTCCTCGGGTCGCCGAGGGGACCGCCGTCGGTCGTCCACCTGTCGATAGATCCTCACGCGTGCGCACCGGCGATCACCTCGCGCATGACCCATGGAACCTCGTCGCAGGTCAGTTGTTTCCGGGACCCCGCATTGGCCGATCGGATAATTCTGGTCCTGCGGAGTTTGGCGCTCGATCCAACGCCGGGTGACGAACCCGCTCCCACACTAATGGCGTGTTCAGCCAGGTGCAGCAGGTGGTCATCGTCCCGCTCTCTTGCTGCTGCACCTCCCTCCCGAAAGGAACGATCCCCCCATGCCTACCACCACAGCACGAGGGTTCCTGGCGTTGACCGGCCTCGCCGGATTACTCGCCAGCCTGTTCACCGCCACCCCGACTGTCGCCACCGCTGCCACCGCCGCCACCCCTGCCGCCCCGGACACCTCGGCCACCGTCGTCCCGGCCATCGACCTGGCCCAACTGCTGGACACCGCCCTGGCCGAGAGCGCGGCCAAGGTGGGAGACCCGGGCGTCCAGGCGGTCATCCTGCGCGACGGCCGGCTCGTCTGGTCGGGGAAGCACGGCAAGGCCGTCGACGACCCGCCCACGCCCGTCGCCGACGACACGCTGTTCGGCTTCGCGAGCTTCAGCAAGCTACTCCTGGGCACGTACGCGCTCAACCAGGTCGAGGCGGGCAAACTCGCCCTGGACACCCCGATCTCGGCCTACATCGGCGACGACGTACCTGGCTCCGACGTGGTCACGCTCCGGATGCTGCTCACCCACACCGGGGGCTACCCCGACGTGTACGAGTCGCCCAAGCTCGCCGCGCTGCTTCCCGGCGGCGAGCAGTACGAGCCGGGGAGGCCCTTCACCTGGCAGATGATCGCCCGCGCCCTGCGCCCTCCCGTCGATCCCGGCAAGAACTTCAGCTACTCCAACACCGGATTCCTCATCCTGACCCACATGCTGAGCGTGCGCGCGGGCGGGGACCGAGAGCTCACCGCCGCCGTGAACGCCTTCACCGCCCGCGCCGGCTCCGTCGTGCCCGAGGACGGCAAGGTGCTGACGATGGAGCGAAAGCAGCGGGACTACCCCCGTTTCGCCCACGGCTACGAGTACTTCCCCAAGCAGGGCAGGATCGACATGTTCACCCACTTCGGCGACACCGGCATCCCGACCGACATGTTCGGCCTCCCATGGGGCGACGGCCTGTTCGCCTTGACCGCGCTCGGCGGCGCGCAGTTCATCGACGCGCTGTATGCCAGAAAGGGGCTCCTGAAGCCGGCCACTCTGCGGGCGATGATCACGCCCACCCCGCAGTCCATCGCTGCCAAGGATCCTTACGGGATGGCCAGCTACCGCTTCGAGGCCGGGGACCGTGTCTGGCAGGGACACGCGGGCGCGTACGGCGGCTTCAACACGCTGGGCGGGACCGACCTGACCCGCGGCGTGACGATGATGGTGGTGGCCAACAACCTGGGCAAGGACGCGGCCGACAAAATCTTCGCACGCCTGGCCAGGACGTACGCCTCGGCCACGAGCTGAAGTCACCCGCCCGCATGGAGGGCAGTCCTCTTCCAGCCGGTCCTCCCACGTGCCACGAACTCCTCCCGTCCTGAAGGCCGCCGCTCACCGTGCGGTGCTCAACCACGGCGGGCCGATCCCGCGGCCGTTTTTCGCGAATGGACAAAACGCCCGCGGCGACTTCTGCGTCCCGGCCAACGGCAAACCATGCCTGAGCTGTGATGCTGACCGGCACGGCACCCACGAGGTACGCCGGCCACGCTGGTCGCGCCGACGCCGGTGCCACCCATCATCTGCTCTGAGAATCGGCTCGCCACGCTGTTCGCGTGCGAGCCGGTGCGGAACACCCCCAACGTCTCCGAAGGGCCGCACGTGAAGATCCATCAGGCGCTGTGCGCCGCCGCCCTCCTCCTGGCCGGATGCGCGCAAGCCCCCGCGCCCACCACCGCCAAGGACACCCTGGTCTGGGCGAACACCTCCCCGGTCCGTAGTCTCGACATCGCGCACGGCTTCGACACCGCCTCGACCCTGGCCCAGTTCGCGATGCTCGACACCCCGGTCACCTTGGACAAGGCCGGCACGGTCGTCCCCTCGCTGGCCGAGTCGTGGAAGGAGACCAAGCCCGGGGTCTACGACTTCCAACTTCGCTCCGGCGTGACGTTCTCCGACGGCACGCCGCTGACCGCCGACGACGTGGCCTTCTCCTTGCGCCGCCATCTCGACCCCAAGGTCGCCTCGGAGGCAGCGAGTTACTTCACCACGGTCAAGAGCGTCGAGGCCACCGGGCCCGGCGCGGTGCGCGTGGTGCTGCGCCAGCCGAACGGGACCTTCCTGTCCACCGCCGCGATCGGCTGGCAGGTCGTGCCGCGCAAGGTGGCCGAGGCCCACCCCAAGGACCTGGGCAGCCCTGACGTCGGCACCCTCGGCACCGGCCCCTACAAGGTCGCCCGGTATTCCATCACCGACGGTCTCACCCTGGTTCGCAACGAACGTTACTGGGGCAAGCAGCCCGCCCTGTCCAAGATCGAGGTCAAGGCGATGGAAGACCCCGAGTCGCTTCGCCTGGCCATCGCCTCGGGCGACGTGGAAGGGACCATGGACGTCCCGATCCCGGACATCCGCAAGTGGACCAGCATGGCCGGCGTCACCACCGGTTTCTATCCCTCCAACAACCTGGCCTTCCTGTCCCTGGACGTCACGGCGGGGCCGCTGAAGGACGTGCACGTACGGCGCGCCGTCGCGCATGCCCTGGACAGGGAGGCGCTGGCCAGAGTGGGCACCGCCGGGCACGGCAAGCTCATCCCGGCACTGCTGACGACCCCCCAGCTCACGTCGCTCTTCGGCGACCAGGTGGAGCAGGTCACCGGCCGGCTGAGAACCTACAAGCACGACCTGGCCGCCGCGAAGGCGGAACTGGCCCAGTCGGCCTACCCCGACGGGTTCTCGATCACCGTGCCCTACGCCCCGGTCGAGAATCCGCTGGTCATCCAGGCCGTCATCGCCGACCTCGCCAAGATCGGGATCAAGCTCACCCTGGACAACCAGCCGGAAGACGCCTTCCGGGCGCGGCTGATGTCCCACGACCGTGTCGGCATCCACTTCGCCGACCTGGGCTACTCCACGCCCGACCCGGGCGAGGTCCTGCCCGATCTGCTCAGCCGCGCCTCGGTCAAGGAGGGCGGCTGGAACTTCTCCATGTACGCTTCGGCCGAACTGGACGAGCGGCTCGGCAAGACGCTGGCCGCCACCGGCCCGGCAAAGGCCGAGCTGGTCACAGAGGTGCTGGCCGAGGTCGCCGAGCAGGTCCCCTACATTCCCCTGTACTGCATCGACCAGCCCTACACGCTGAACAAGAAGTTCACCGCCGAACTGAGCGCCTGGACCGTCGACGTGTACAGCGCCATCCGTCCGGCGGTGGCTTGAGGTGGCCATCCTGTCCTTCATCGGCAAACGGGCGGCGGCGGCGGGACTCCTGCTCTGTGTCCTGTCCGTCCTCACCTTCGCGTTGCTCGCCGCCGCGCCGGGCAGCCCCGAGCAGGTCCTGCTCGGCAACCGTCCCTCCACCCCGGAGACCCGGGCGGCGATCCGGGCGGAGTACCTGCTCGACGAGCCCGTCGCCGTCCGGTACGTCCACTGGCTCGGCAAAGCCGTGGAGGGCGACTTCGGCACCTCCTCCTACTCCCGGGAGCCTGTGACCTCCGTGATCGGCCAGCGTCTGCCGGTCACCGCCGCGCTGGCCGTCTACGGGATGGCGCTCACGCTGATCGTCGCGGTCCCGGCCGGCCTGATCGCGGGCCTGCGCCGGGGCAGCGCGGTGGACCAGGGCATCAGCACCGCCGCGCTGGTCGCCACGTCGATCCCGTCGTTCGTGCTGGGCCTGATCCTGCTGTACGGCTTCGCCGTGGCCCTGGGCTGGTTCCCGGTCTACGGCACCGGCGGCCTCGCGCACCTCACGCTGCCCGCCATCGCACTGGCCGCGGGGGAGGCGGCCATCATCATCCGGCAGACCCGCGCGGCCGCGCTCGACCTGGCGGGACAGGACTATCTGACCTTCGCCAGGGCGCGCGGGCTCGGCCGGTCGCGGATCTGGATCAGTTACGCGCTGCGCAACGCCTCGCTTCCGATCCTGACCGTGGGCGGACTCACGCTGGCCGCCTACCTGACCGGGGCGGTCTTCGTCGAGCGGATCTTCAGCCTGCCGGGACTCGGCTCCCTGCTGATCCAGGCCGTCGGGCAGAAGGACGTCCCGCTCGTCCAGGCTTTGGTGCTGCTCGGCGGCTCGATCGTGGTGGCCGTGAACCTCCTGATCGACCTGGCCTACCTCGCGGTGGACGCCCGGGTCCGGCACGGGGTGATGGAGCCATGAGGGATCGGATCATCCTGTGGGCCTCGGCGGTCGTACTGGCGGTTCTGGTGGTGGCCGCGGTCGCGGGGCCCTGGCTGGCGCCGTACGAACCGGGTGGGCAGGACATCGCGCTGGGGCCGACAGGACCCGGCGCCGGGCACTGGCTGGGCACCGACGACCTGGGCCGGGACGTGTTCTCGCGGCTGCTGGCCGGGGCCGGCACCGCGCTGTGGGGGCCGGCCGTCGTCGCCGTGGGCACCACGGTGCTCGGGACCACGCTCGGCCTGGTCGCCGGCTACCACAAGGGCTGGATCGACGCCGTGCTCATGCGGGTGGCCGACCTGATGATCGCGCTGCCCGGACTGCTGGTGCTGATCGTGCTGGTCGGCATCATGGGCGGCGGGTACGGCTGGTCGATCGCCGCCCTGATCGTGCTGTACGCCCCGTTCGACACGCGCGTGATCCGCAGCCTGGCGCTCGCCCAGCGGGAGCTGGCTTACGTGGAGGCCGCGCGCACGCTGGGCCTGCGGTCACGGACAATCATGTTCCGGCACATCCTGCCCAACCTCGCCCCGACGGTGCTGGCCAACGTGCTGATGACCTTCGTGGTCGCGCTGGTCTCACTGGCGGGTCTGTCGTTCCTCGGCATCGGGCTGCCCGTGGGGACGCCCGACTGGGGGCTCATGATCGAGGAGAACCGCGCACTCCTGGACCTCAACCCGTGGGCCGCGCTGGCGCCCGCCGTGCTCATCGCGCTGGCGGCGATCGCGGCGACCCTGCTCGGTGACGGGCTGTTCGAGCAGTTCAACAGGAAGGGAGCCGGGCGTGCTGGCGATTGACGCGCTCCAAGTCAGGTACGGCTCCCGGCTGATCGTCGACGGCGTGGACCTGCGGGTCCGGGCCGGTGAGACGTTCGGCCTGGTGGGGGAGTCGGGAAGCGGCAAGTCGCTGACGGCACGCGCGGTCGTGGGCCTGCTCCCGCACGGCGTCACCGCCACGGGCTCGATCACCGTGGGCGGCACGCAGCTCATCGGCGCGGGCGAGGGAGTGCTGCGCGGCCTGCGCGGCGGCAGGGTCGGGCTGCTCATGCAGGACCCGTTCGCCATGCTGAACCCGCTGCGGACCGCCGGGCAGCACATCGCCGAGTCGCTGCCCGGTGCCCGGCGCGGCGAGGTCGCCGACCGGCTCGCCGAGGTCGGCATCGACGACCCCTCGGTGCTCAAGCGGTATCCGTTCCAGCTCTCCGGCGGGATGCGCCAGCGGGTCGCCCTGGCGGCGGCGCTGGCCCGCGACCCCGAATTGCTGATCGCCGACGAGCCGACGACCGCGCTCGACGCCACGATCCAGGACGAGATCATGCGGTTGCTCGCCCGGATCCAGCGCGAGCGCGGCATGTCGGTCCTGCTGATCACCCACGACCTGCGCGTGGCCTTCGCCCTGTGCGATCGGATCGCGGTGATGTACGCGGGACGGATCGTCGAGCGAGGCCCGGCCCGTGCGATGGCCGACGATCCCGGCCATCCCTACACCGCTGGGCTGCTGCGCGCGCTGCCGTCCATCGAGCGGACCGTGGACCGGCTGACCGGGATCCCCGGCAGCGTCCCGGCCGCCTCCGAGGTACAGGAGTCTTGCGCCTTCGTCTCCCGCTGCGACCAGGCCAGGGACGAATGCGCCGGCGCCCGGCCGCCACTGCGGGAGGCGGGCGCGGATCGGCAGACGGCGTGCCTGTTCCCGGTCGAGCGGCAGCAACACCGTACCGAGGACGCGGGCCGTACGCCCACGTTCGGGCCGCCGCTGCTCCGCGTCGCCGGCCTGCGCAAGGACTACCGCCAGGTCAGGGCCGTACGTGAGGTGAGCTTCGAGGTGGCGGAGGGTGAGAGCGTCGGCGTGGTCGGCGAGTCGGGTTCCGGGAAGACCACGGTGGCCAGGTGCGTCCTCGGCCTGGTCACGCCGTCCAGTGGGCGGATCGACCTGGGGGCCGGGCCGCGGCACCGCCTCGTGCAGTGCGTCTTCCAGGATCCCTACACCTCGCTGAACCCGGCCCGCTCGATCGGCGCGACGCTGGCCGAGGCGGCCCGCCAGGGCGCGCCCGAGGGGCGGATGACCCCGCAGGAACTGCTGGAGCTCGTGGGCCTGCCGCCCGCCTACGCCCGGCGGAAACCTGCGGGGCTGTCCGGAGGCGAGCGGCAGCGGGTCGCGATCGCCAGGGCGCTGGCCGTACGGGCCGCGCTGCTGGTCTGCGACGAGCCTGTGGCGTCGCTGGACGTGTCGGTGCAGGCGCACATCCTGGAGCTGCTGCGGCGGGTCAACCGCGAGCTGGGCACGAGCATGCTGTTCATCACGCACGACCTGGCGGTGGTGCGCCAGGTCACCGATCGGCTGGTCGTGATGCTGAAGGGTCAGGTCGTGGAGTCGGGACTGACCGGACGGGTGCTGGACGCCCCCGAACACCCCTACACCCGCCGACTCGTCTCATCGAGCGAAATATCTTTGGAAAGGTAGAAATGTACGACTTGGTGCTACGGGGCGGCACAGTGTTCGACGGGTTCGGGACACCGGGCCGAACCGCCGATGTAGCCGTGTGCGACGGACGGGTCGCCCGAGTGGGTCCCGGTCTGGCCGGTCGGCGCGTGATCGACGTGGCCGGCCTGGCCGTCGCCCCCGGGTTCGTCGATCCGCACAGCCACTCGGACGAGGTGCCGTTCCTGGACGAGGCGCAGCCGTTCAAGCTGTATCAGGGGGTGACCACCGAGATAGCGGGAAACTGCGGGTACTCCGGCGGACCGCTGAGCGACTATCTCGACGCGGCCGAGGCGGCGGGGACAACCAACAATCTCGCCCTGCTCGTCGGGCACAACACGCTGCGCGAGGCCGTGGCCGGCCAGGACCGCAACCTCCCGGAGGGCGGTCTGGACCGGATGCTCGACCTGGCCGGCCAGGCCTTCGCGGCGGGCGCGTTCGGCTTCTCCTCCGGGCTGGAGTACGTGCCCGGCGCCTTCGCCGGAATCGATGAGCTGATCGCCCTCGGATACGTGGCCAGACGCTGGAACGGCACCTATGCCACCCACATGCGCAGCGAGAGCGAGGGGCTGGCGGACGCGCTGGACGAGGCGATCAACGTAGCCCGGTCAGCCGGGATCAGGTTGCAGATCTCCCACTGCAAGTCCTCGGGCCGGGCGGTGCACGGTTCCTCGGTCATGCTGCTCGGCAAGTTGACCAGGGCACGCCGCGGTGGCGTGGACGTACGCGGTGACCAGTATCCGTACCAGGCCTTCTGCACCTCCTTCACAGCCGTGCTCCCGCCCGAGGCGAGCGAGGGCGGCCAGGACGCCCTGCTGGCCAGACTGCGCGAGCCCGCCACGAGAGCGGCGCTGCGGAAAGCCGCCGAAGACCCCTCCCGGGGCACCGGATCCGGGTTCTGGCGCGAACTCCATCCGGACGACGTGACCATCCTGGTGCACCGCGATCCGGCGATCGCCGGCAGAACGCTGGCCGGCCTGGGCGGTGACCCCTGGGACGCTCTGTGCGACCTGATCACGGGCGACCCCGAAGCCGAGGGGGTGTTCCACACGATGCACGAAGACGATGTGGCGCAGATCATGGCCGACCCGCTGGTCAGCATCGGCTCGGACTCCGGCCCGCCCATCGGCCCCAACCATCCGCGTACGTTCGGGACCTTTCCGCGCTTCCTCGGAACCCATGTCCGCGAAGGCGCGGTCGTGCCCTTGCAGGAGGCGATCCGCAAGATGACCTCCGCGACGGCGGCGCAGTTCGCACTGGCGGACCGCGGCTGGCTGGCAGCGGGGGCGATCGCGGACATCACGGTGTTCGACCCCGGGACGATCAGTCACGCCGGGACCTATGAGAAGCCGGATGTCCGGCCCACCGGCGTCCGATACGTCCTCCTGGCCGGCCGTCCGGTGATCGAGGACGGCGAGTTCACCGGGGGGAGGCACGGGCGCATCCTTCGTCACAACCGTCCATGACCGGCCGGGTGAGCCTGGAGATGCTGCTGGAGAGCCTGGGGCCCGAGGTGGTGCGGCCTGTCGCGCTGCCCGCGGGCGCCGACGTGCCTGTCAGCGTCCCGGTGATCTATGACCCCTCCGAGCCGCTCATCGAGGGCGCGGTGCTCCTGGTGGCCGGACATCCGGAGCCCGACCTGGTGGCGCGGGCGGTGAAGGCGGGAGCCGCGGCGGTCGTCACCAGGCATCCGGTCGCCGGCGAGCCGGACATTGCGCTGCTGCTGGCCGCGCCCACTGTCTCCTGGGGCCGGCTCTACATGCTGATCGACACCACGCTCGCCGTAGTGGGCCACGCGGCCCCCGGAGAGCCTGGCGACCTGTTCGCGCTGGCCAACCAGATCGCGGCCAGGATCGGCGGAGCGGTGACAATCGAGGACCTGTCCATGCGGGTGCTCGCCTACTCCACGATCGAGGACCAGCGGATCGACGACCTGCGGCGGGACGGCATCCTCGGCCTCCGGGTGCCCGCGCACCCCACCAACGCCGAGGAGTACGCGGCGGTCCTGCGCACCGACTCCGCGATCTGGAGCTACGTGCCCGCCGAATACCTTCCCCGGCTGGCGATCGCCGTACGGGCCAGGGGGGATGCGATAGGGACCATCTGGGCGGTGGAGGGAGACCAGCCGCTCGCCCCGGACGCGGCGGAGATCCTGGCCGAGGCCGCCGTCGCCGCGGCTCCTCACCTGGCCCGCTACAACCTGGCCGCCGACCAGGTGCGGCGCCGCAGCGCCGAGCAACTAGGCGCGCTGCTGAACGGGCAGGGACCGCTGGAGGACCTCGCGGCCGCGCTGGGCTTGGAGCTGGACCAGCCGGTCACAGTCATCGTGATCAGCCGCCACGACGGGCCTGTAGATGCCATCCACGCCGGCGGCCTGCTGCGGACGGCCTTCTCCGCCTACCGGATCAGAGCGGTCGCCGGGGTCGTGGAGGGACGTGCGTACGCGGTCGTCGCCACCGGCTCCGGCGCTCCGCTGCTGCGCCGGATCGTCGAGGACGTCCTCTCCCGGCTCGGTCCGGACGCGCGGGCGGGCATCGGCCGGACGGCGCGCGCGCTGGCCGGAGCGCCGGAGAGCGCGCGCCAAGCCGAGGCGGTCCTGAGCGTGCTCGACGGTCCGTTCGGCCGCGGCGCCGTCGGCAGGTACGAGGACCTGGCCCCCGCGCTGCTGCTGGCGGAACTGGGCACGGCGTTGCGGAGTCGTCCGGTGCTGACCGGGGAGCCGCTGTCGCTGGTGGCCGAGCACGACGCCACGCACGGCACCGAATACCTGCTCAGCCTGCGGGCGTGGTTCGCCTCCTACTTCGACGTACCGCGGGCCGCCGAGATGTTGTCGCTGCACCCCAACACGCTGCGCTACCGGCTGCGGCGGATCAGCGAACTGGTCGACCTCGACGATCCCGACACCCGGCTGGCCTTGGTGATCCAGCTGAGGCTGCGCCGTACTCCCGACCGAAACCCGACGCCGCGCCCCGACGGCGCGCATGGAGATGCGGAACGACATGGAACTGCGGATTGAGTCCCTCGTGCGGCTGCCCGACCTGCGGGCGGCCGACGAACTGCTGCGTGAGGTGTGGGGCACGCCCTGCGGCGCGCCGCCCATGGCCCTGGACATGATGCGCGCGCTGGCCTACACCGGCGGCTACGTGGCGGGCGCCTACAACGGGGACGCCCTGGTCGGCGTGGCCGTCGGATTCCGCTCCGCCGACGGCGGCCTGCACTCCCACATCACCGGGGTCGCTCCCGGCAGGCACGGCCAGGGCATCGGCATGGCGCTCAAACGACACCAGCGGACCTGGGCGGCCTGCCACGAACTCGATGACATCACCTGGACGTTCGACCCGTTGATCCGGCGCAACGCCTACTTCAATCTGACCAAGCTGGGAGCCGTCGCCGAGGCATACCTGCCCGACTTCTACGGGGCGATGAGTGACGGCATCAACGAAGGCGACGCGTCCGACAGATTGTTCGTGCGATGGATCTCGGACCCGCCGGAGCCGCCGCAGGAGGTGCGCCGAGTCGACCTGCTCACGGAGGACCTGATCTCGTCGTCGCCCACCGGTGAGCCGGCACGCTGTGCCACGCCCGCCGACATCGAGGGGCTGCGCAAGACCGACCCGGGCCTCGCCCGCGCGTGGCGGGCGGCCCTGCGGGACTCCCTCGGCACGGCCCTTGCGGCCGGCTACCGGGTGACGGGGTTCACCCGTGACGGCTGGTACCTCCTCGACCCCCTGGAGATCTCGTGAAGCTGAGCGCCGCCGAGCTGCGTTTCGTGTCCCTGCCCCTGGTGACCCCGTTCCGGACCTCGCTGGGCACCCAAGCGGTGCGCAACGCGCTCGTCCTGCGGCTGGAGACCAGCCTCGGGGAGGGCTGGGCGGAGTGCGTGGCCGACGACGAACCCAGCTACAGCCCCGAATACCTCACCGGGGCCGCCGACGTGATCAGACGGCTCTTCCTGCCCAAGTTGTTCGCGATGGGGGAACTCGATCCGGCCGGGGTCGCGGTGGCGCTCGACGGGTTCAGGGGCCATCCGATGGCCAAGTCGGCCGTGGAGACGGCCGTGCTGGACGCGTCGTTGCGGGCCACGGGGATGTGCCTGAGCACCTACCTCGGCGGCGTGCGGCGCCGGGTGCCCGTGGGCGTGTCCGTGGGGATCACCGATACGATCGACGAGCTGCTGGGCCTGGTGGACAGGTACCTCACCGCCGGATATCTGCGGATAAAGCTGAAGATCGAGCCGGGTTGGGACATCGAGCCGGTCCGGGCGGTCCGGGAGACGTTCGGGTCGTCCGTGCCATTGACCGTGGATGCGAACACAGCTTACCGCCCGGGTGACATCCGGCATCTGCGTGGGCTGGACGAGTTCGGGCTGCTGCTGGTCGAGCAGCCCTTCCCGCCCGAGGATCTGCACTCGCACGCGCGGCTGGCCGCGGCGATGGAGACGCCGCTCTGCCTGGATGAGAGCATCACCTCCGCCCGCGACGCCGCCACCGCCCTGCGGCAGGGGGCCTGCTCGGTCATCAACATCAAGCCCGGCAGGGTCGGCGGCTACCTGGAAGCCCGGCGCGTCCACGATGTCGCGCAGGCCCACGGTGTGCCCGTCTGGTGCGGCGGCATGCTCGAGACCGGCCTCGGCCGGGCCGCCAACCTCGCCCTCGCCTCCTTGCCTGGATTCCAGCTGCCCGGCGACATCAGCGCCACCGCGCGCTACTACACCCAAGACATCACGGAGCCCTTCTCCCTCGCCGACGGCCACCTCGAAGTGCCGACAGCTCCCGGCATCGGCATCACGCCGGACCCCGCCTCCCTGGCCCGGCTGACCACCTCCACCGAGTGGATCACCCCCTGAGCCACGTCGCGGGCCCCTTGACTTGGACGCGGCATCCACCCGCGTAGTCGTCAAGGCGCCGCCCGCCTGTGGCTCCCCTCCTCGGCCGCCCCGCTCCCAAGCTGCACCATGGCCGCCCCCCGTCACCTGCGGAGGTGGCCACCGCCCAAGGCGATCACACTAGCCCGCACCCCGACGACGGTGCGGGCCGGGTAGCGCAGGGCCACGCACGGGAGGCGCGAGAACACAACCCGGCTCGCGCCATCCCGGCCCGCGTGCTGCGGGCCTTACGGGCCGACGGCCTGAGCCACGCCGTGCCCGAGGGCGCCGCCGAGAACCCCGCCGGCGCCCTCGGTCCGTATCAGAGCCGTGGTTTCACCGTCACCGCCCGCCCGGTCAGCCCATCAAATACTTCTGAACCGGGACACGTCCGGCCGTACGACCATTCATGGCATCATCCAGACACCAAACGACCGCGACGAAACAGAAAGCCACGACCGTGTTCCCTGCCGCCATCACCGACTTCTGGCTGAGCCCGTCACCGACAAGCCGACTCCTCTGCGGCGACGACGTTTTCGGCGTCACCGTTGATGCCGCCTTGGAGGAGGACGAACAGCTCACCATTCTCACCACGACCGACGGAAGGACGCGCGTACTGCTCATCCCGGCTATCGCCGCGACCATGGCCCTGGAAGAAGGGCAGCCGGTCGACGAGGCGGGCTTCCGGCGACGCTTGGAGGAGTCCGGCATCGCGCTGCACGGAGCTGACAACCTGTTCTACTTCACCGACAAGAACCGGGAAACACTGCTCGGCGAACCGGATGTCCCCTCCATCCGCCCGCTCACCAAGGCAGATGCCCAGGCATTCCAGCGGTTCCAGGAAGCCGCATCGGAACAGGACCTCGACGACGCCTACGTAGAACTGGACCATTGGGCCGTTTACGGCGCGTTCGAGGACGAACGGCTGGTGTCCGTGGCAAGCACATACCCATGGAACGGCGCTCCGCTGGCCGACCTCGGCGTCCTGACTCTCCCGTCCTACCGAGGCCAGGGCCACGCCCGGCGCCTCGTACGGGCGATCTCCCGGCACGCCCTCGCGCGGAACCACGAACCTCAGTACCGCTGCCAGTTCGATAATTACGCCTCGGTGGCAGTGGCCGAGTCAGCCGGCCTGACACGATTCGGTACATGGGACGTCATCTCGCCGGACTGAACGTTCCATGACGTCGGAAGGAGTGTCGGTCTCGGCGCGGGGCGGCTTGTGAGCCGGGACGACGCGGGCTTGACTGGGACCGACACCGCTGACGGGGCGGACCTGTCGCGGTCTTTGCGGCGTACGGCGCGTGAGTCGGGCCCTTCAGGACCTGTTCGAGGGGTGCTGCCTCCCGTCGTTTGCCTAGCCGCCGCCGGGAACCCGCCGTCAGCGCTGCTACGTCGGCCGGTCCTGGCTCAGTCCGCGCAAGAGGGTGTCGACCGTCTGCTCGACGAGGTGGTCGTCGATCGGTCGGCGGGAGAGCAGCGTTCGGAAATGCAGGGGGGCGATGAGGAGTTCGAGGGCCAGCGCCGCGTCGGTGCCTGTGGGTAGTTCCCCACGGACTACGGCGCGATCGATGACGACGCGTGCGAGTTCGAAACGGGAGTCCCAGAACTGTGCTCGACTGGCGGTCAGGGCCGGATCGTCGTCGGAGGCGGCCATCGAGCGCGCCAGCGCTGTGCCGAGCGGTGTGGTGAGGTAGGCGGTTACCGAGCGGGCGAGGGCGATCAAGTCGCCGCGCAGCGTCCCGGTGTCGGGGACCGGGAGCTCCTGCTTGCTGTAGCTGAGCATGGCGTCGACGAACAGTTGCTCGGGGGAGCCCCAGCGGCGGTAGATCGACGTTTCGTGGACCCCGGCGCGTCGTGCGATCGACATGATCGTGATGGGGACGCAGTGCGGCACTCAGTGGGACGCCCTCTCGCATATCTTCCACAAGGGCCGGATGTGGAACGGCTACAGCGCCGCCGAGCACAGTTCCAACGGCGCGGTCCGCGACGGCATCCAGCATTGGAGCGACCGTCTGGTCCTGCGCGGTGTCCTGGTGGAACCTGCCCGCGTACCACGGCGTCACCAGCCTGGAGCCCGGCCATGCGATCACGGCCGCCGACCTCGACGGCGTGCTGACCGCCCAGGGCAGCACCGTGCGGCCCGGGGACGCGCTGCTGGTGCGCACCGGCCACCTGACCGTCCGCCGGGGCCAGTGGGGCGACTACGCCGGCGGTCCAGCACCCGGACTGCGCCGAGGACGGACGCCACGAGTTCCTGCTCGCCGCCACACCGCTGCCGATCACCGGTGCAGTCGGCTCTCCCGAAGGGGCGGTGGCGATCAAATGACCAAGCCGCCGACGCTGTGGGAAGCGCGCGACACCGACGGCACCGAGATCGGCCGCCACCTCGCCCAGGCCCTCTCTTCCGGATCTCGCCGGGGTCGCGGAATCTGGCACGCACTCCCCGAGCTCTACGAGCAGGAGGCGCCCCCAGCGTTGGCGTGACGGGCGCCGGCCTGCTTGGGTCACGGCAGGAGCCGGTCAGGAATCGGCGTGCCCACCTCCGCGCGCCAAGGCGGCGGCAATGCCGTCCAGGACGGTTTCCAGGCCCGCGGTGAACTGGGCTTCCAGATCCCAGGGCTGGGCACCCGCGGCCATGGCCCTGGCGAGGCGAGGGAAGTCGGAGAAGTCGTCCGGAGGGCCAAGGGGTGTGGCGGGCCCGGTGGGGGCTTCACTCGCGACCAGAGTGAGGGCAACCCCCTGTACGTACGAGGCGAAGGTGAACATGTGGCGGAACGCTTCCGCCGGTTCCAGGCCGAGTCCGTCGAAGGAGGCGAGCGCGCTCTCGCTTTCGGCGGCCACTGCCCGACCGAGCCGCCCATGGGTGGAGATCATGACCTGCGGCAGGATCCAGGGGTGGCGGAGGTAGAGCTCCCAGTCGCGCCGGGCTGCCCGCCTCAGCCCTTCCCGCCAGCCGTCCGCCGGGGTCTGCGGCGGAGGCGCCTCGTTCTGTGCGGCCTCCACCATGCGTGCGAGCAGTTCGTCCTTGGACGGGACGTGCCGGTAGAGGGACATGGTCGCTGCCCCCAGAGCCTCTGCCACCCGGCGCATTGACAGCGCGTCCAGCCCCTCGGTGTCCGCGATCTCGATCCCGGCGCTCACGATCCGGTCCACGGAGAGGGGGGACTCGGTATGAGGGGGCGGGCCAGTGTCCGGCCCTGGAAGGCCGGGGCGCCCGTCCGGTTCGTCGTGTCCCGCGCGGCGGGCCCGGTACGCGCGGGCCTGGCAGGCACGTGAGCAGTACTTGCGCGGACGTCCCCGCCCCGCGTGTTCGAACGACGTGCCGCAGCAAGCGCACCGCGCACCGCCCTCGGTGCCGCTGCCGCCGCCTCCTTCCGCCGCCATCCCGACCTCCCTTTTCGTCACGCCGTCGGACCGTGACGAAATTCTAGCGCAACGGGATTCATAGCTCCTGCCTAGAGGCTTTAAGCCTTTTTTGATTTTCCACACTCATGCGTATGCTGTACTCACAGGTTCGGAGCGAGCCCTTCGCGTGTGGTGAATCACGGCCGACGCACAGATCCATGAGCAGAGAGAACGAGGCAGAACTGATGAACGGGACAGTGAGGGACCGCGTGCCCGCGCGGGCCGGACGCAGACAGTGGGCGGGCCTGGCCGTCCTCGTCCTGCCCTGCGTGCTGGTGTCGATGGACATGTCCATCATGTTCACCACGCTTCCGACCCTGACCGCCGACCTCCGGCCAAGCAGCTCCGAACTGCTCTGGATCATGGACGGCTACGGCTTCATGCTGGCCGGCCTGCTGATCACCATGGGCACCCTCGGCGACCGCTTCGGTCGCCGCCGCGTCCTGCTCGGCGGAGCAGTGGCCTTCGGTCTCGCCTCCGCCCTCGCTGCGTTCTCCACCACCCCGCAGACGCTCATCGCCGCCCGGATGCTGCTCGGCGTCGCGGGTGCCACGCTGGCCCCGTCCACCCTCTCCCTGATCCGCGCCATGTTCTCCGACGAGAAGCAGCGCAGCACCGCCGTCGGCGTGTGGACGGCCGGCTTCGCCGGCGGCGCGATACTCGGCCCGATCATCGGCGGCCTCCTCCTGAACCACTTCTGGTGGGGCTCGGTATTCCTGGTGAACACCCCCGTGATGGCGCTGCTGCTCGTCCTCGGCCCGCTATTGCTGCCCGAGTTCCGCGACCCCTCTCCCGGCCGCTTCGACCTCGCCGGGGCCGTCCTCTCGCTCCTTGCCGTCCTGGGCGTGATCTACGGCATCAAGTCAGGTGCGGAACACGGTTTCGGCACTCCGGCACTGCTGTCCCTGGCCGCCGGGCTCGCCTTCGGTTACGTCTTCCTGCGCCACCAGCGCCGGAGCCCCCACCCGATGTTCGACCTGGGGCTCTTCCGTGAGCGCCGCTTCAGCGTGGCGCTCGGCATCGACGCACTCGCCACCTTCGGCATGGTCGGCTTCTCCCTGTTCAGCTGGCAGTTCCTGCAGCTGGTCCTCGGCATGGAGCCGTTCACGGCAGCCCTGTGGACACTGCCCACCTTCCTCGTCATGCCGGTCGGCATCGCACTTGCCACCATGGCCGCTCCACGCCTCGGGAAGGACCGGGTGATCGCCGCCGGACTGACCATTGCCGTCGCCGGGTTCATCCAGCTCGCCTTCACCGGCGCGCACAGCGGTTCCCTGCACATCGTCACAGGCATGGGGATCGTCTCGATCGGCATCGCCGCCGTCTCCGCCGTTGTCACCGAGGTGATCGTCTCCGCCGCTCCGCCCGAACGAGCCGGAGCCGCCTCCGCGATGGCCGAAACCTCCGCCGAGTTCGGCGGGGCCCTCGGCATCGCGATCCTCGGCAGCATCGGCGCCGCCCTCTATCGGGCCGACGTCACCGCGACGGCCCCCGACTCACTCGACCCGCAACAACTGGAGGCGGCAGCTGCCACCCTCGGCGGTGCCGTCGACCTCGCTGTGGATCTTCCGCACTTGGTCGCGGCGGCCGTGCGCGACAGCGCCTTTGCCGCCTTCGCACACGAGACCCGTATCCTGGCCGTCGTCTGCGCGGCACTGGCAGCGGCGGGCGCGCTCCTGGTGGCCACGGTGCTGCGGCGGCCCAGCACCCGCACCTGACCGGTCCTCCGATAGGCGTCACGGACCGTCGGCTCCATGAACACGTCGTCGGACGGGCTCATCAAGGTCCGGTCGGCGCGAGGACGTCTACCCCGTTCTCGTACTCGCGGCGGGGCCTTGCGCTGGGCCGGACCGCCGGACCGCTCGGGTGGCCGCCTTCGCGGTGCCCGAATCGGCGCGCACCGCCCGGGACGCTCTGCGCGAGATGCTCGTCCATCTCGGTGGCGCCGAGCTCACGCCTGCGCAGGAGCCCAGCACAGCACACCTGAACCGCCCTTCGCGGCTTGCTTGAGCCGTGTGCCGCGACGAGTGGCACGCACGGTTCTGAGGGGGCCCCGGTGCAGCAATGCACCGGGGCTACCCGGCGAGAAGGCTCCCGTTCCATTGCTCCCAAGGCCGGGATCACGTTGACCCACTTATTTTCTTGACTCAAGAAAATATGTCCGCCAGACTCTGGGCGACGCAGTGCGTGCAGTCATGAGATGGGGTACGACGTGAACGCGTTGACGACTCTGGTCCCGGACCAGACGGGAGCCGAGATCTTCGCGCAGGTGCTCACCGCCGGGCCGATCTCCCGGACGGTGATCGCACAGCGGCTCGGGTTGTCGCCCTCCACGGTGACCCGGCTGCTGTCGCCGCTGATCGAGGGCGGCTACCTGAGCGAGACCGGACAGCAGAGCGCGGCGGGGCTGGGGCGGCCCCAGCGCCTGCTGCGGGTCAACACCGAGCAGCACCTGGTTGTCGGGATCCAGATCGCGCGCACCCATGTCGCGGCTGTGCTCACCGACCTCGGAGCCCGTCCGCTGCTGCGTCTGGAGCAGGCGCTCGACTCCGTGGAACCGGCTCATGTCCTCTCGGTGGCGGCGGAGTTGACCGGCCGCCTGATCGCCGGGGCGCCGTCCGCCAAGGCGAAGGTGCTGGGCATCGGGGTCGGCGTCGGCGGTCACGTCTACGCGGCGGGCGGGGTGTGCCGCTCGGCGGTGCGGCTCGGCTGGACGGATGTCCCGATCGCCGCTCCGCTCAGCGCGGCCACCGGGCTTCCGGTGGTGGTGAACAACGACGTCAACGCCCTGGTCATCGCCGAGCGCTGGTTCGGTGAGGGCCGGGACGTCGACTCGTTCGCGGTGATCTCGGTCGGGCGCGGTGTCGGCGGTGCGCTCATGCTGCACGGAGTCCTCCACTCCGGTGCCGGCGGACTGGCCGTCGAGTTCGGGCATCTGCCCATCGAGCCCAACGGGCCGGAGTGCGCCTGCGGCAACCGCGGCTGCGTGGAGGCGCTTGCCTCCTCCGATGCGGTGCTGCGGACGTTCCGGGAGCTCGGCGGCCGTCCCGAGGCGGATTATGATGCCGTCGCCGAGCTCGCGCGCTCGGGGACGGAACCCGAGCGGCAGGCCGCGCTCGACGCGTTCGCCGTGGCCGGGGCCGCGTTGGGGCGCGGACTGGCCTGCCTGTGCAACCTGCTCAACCCGGGACTGATCGTGATCGCGGGCGAAGGCGTGGTGGCCTACGACCACTTCGGCCCAGCAATGACGAGAGCCCTGGAGCGCCACGCCGTCTCCTCTGCCGCCCGCGACTGTGTGATCAAGGTAGATCAGGCCAGCGAGACATTGTGGGCGCGGGGCGCCGCCTGTCTGGTCATCAGGGAGAGCGTCCGTGCCCGGCTGTCCTGAGTCCCCAACCGGTTCCGCCTTCGCCAGGCGAAATCCCGGAGCCGCCATGCGCGGTCGATAAAGCTTGGGTATGCGGTGGCGGCCGGGGCTGCCGCAAACCATGAATTCCCGTGCCGGATAATCCGCCTGAACCTTCATGTCATCCGCCCGAATATCGGACGGGTGGTTCTCCGCCGCGCCTCATCTCTCCTGAACCAGCAGGTCGGAACGGTGGCCTGGGGACCCGCGCCCGAAATCAATGCTGCTGAGTCGAGCCGGAGAACCGGGGTGCACGGGTAGTGACCGCCTCTCCCTCGACCTGCCGAACAACCCTCGACAATTCCCGAATGCGACTGTTCGCCGCGTCCTCCGGCCGGCTTCCCGATCGCGTTCCAATTCACTCTCTGCAAAGGAAGTCCCCCCATGCGCACCTCCGCGTCCAGAGCCGCCGGTGCGGCGTTCCTCTCCCTGGCCCTGCTGGTGGCCGGCTGTTCCAGCTCCGGCTCGGCCGACGATGCGGCAGCTCCGAGCGGGCCGGTGTCGATGGAGTTCTGGGGCTGGGCCCCGGGCTACGACAAGATCACCGCTCAGTGGAACGCCGCCCACCCGGACATCAAGGTGACGTTCAAGCAGATTCCGTCCGGCGCCAAGGGCGGTTACGACCAGATGACCAACGCGATCACCGCGGGCAAGGCGCCGTGCCTGGCTCAGGTCACCTACAACGACATCCCGTCGATGCTGGTCAAGAACGCGCTGATGGACATCACCCCGTACGCGTCCAGCGACACCGGCAAGTACCTGGACTGGACCGTCGCGGCGTCGTCGGCCGACGGCAAGGTGTACGGCCTCCCGGTCGACATCGGGCCGATGGCCCTCTACTACCGCACCGACCTGTTCCGCAAGTTCGGCATCGCGAAGCCCCCCGCGACCTGGGACGAGTACGCCGCGGACGCCGCCAAGGTGCACGCGGCCGACCCCGCCGTCGCCTTCGGCACCGCGCCCCAGGACGCCTACGACATGGCCGCGCTGACCTGGCAGACCGGCAAGTCCTGGTTCGGCACGCAGGGCGGCGCCTGGCAGGTCTCCATCGACAATCCCGGCACCCAGCAGGTCGCCACGTACTGGCAGGGCCTGAAGGACAAGAAGCTGGTGATGAACAACGGCAACGCCTGGGACCCGAACTTCGACAAGGCGTCCGAGGCGGGCCAGGTCATGACCTTCGTGAACGCCTCCTGGGCGGCCGCGGGCATCAAAGGTGACCTCAAGGATCTCGCCGGCAAGTGGGCCGTGGCCCCGCTGCCGACCTGGACCGCCGGCGATCACACCAGCGCGAACTCCGGCGGCTCCGCCACCTCCGTGCTGACCGGCTGCAAGACCCCGAAGGAGGCCGAGCAGTTCGCCGCCTTCCTGTCCAGCGACCCGGAAGCGGTGAGCACCGGCATCACGGTCGGCGGCCTGTACCCGGCGTCCAAGACCGGCCTGGAGAACCCTCTGCTGTCGCAGGGCGACCCGTACTTCGGCGGCCAGAAGATCTACGACGTCTTCAAGGAATCCGCGGCGAACATCCCCGCCACCTGGGTCGTCGGGCCGACCTTCGGCCAGGTCGAGGCCGATTACTCGGACGCCATCGGCAAGGGCGGCTACGCACAGGCGACGACCACGGTCCAGCAGAAGACGATCGACAAGATCAAGAGTCTCGGGCTCTCCGTGTCCGGCAGCTGATGCCCGACGTGACACCACGTCGTCCGAGGGTTCCGCAGTGCCGGCTTGAGGGGGCGGCACCGCGGAACCGCCCCCTCCGTACCGCAACCGCGCGAGGAAGACCATGAGCACCCAGACAACAACACCGCCTGCACCGGCGCCCACGCCCGTGACAGCTGGCCGCAGCCGCCGGACCGCACGCTACGCCGCCGGATTCCTGGCCCCGTTCGGCATCCTGTTCACCACGATGATGCTCGCGCCGATCGGTTACGCCATCTACCAGAGCTTCTTCCAGGTCCGCCGTCAGGGCCTGTTCGGCGGCGGTCAGACCACGCACTTCGCCGGGTTCGGAAACTTCTCTCGCGCTCTCCAGGACGGCGACTTCATGGCCTCGCTGGGCCGGGTGGCGCTGCTGGGCGTCGTCCAGGTGCCGGTGATGCTCGGGCTGGCCCTCGGCCTCGCGCTGCTGCTGGACTCTCGCTCGGCCCGGCTCCGGAAGATGTTCCGGCTGACCTTCTTCCTGCCCTATGCGCTGCCCGGGGCGATCGCCGTGGTGATGTGGTCGTTCCTGCTGGTGAAGAACCTCTCGCCGTTCACCGGGCCGCTGGCGGCGATCGGCGTCCACGCCGACTTCCTGTCGGCCGACTGGATCCCGGTGTCGATCGGCAACATGATCACCTGGGGCTGGACCGGCTACAACATGCTGATCATCTACTCGGCGCTGCAGGCCGTGCCCGGCGAGGTGCTCGAAGCCGCCACCCTCGACAACTGCACCGGCTGGCGGCTGGCCTGGTACGTCAAGATCCCGATGGTGTGGCCCGCCCTCGTGCTGACGACGGTTTTCTCCGTCATCGGCACCGCCCAGCTCTACACCGAGCCGGCCGTGCTCGCCGCCGCACGGATCCCGGGCGCCTCCAACAAGTTCAGCCCGATCATGAACACCACACTCACCGCCTCCCAGGCGGACCCGAACCTGGCCGCTGCTGAGTCGGTGCTGCTGGCCCTCATGACGCTGGTTCTCTCCTTCGGGTTCCTGAAGTTCACGCAGCGAAGGATGGCCGACGCATGACCAGCACCCGCAGCCCGCTCGCCGGCCGCCTGGCCGTCAACGCACTGCTCGGCCTGATGGCCCTCTACACCCTCATCCCGTTGTGGTGGCTGTTCGTCTCGGCGACCAAGGGCGAGGGCTATCTTCACCGTGGGAACCCACTCTGGTTCTCCCACTTCGACCTCGGTGACAATCTCGGCCGCGTCTTCTCCTTCCAGGACGGGATCTTCTCCTCCTGGCTCGCCAACAGCGCGCTCTACAGCCTGGTCGGCGCAGGGGTCAGCACACTGTTGTCGGTCATGGCGGGCTTCGCCCTGGCCAAGTACCGGTTCCGAGGCCGGGAGACGGTCTTCAACACGATCCTGGCCTCGGTGCTGATCCCGGCGCCGATGCTCGCCCTGCCGCTGTTCCTGATGCTGGCTCAACTCCGGCTCACCGACAGCTACTGGGCCGTCCTGCTCCCCAGCTTCGTCAGCCCGTTCGGCGTCTACCTTTCGCGCGTCTACGCCTCGGCCTCCGTCCCCGACGAACTGCTGGAGGCCGCGCGCATCGACGGCGCCAGCGAGAAGCGGACCTTCTTCCGCATCGCGATGCCCGTGATGGCGCCCGCGCTGGTGACAATCTTCCTGTTCCAGTTCGTCAGCGTCTGGAACAACTATCTGCTTCCCTCGCTCATGCTCAACGACGCATCCAAACTGCCGGTCACCGTCGGTCTGGTCCAGTGGCGCTCAGAGTTCGCCAACGGCGTCTCCCCGATGCTCCCGATCACCGGAGCGTTCGTCTCGCTGCTCCCCCTGCTCGTTGCCTTCGTCGCGCTGCAGCGCTTCTGGCGCAGCGGTCTGACTGCAGGCGCCGTCAAATAGCCGCGCTCCAGGCATCTTCTGCACACCTCAGAACGGACAAGGCATGCACAGACCACGCGCGCATACCGGCTGCGCCGCGCGGCTCGGTACCGCGCTCCTGGTTCTCGACGGCACCGCCATGGAGCTGTGGAGCTGCACCGGCGGCGCGACCGGACCATGCCGCGCACCAGTCCTCGCCCACCGAACCACCACGACCCGAGAGCAGTGAACATATGAGCGCGCGACCCGCCTTGACCGTTGACGGCCACCGCTTCCTGCGCGGTGGCCGCGAGCACCGCGTGGTCTCCGCCGCCGTGCACTACTTCCGCATCCACCCCGGACTGTGGCACGACCGGCTGCAGCGACTGCGCGCCATGGGCTGCAACACGGTCGAGCTCTACATCGCCTGGAACTTCCACCAGCCGGTCCCCGGCCCGCCCCGCTTCGACGGCTGGCACGACGTCGCCGCCTTCATCCGCGAGGCCGACGCCCTCGGCCTCGTCGCGGTCGCCCGCCCCGGCCCCTACATCTGCGCCGAGTGGGACATGGGCGGGCTGCCGGCGTGGCTGCTCGCCGACGAGTCCCTGCGGCTGCGCACCAGCGACCCGACCTATCTCGCGGCCGTCGACGAGTGGTTCGACCAGCTGATCCCCATGCTCGCCGACCTGCAGGCCTCGCGTGGCGGACCGATCGTCGCGGTCCAGGTCGAGAACGAGTACGGCAGCTACGGCAACGACCACGCCTACTTGCAACACCTCAAGGAGGGTCTGGTCACCCGGGGCATCGACTGCCTGCTCTTCACCTCCGACGGCCCCGAACCGCGCATGCTGGCGGGCGGCACCCTGTCCGGCGTGCTGGCCACCGCCAACTTCGGCTCGCGCCCTGACGAGGCTTTCGCCGCCCTCGCCAAGTTCCGGCCCGAAGCTCCGCTGGTCTGCATGGAGTTCTGGAACGGCTGGTTCGACCACTTCGGGGACCCCCACCACGTCCGCGACGCCTCCGACGCCGCGGACGTGCTCGACGGCATTCTCGCCGCCGGGGGATCGGTCAACATCTACATGGGCCATGGCGGAACCAACTTCGGCTGGTGGGCCGGCGCCAACCACATTGGCAAGACCCTCACCGACCCTGGCTACATGCCCACCATCACCAGCTACGACTACGATGCCCCCATCGGCGAAGCCGGCGAACTGACCGAGAAGTTCCACGCCTTCCGCGAGGTCATCGGCCGCTACGCGCCGCTGCCCGACGCCGAACTCCCCGCTCCACAGCGGCGGGTGGCGCCGCAGATCGTCGCCGCCACCCGCGTCGCAGCCCTGCGCGACCACCTGGGCCTGCTCTCGGTCGCGACGCACCGCCCGGCGCCGGAGCCGATGGAGAGGCTCGGTCATCACCGCGGGCTCATTCACTACCGGCACCGGATCATCGGCCCCGCGGGCCCCGCCACGCTGACCGTGGACGGCATTCGAGACCTGGCGCAAGTCTTCCTTGACGGTCACCTGGTCGGCGTACTGGAGCGGGATGCCCCGGCCCCGACCGTGGAACTGACCGTCCCCGAGGGCGGCGCGGAGTTGGAGATCCTCGTCGAGCCGTACGGGCGGGTCAACTACGGCCCCCACCTTGCCGACCGCAAGGGCCTGATCGGCGGTGTGCGCCTGGACCACCAGCACCTGTTCGGGTGGACCATCCGGGTGCTGCCGCTCGACGACCTGGCCGCCCTGCCCACCGCCTCGGCCGCTGACACCACCGCGGGTCCGGCCTTCCACCGCGCTGTCGTGGGGATGCCCGAAGCGGCCGACGCGTTCGTCGCCGTCCCGGGCAGCGACCGCACTCTGGTCTGGGTCAACGGCTTCCTTCTCGGCCGCCTGCGGACCGAGAAGGGGCCCCAGGTCACTCTCTACGCCCCGGCGCCACTGTGGCGTGCGGGGACCAATGAGGTCCTGATGCTCGACCTCGCCGGAACCGACAAGCCGCTCACCGTCGAGCTGCGGGCTGCGCCCGATCTCGGGCCGACCGCGGCAGCGCCTCGGTACTGACCGAGGGCGACAACCGTCCCAAGTCGCGCAGGAGCCCTGCATCGCTTCAGCGGAAGTGAGGAGGCCAAGAACGCCGCGCTCATGGTACTTCGGCACAAGGTGGCAGTGCTGCGGGTGACCTTGCTGTCGGCCGGGCGTCTGGGACGGGCTCTCGTGCTCACCTCGCCTACGGCTGGCCCCAGGGGCCGCGGCCACCGCGGGCGACCCGGGGGGACCCATCGGGGTCGAACTCCGTGCCGTGATCGGCGGTGTCCGTCGCCTTCACGTCCAGGACTCCGTCCACGCGGCGGGGAACCCCGAGGGGGTTGTCGTCGCGCAGTTCGGGCGGGAGCAGCCGCTGCGGGGTGTCCTGGTAGGCGATCGGGCGGAGGAACCGCTGGACGCCCTGTTCGATGAGGCGACCTTCTCCAGCGCCGCCATGTTCGGCGAGGCGACCTTCTCAGGCGACGCCTTGTTCGACGGGGCATCCGGGCTGGAGATGCGCGCCCTGTGCAAGGTCCCCGACGGCTCCACCGTCGTCTCGGCAGAGCGCACCATCCAGATCAGCCCCCCGCACAACGAACAGGACCGGCAGGCCGGTGACCTGCTGATCGGCTCACAACAGGGCACCCTGCTGGCCCTGCTCGGCTCCGACGCACCCCAGCTGTCCGACGGCAACGCCGCCCTGGACCGGCTCATCGCCACCCACCCCGACCACCCGCTGGCCGTCTACGCGCTGATGGTCAAGGGCACCAACGCCGGACGCCACTTCCAGACCCTCGGCAAGAACGGGCTCAGTGTCCGGCCCGCCGACACCGCCACCAGCATCGAACAGCTCGGCGCCGTCGTGGAGACCACCCTCGACCCCGGCACCGACGCCGGCGTCGACAACATCACCCTCAACGAAACCATGCGCAGCCTGGCCCGCGCGCACGCCCGCGCCCACGACCTCAAACAGGCCGACGCCGTCCTGGACCAGATGGTGGAGACATTCCGCGAGAAGCATGTCCCGCCGCCGGTCCTGGCCACCATCGCCGAACAGGCCGAAACCACCCGCACCCAACTCCACGACCAAGCCTGACACCGCGCCGCGACCATCCGCGCCGCCCGCCTGAGCGCTACCGCCGATGGTGGCGCTCAGGCGGGCGGCCGTGCCGGAACCCGCTACCGGCGAACGCGTCGCGGCGGCACAGGTTGCACAGCCCGGCCGGGGCCGGCACAGAAGGGGAAAACGGGTCCGCGTGGCTGAGTCTCCTGCCGACGGGGTCACACCCTCAAGGACCCGTGAGCCTGCATGCCTGACATGACTGACAGGCCTTCAACCGGATGACCAGCAGGTTCACTTGATAACCCTAGATAACCATCGTGACGAGGTCGGGCGCATGTTCGCAGCACCTCGGCGGCGCCTTGCTCGGTGCCCGGTCGCCGTGATGAACTGCTCGCCCGTGGCGTGCGGGCATCCACGTCGCTGGACCTGGTCGTCGCCTGCGTCGTCGGGGCGTTCATGGCCCGGCTCACCACATGGGTCGATGGGGGAGATCACAGCGCCACTCCGGCCGAGCTGGAGGTGGCCTTTCGTGCCACCGTCGTTCCCGGCGCGCGTGGCGCTGGCGGCGCAGCCGTGATGGCAGCCGTGATCAGGCAGCGATGCGGCGCAGCATGAAGGGCACCATCAGGAAGGCCACGCCCGCTGCCAGGAAGGCGCCCGCCCCCATGGCGCCGGCCACGGTGCCGGCCAGCGCGGCCAGCGGCGGCACCGCCGGCTGCGCCACGCCCCACGACGATCCCTGGAAAGCGAACCAGCGTGGCCGATCGGCTTCGGGCGCGGCATCGGCCACGGCAGACTGCCAACGGCCCAACAGCACAGTGTTCGCCACCGTACAGGCCAGGTAAGCACCGATCGTCACCGCTGGACTGGCCGTGACCGCCATGATCAGCGCAAGCAGCCCCAGCAGCACCGTGCCGACGCCGAGGATCACCGCATGCGAGCGCCCGGCCAGCAGCCGCCGGGACGGCCACAAGGCCACCGGCGCCAGCACCGCCGCACCCGCGAGCGCCAACCCCGGCAGCCACGCCGGCGCGCCCCGCTCCAGCAGCGCCAGCGGCAGATACATCATCACGGCCAGGGAGCCGACCGCGAACGCGGTGCCCGCCACGGTCAGCCGCATCAGCGCCACCGGGGGCCGCCACCGCCCACCCGCTCCCGCACGCTCTCTGCGGCCACCGCCTCCGCCGAGCTCACGGGGCAGGAAGGTCACCGCGACGACCGCCGCCACCAGGCAGGTGAGCGCGTCTGCGGCCACCAGCCAGCGCACTCCCAGCGGCAGCAGCCCCGCCGCCGCCCCGGCCGCCGACAGCGCCACCCCCATCACCGCGTACGTGTGATGCCGCCGCTCTCCCGTACTGGCCCGGGCCAGCAACTCCTGCGACGCCGGCTCGTACACCTCGAAGGCCAGCCCCACCACCGCGATTGCCACCAGCACCTGCACCTGGCCATGGGCCAGCGCGAGCCCGGCCAGCGACAGACCGGTCGCCACCAACCCGGCGGCCAGCACCGTGCGCGGTGAGAACCGATCGAGCAGGAACGCCCCCGCCCACCGTGAGATCAGCGCCGTGACCCCGAACAAGGCCAGTGCCACTGCGGCCAGCTCAGGCCCGGTCAGCACCGCCAGGAACGACAGGGCATAGGCGCCGAGCGCGTTGAGGATGCGTACCCACACCAGCGTCCTGGCCGCCACCGGCAAAGATCTCAGCATGCGCGCTCCCCCCGAATCGCTGGCGCGTCATCCTGGCACAAGCTACCGACAAAACTGCCCTTACCTGGCATTACCGGTGGGTGAGGAGAACTGCGTGATGATCGATACCGGCAGGGCCGTCCGGGTCGGCATGCACCGTCGCCGCACGAAGCCGCGGCAGTTCGTGGATCAGCCGGTGTTCGGCCTCGACCGCCACGGCGTGCGCCTCGATGAGCGAGGCGTCATGCCGCACGCTGATCTCGACCTCAGCGCGGAGCGCGTGACCGACCCAGCGCAGCCGTACCGTCCCGACCCGCTCCACTCCTGGCACCGCCACCAGGATCTCCTCTGCCTGGGCGATCAGCTTGGGGTCGACCGCGTCCATCAGCCGGTGGTAGATCTCGCGGGCGGCGTCGCGCAGCACGAAGCAGATGGCCACGGTGATCAGCAGGCCCACGATGGGGTCGGCCAGCGGGAACCCGAGCGCCGCCCCACCGGCTCCCAGCAGCACGGCCAGCGAGGTGAAGCCGTCGGTGCGGGCGTGCAGGCCGTCGGCCACCAGCGCCGCCGAGCCGATCTCCCGGCCAACTCTGATCCGGTAGCGGGCGACCCACTCGTTGCCGAGGAACCCGACCACGCCGGCGGCGGCCACCAGGCCCAGCGCTTGCATGTCGGCCGGGCTGATCAGCCGCTTGACGGCCTCGTAACCGGCCAGCGCCGCCGACGCCCCGATCAGCAGCACGATGACAATCCCGGCCAGATCCTCCGCCCTGCCGTAGCCGTAGGTGAAGCGGCGCGTGGCCGCCCGCCGTCCCAGGGAGAAGGCGATCGCCAGCGGCACCGCGGTCAGCGCGTCGGCGAAGTTGTGCAGCGTGTCGCCCAGCAGCGCCACCGACCCGGACAGCGCGACGATGACCGCCTGCACGAGCGCGGTGGCGATCAGCGCGGCGAACGAGATGGCCAGCACGCGCATGCCCCGGCTGCTGGACTCCAGCGCGGTGTCGGTCTTGTCCGCGCTGTCATGGCTGTGCGGCGTGATGACGTGGCGAAGCTTCGACAGCAACCGACTGCCCCTGGCCTGTTCGTGACCGTGACCATGTCCGTGACCGTGCTGCGGGGGATCAACCTCAGCCATCGCGTACCTCTCGCTTGCCTGTGACCCAATTGCCGGGATTATATGTAGTCATGTATGCACGCGACAATCAATCAGGTGCGTCACAGCCGCAAGAGCAACCGACAAGCGCGCAAGTCGACACGGCCGTCGACGCCTTCCGGATGCTCAGCGACGCCACTCGGCTGCGGCTGATGTGGCTGCTGTCCGGCAGCGAGTACGACGTCAGCAGCCTGTCGGCCGCCATCGATGTCGCCCGGCCATCGGTCTCCCAGCACCTGGCCAAGCTCCGCCTCGCCGGTCTCGTGCAGACCCGGCGCGACGGCCGTCGCGTGCTCTACCGAGCCCGTGACGCCCACGTCCGGGCCATCATCAACGAGGCCCTCTTCCACGCCGACCACGAGGTCTCCGGCATCCCCCGCCACGACTGACCGGGCTGGGGGACCCCCAGCGGGTCCAAGCCGCCCCGCACGTCGATGTCGACCCCGGGTCAGCTCGGCTCGTGACCGCCGTCATGGAAGGGGCGCAGGCCGCCGGCCACGTCCGCGTGAGAGAAGGCGTAACGGCCCAGGAAGTTGATGTGCTCGTACTGGATCGGCGACAAGTGCGCGCACATCTCGTCCGTGACAGGAAAGCCCTGAGCGCGCAGATGCTTGATGGCTGCGTCCAGATACAAGCTGTTCCACCAGATGACCGCGTTCAACGCCAACCCCAGACTGCCCAGCTGATCCTCCAGGCCCTACGTCTTCGAGGGCGGCAACTGCGACGGCCAACTCCTCGACGTCCTGCCTCCCGGTCAGACCCGCGTCTTCGAGTTCGGCCAGAGCGTGTTCGTCCCACGGTGACCGCAGGCGATCGTGGCGCTGCCTGGCGGGCGGCGGCCGGGACCGGCAGAAGAGCCGCACGCCCGGCCGGCCGCGCTGCCGCACACCGCGCCTGAACCAGCCGCCAGCCCTTTCCCAGATCTGTTTTGGCGCCGATGTCAAAAACGACACGCGTGCTACGACTCCTTGCCAAGAGGCGCTCCCACCGGGGAAGCGGCCGAAGGCAAGGAGTTGGCATGGGAACGTTGCAGAACAAGTCGGCCCTGGTGACCGGCGGATCGCGGGGAATCGGGCGAGCGATCGTGGTGAGGCTGGCTCGTGAAGGCGCGGCGGTGGTCTTCAGCTACAAGCGCGACCAGGCGGCGGCCGAGGACGTGGTGGCCGAAGTGGCGGCCTTCGGCGGCCGGGCGATCGCGGTGCGAGCGGACCAGGGACGCCTGCAGGACCTGAAGCACCTGTTCGGCGAGGTCGACCGGAACCTGACCGGCTTGGACGTGGTGGTCAACAACGCGGCGATCAATCCGATGGGGAACATCTGCGACGCCACCGAGAGCGACTTCGACGAGGTGATGGCCGTCAACACCAAGGGCCCGTTCTTCGTGATCCAGGCCGCCGCCGAAAGGCTCGGCCAAGGGGGACGGATCGTCAACATCTCCTCGACCGGCGCGGTGGCGGGTCTGGCCCTGTACTTCGCCAGCAAGGCGGCACTGGAGTCGATCACCGCCGTCGCCGCCCGCGAGTTCGGCCCCAAGGGCATCACCGTGAACAGCGTGTCCCCTGGCGCCACCGAGACCGACATGATGCGCGCCGCCGCCGGAGAGCATCTGGAGCAGGCCATCGAGCACACCGTGTCCCTGACGCCGCTGCGACGGCTGGGACGCCCGGAGGACATCGCCAACGTCGTGGCCTTCCTGGCCGGGCCCGACTCCCAATGGATCACGGGTCAGAACCTGCGTGTCTCCGGCGGCCTGATGATCTGAGGCGCAAGCCCGCCGGATGCGGATGTCCCCGTAAGCTGTGCGAGCGCGCACCTCCACGCTCTGCTCACCGGCCGGGGCCGCCGCGCTGAGTTCACGCTTGCGAGAATCAACCGCCCGGGTACCACCAAGTGTCCCGACTAGATAGGCAGTTCGGAGTCGTAAGACTACGGTCGGTGTATGGACGGCTGGGTGTTTGCGCTGTGGGGGCTGGGCGGTGGGCTGGCCATCGAGGCGCTGGACTTCATCAAGGCGGTGCGCCGGGTGGGCCACGGCTGGCCCTGGCGCTATCCGTACGGGCCGGGCGGCGGCCCATATCTGGTCTCGGTGTTGGGCCGCGTGGTGGCCAGTGCCGTGGTGGCCGGGGCCGCCGGCGCGTCGGTCAATGGGATGACGCCCCTCGTCGCCCTGTCGCTGGGGGCGGCCGCCCCGCTCATCCTGGAAAAGCTCAGTCAGCAGATCCCCGTGCACGCGGACCTGCCCATGGCTACCCCGGCGGCCGCGTCCCCGTCCGTCGCTGCCGGCGCTCCGGCGCTCCTTCAAGACCCACCCGCTCGCCCAGAACGTCTCTCGGGGCAAACCGAGGTCACCGGCCCGGGAGGAGGGGCGTAATGGCACGCGCTGGTTCTCTGACGGGCCGGATCGTCAGCGCCTTCGCCCGGACTTCACCTGCCTTCCGCCCGTCCGGGGACAACCGGGCTGGATGGGGGTTCCGGCAGGCTTGGATGCGCCTCGCTCCGGCCTTCGCGCGCTCGCCCCTCAGCTACCCGTGGGGCATTTTGGATCTGACGGGTGCGGATCTGACCGGCGCGAATCTAACGCGCGCGCACCTGACCGGCGCGAATCTGGCTGGCGCGCACCTGACTGGCGCGAACCTGACCCGTTCGGACCTGACCGGCACGAACTTGACCCACGCGAACCTGACGCGCGTGCACCTGAGCGGCGCACTCCTGACCGGCGCGCGCCTGGGCCGCGCGGACCTGACCGACGCGGACCTGACCCACGCGCACCTGGGAGACGCGTTCCTGGGCGGCGCGGATCTGACCCGCGCGGACCTGACCGACGCGTACCTGCCCGGCGCGCGCCTGATTCGCGCGGACCTGACGGGCGCAAACCTGACCCACGCGAATCTGGGCGGCGCACATCTGGCTGGCGTGATCTGGAGTGAGCGGACCCGGTGGCCCACGGCCGCGTGGGAGGAACGTATGCGAACGGCCTCTGAGCTGTTGCCGGATGGGCGGCTGCGGGTCCGCGCGCGGGGTGCCGCGGACGGCGCCCTGAGCTTCGTCTAACCCCGAATTCTGGGGCCCCTCGCTGGTGCGCTCGGAGATGAGGTCGTCATGGGGCCTCCAGGTCCTCGGGTCGGGGGATGTGGAGCCGCGCCACGGCGGCCCGCCGGGTGGCGGCCGGGCGGCGGTCGTAGCGGGCGGTCGTCGTCGGGTTCGCGTGGCCGACCAGGGCCTGGGCGGTGGCGAGGTCGGCGCCGGAGTCCAGCAGTTCGCCGATGAACGTGCGGCGGAAGTCGTGCGCGGTCAGCCGGGGCAGCCCGGCGGCGTCTCGCGCGGTGTTGACCGTGTCGGCGACGGCCTTGGTCGTCAGGTGCCGCCTGGCCACGATGCCCCACCGGTCGATCGGCAGGAACAGCGGCCCGGTCCGCCAGACCGTGCGGGCCAGCCACGCGCCCACGTAGACCGCGCTCTCCTCGGTGAGGTAGACCTCCCGCTCCTTGTTGCCCTTGCCGACGATGCGCAGCGACCGCTCGCCGGGGTCGTAGTGCTCGCGCCGCGCGCCGGCCAGCTCGGCGCGGCGGGCACCGGTCGAGGCCAGGACGGCGATGACGCCGGCGACTGGCTCGGCTACCGCTACGACATGGGCGACTGCTGGGACCACGACCTGGTCGTGGAGAAGGTGCACCAGGCCGCCTGCAACACCCTCTACCCGCGCTGCAGCGGCGGCGGCCGAGCCTGCCCGCCCGAAGACTGCGGCGGCCCCGAAGGCTACGCAGAGCACCTGGGCGCGCTGCGGCACCGCAAGGGCTGGAAGTACCAGGCCAAGCACCTGTTCGGCACCACCATCTGAGACCCCGCCACGTGGGACCGGCCCGAGGTCAACACCGGCCTAGCCCGGCTGGCCAAGCTGTGGGCCATGCAAGCCGCCCTGCTGGCGAAGAAGGCACCGTAAGCGACGGGGGCTCCAGGGCGGTGCAGATGATGGCCGGTCGCTCCTCGAGACCTTCGATGCGGCACCGGTAGGTAACGTTCCCAGGCCGTCGCATGATCGGCTGTCGGCATGCTGGACGTTACCCGGTCATCCGTCCCCCGCTTGGATGTCAGTGACAGCCAGATGATCGTGCAGCGCGGCGTGACGGAACTGGTAGACCGGCCCGACTGCACGCAGCAGCCCGAGCCGGTGAGCGTCGTCCAGGAAATCCATGATTCGCCAGGGCAGGCGCCGTTTCAGCGCCAACCATGCGGTCGCGATGGTGAACGCCAGCCAAGCATGACGGTTGCCCTTGAGGGGCCCGACAACGAACCCGCCCACAAGCCCGACCACGAGCCCGACCACGAGCATGCGGAAGACCGTGAGGGTTCTGTCGGCTCGCCAGGTGGAGCGGGGAGTGCTCGTTGATGTGAGGGTGGGTTGTTCTGCCCATTCGAGCAATCCGCTCATAAATGCGTCCACGAGCCTGCCCAAGAGCCCGCCCACGATCCCGAACACAAGCCCGCCCACGAGCTGGATGTGGGAGGTAGCGCGGGCGATGTGCCACCAGGTGATGTCGCGGGTGGCGGCTGGGGGGAATGCGTGGGCGAGGTAGGTCAGGTGGCGGCGGGTGGTGTCTGGGTCGAGCCGGCGGCGGGGCTGGAAATGGTTGGCGGGATCGCTGCTGGGCGGGCGCGCCGGGATGAGGGCGGGAATGAGCCGGTCGAGCAGGTGGGCGCGCAGCGCCGCGGCGTCACTGGCCAGTGGCCCGGCCAGCGGGGTGGGGTCGGCGCCGGGGTTGAGATAGACAGCGCGGATCAACCACAGACCCAACGGGGTCTGGGCGAGTTCGGTGAGGCCAGGGGCGGCCTGCGATCGCAGGGCGTTCAGGACCCGCCGCCAGACGGGAGACGGGTCGCCGACCAGGCAGGAGGTCAAATAGTCGGTGGCGGTCTCGGGGGTGAGCAGGACGGGGTGATGACGGTGGCGCCAGTCAGCGGCCTTCCCGCGCCGGCGACGGCGGCGGCGAACTCGGTGGTGCGGCTGGTCACGATGATTTGGGCGCCAGAACGCAGCGAGGCGTTCAGCGCGGCGATCACTTTGCCCCGATCGTCCTTGCCGATCTCGTCCAGGCCGTCCAGTACGGGCAGGATGCGCCCGCCGTCGACGAGCGCCGCGGCTGCGCCGGGGCCGAGTTCGGGGGCGGAAAGGGCCGGGTAGTCGACGGTCAGGCGGTCGATCAGCCACTCCTGCAGGCCGGGGTGGGCCTGCAGGTCCCAAGCCGGAGACCGGCAGGAGCACGGGTACTGGCAACCACCTCGCCGTGTCCTGCCGCATCGGCGGCGGCCTGGTCGGCGGCGCGGGTGGCCAGCAGTTGCAGCAGCAGCTGCACCGCCAGCGTGGTCTTGCCCATACCGGGTCCGCCGGTGATGACCAGCCGGCGGTGTTTCAGCGCGCGGAAGTCGCGGGCCAGGGCGGCGATGTCGTCGCCGCGTCCGGCGAAGATGAACTCCTCTTGGCTGCTGATCAGGTGGGAGGGGCTCCTCACCGCCTGGTTGGCCGACAGTTGCCAGCGCACTGGGATCGGTACGGGGTCGTCCAGAGAACGATGCCGGGCCTCAGCCTGCCACTGCCGCTCCAGCAGAGCGGCCAGCACGGCGGTGATCACCGCAGCGTCGGCCTGAATCACAGGGGCTGGGCGCCGCTGGGACCAGGCCACCGCGGTGGCGATGGCCACGGCCGCGGCGATCGCGACCGCGGCTACGTCGGCCAGGTTGACCTGGTCATGCAGGTTCACCGCACGCGCTACCACGACCACCGTGAGAACCAGCGCGGTGATGGCCAGCGCGGCAGCCGCGATCCGTGTTCGTGTCGGGCCTCGCCTCACTCCGCAATCATGGCCGGAGCCAGACGCGACGACGACCACCATGCGAAATCGTGACCGATCGGGTCAGCTCGGCTCGGCGACCTGGCCGATGCCCGGGACCCATGTCTGGGGCCCGCGTCCGCGAGGACGTCGCCCGCCGGGCAGGCATACTCGGCCGATGGCGGCCCTGCTACACGCATGGCGAGCGCGGTGGCGCGCCGAGCTCCATCTCCGCTCAAGGCGGTCCTGGTGTCCGATGCGCCGGGCCGTGATCTCTGTCGGCGTCGACCTGGCCCCTGATGGGACCGGCCGGTGACGGTCGGTTTTTCGCTGCCCGGCGACCCCGATATCTGGCTGAGCAAGACCAGCGGCCAGATCCTGCACCTGCAGCGATAGCCCCGCACACCTCCCTGGGCCCGACTCTCGGCCCGTCCCTGCCAGCCGTGGCCGACGTCGCACTCGGGGCTCAGGTCCAGGGCGACGGCTTTTCGAGCCGCCCGTTCCTGCGCTGCCGCCTCATAGCCGGCGTTCAGGGCGTGGCGGCACATCACGTCGAACAGCCCGACGTTCACGCCGTTCGCCTGGTCGTGCTCGCGCCGGATCTCCCGACGTGCGACGTCCTGACCGATGAGAGCCATGCCGCGCTGACCATATGTTTCCCGCACAGTGCGGGCCACGGTGGTCTTGCCGGCACCGGAGTTGCCTCAAATGACGATCAACACCGTCTTCGGTGAGCCGATGAGCACCGTCCAGCGGTACAGCGATTGCCGCCCTCGCGGCCGGGACGCGACCGGCCCAGCTCGTTACTCGATGGTGCTGCCCTTTGCCGGTGACTCGCGCGTGGCGGAGCTCCAGATCGAGATTCTCGTCGCAACATGATGTGAAGATCCGCTAACGTCCCGCACGTGAAAGAAGAGATCATCTAGCCCTGACCTGCGAGAAGGAGCCGATAACCCAAGATAACGATGGGACAGTGCAACCCACGGGCGCAGGGGACGGTCGATCGACAGTGAGTAGTCAGTCCCGCATCCTTCATGCGACCCGCGGGCGCAGGGGACGGTCGTTTGCATCCGATCATGCTCTGGGTCTGGGCGGATGCGACCCGCGGGCGCAGGGGACGGTCGGCCGAGTGCGTCAAGCTCGGCATCGCCCATCCCGTGCGGCGCACGGGCGTATCGGTTGTGCCGGAGACGATCAGAGCCGTTCGGAGGACAGGGCCAGCAGCGCGGCGGCCAGGGCTCGCCCGTGTGCTGGAGCGTGCTCGGGATCGCCGAGTGGGATGCGCACGTCCTGGTGGTGCAGCACGATGGCGCCGTCCAGTCCCCGAGTAACGGCCTCGATGCCGACATCGGGAAGAACCACACCGCTCACCCCATCACCGAAGTCAGCGCTCAGGTCGATCGGCTCGGGCAGCGCCAGCCTGGTGGCGGCTTGAGCGGCGGCGAGCCGGTGGCGCGTCTGCTGCAGCTCCTCGCGGGTGACCTCCAGGCGGGTCTCGGCGGCGGTGACATGTTTGGCCGCCGTGGTCTCGGCCTCGGTCCGGGCCCGGCGCTCCTGGTCGCGTTCCTCGCGCATCTGCTCGCGTACGCTCTCCAGGCGGCGGCGCTCCTGCGCCGCTTCTTCTCGGAGGTTTTCCAGTCTGCCGGTCGCCTCCTCCAGCGCCGTCCTGGCTGTGGCGAGCTCGGTGACCAGTTCATCGCGGCGCCGTTCGGCCGCATTGAGCCGGTCGGTCAGCAGACGCAGTTCGCCCTCCCGCTCGGCCAGCATGGCGGCGGTGCTCTCAGCCCGGCCGGCGGCCTCGCCGAGCTCCGTGCGCAGCGTCTGAATCTGGTCGGCCTGCTCCTTGGCGTGCTCTTCGGCTGACCGCTGGGCGTTGACGAATTCGCCGACCTGGAAGCCGAGCTGGCGGATGTCGGCGCGCCACTGGTTCTCGATGCGGTCGCGCTCGTTCTTGGCGCGATCGCGTACTTCCTCGGCCTCACGCTGGGCGGTGACGGCTTCTTCGTGGCCGCGAATGGCGGCCTGTCGTTCCCGCGCGGCCTCCTCGCGCTGCTCATAGGCCTGTCGCCGGTCGTCCTCGGGCGCGGGCTGCCGCTCCTCGGCCGTGCGGGCCCGCTGGTCGGCCTGGGCCAGCTGCTGCTGCATCGTGCGGCGTACCTGATCGAGTTCTGCGGCCAGGCGGCGCAGGTCCTCCCGTTCGGCGGTCAGCTCGGCGTGCCGCGCGTCCAGGCGGGACTGCACCTCGTCGGCGGCTGCGGCGAAGGCGGTCACCGCGGCGTGCGTTGTGACCGCCTCGGGCGCGGCCTCGACGTCTCGGGCGGCGGCGTTGGCGCACAGTTTGCAGCAGTACAGCCGCGGTGGCCCGCCCTTGCCCGGCGCCCGCCCGGGCAGGACCCGGCGGCAGCTCAGTCGCTTGCACTGCTTGAGCGGGTCGTCCGTCTCCACGGTCAGGCAGTCGCCCGTGTGCCCGGGTCCCCCGCGAGGGGCGCCTGCGGGGGTGCTGTCCTCCGCGGGCGGTTCGGCGTCGCGCGGCGCACGGGGGTCGTTCCCGACGGCCTCGGAGGGGGGCGCCACCCGGGGCGGCTCGCCGCCGGCGATGGTCTCATCCATGATCAGAGCTTACATCAGAATCAGCATAGGCGTATGCGATTACTGCATAAACATCATCATATGCTTATTGTTGATCGGGCTCGCTTCCGATATTGTTTCCATATCGGAAGTGAGAGTCGGGAGTGTCAACTTCATGATCAACGACGACGCCGGGGGGCACCGGGCAGGGGGGCAAGCCTCTGCCGCGGCGCTGTCGCCCGCGCCGGGCGCAGTGGTGCTGCCGAGCACACGCGGCACGGCGCCCGGCGGCCGAGCACCCGCGCCGACCGGATACACGGAGCTCGATCACACCGTCTCGGCCGCCACCGCCGCGGCGATCGAACGCGGCGTCGCCGACAACACCCGCGCCGCACACGCGCGCGACTGGTCGGCCTTCACCCGCTGGTGCGCCGACGTCGGGCGCACCCCGCTGCCCGCCACGGCGGCGACCCTCGCCGAGTACGCCACTCACCTGGCCTACACCCGAGGTCTCGCGCCCGGCACCATCAGCCAGGCGCTGTCCTCCATCCGGGTCCGGCACGCCGGTGCGGGCCTGGACGCGCCCGATCGGAGCGCCGCCAACCGGATCCTCACCGGCTACCGTGACCACCTGGCCCGCACCGGCGACCCGAAAGCCGACCCCCACCGCGCGGTCGCCGCCACCCCCGATGACCTGCGCGCCATGCTGGCCACCCTCGATCGCGCCACCGCGGCCGGCCAGCGCGACGCTGCGTTGCTGCTGCTCGGCTTCCGCCTCGGCGCCCGCGAAGCCGAACTCCTCGCCGTCGACATCCAGCACGTCACCCACCATCGGGGCAAGGGCCTGACCGTGCGGCTGTATCGCAGCAAGACCAAACAGCTACAGCACCACGCTCTCAAGCGCCACAAGAGCGAGGAGGAGGTGTGCGTGGTGCACGCCCTGACCACCTGGATGGCCACCCTCGCCGCGCGTGGCCGCACCCGCGGCCCGCTGTTCGTCCGCATCGACCAGCACGGCAACCTCGGCGTCGCGATGCGCCGGGCCGGCCGAGCGATCGGCGACACCGAGGGGCGGCTGTCGGTACGCGCCGTCGACGACATCGTCGCCGGCTCCGCCGAGCGCGCCGGGCTGGACGCCGACCGCATCGAGGGCCTGCGCCGCCAGTTCTCCGGGCACTCGCTACGCCGTGGCTATGCCTCCGCCGCCCGCGCGGCCGGCGTCGACCCGCTCACCATCGCCCGGCGCGGCGGCTGGAAGGAGAACTCCACGGTCTTGTGGGGTTATTTCGAACAAGACGTCGATCGCTGGGCCGAGTCGGCGGAGGACGACCTGCTCTAGACACCGGACCTGTAGGGTCTCAGGCTCCGTGACACTTTCTCATCTGCGATGTCCTATGGGGCACGCAAGTGACACGGAACTGAGATTACGCAGGTCAAGGGGGCGCGCTTCGGTCTCCGCAGACAGATGCCACGCTGATCTCGTTCGGTTACCTGCACGGCCCGCCGCCCGAGGCCGACCGCGTCGAAGACGTCCGCCGCCGCTTTCCGGGCGGCTCAACGCGCAGACGCGCCCCCACACCCACCACGGGATGGATTTTCGGCTTTCCTACAGGTTAATTCCCGAGCTCACCAGCACCGCCCTGGCTACTGTGCGGACGAGCGTTTGGCGTTGTTTACTTGTGCCTGAGTTGCTCAGTGGTCGGGGGCGCGGCGGAGGAAGGTGGCGGCAGGGGCGCCGGTCTGAAGGAGTCGGTGATGCCGCTCGCCAAGTTGGTGGTCACCGCGGTCACCGCGGCGATGAGCACCGCGGAGAGCGGGGCGGCCAGCGCTCGGATGCTCCGTACGTTGCGAATCTTGTTCCATGGCTCCTCAGCCAGCCGCATCAGGCGCCATTCCCAGAACAGGCCGAGGCCGATGGCGAACAGTGCCGTATCACCGGCCACCACGCCCAGGAGGGCGAGCTTCTCCATGGTGTCCAACTCGGTGCCAGCGAACTGTGTGAGCTTGGTGGAGATCTGGACCGCGGCTGCGGCGAGCAGCAGGTGCAGCGCCTTGGTCAGCGGGCGGGTGCCGCGGACGCGGGGGTAGAAGTAGCCGAAGAAGAAGCCGAACGCGGGCAGTGTGAGCAGGGAGCGCGAGGCGTACAGGATGGCGAACGAGTTGCTGCCGAGTGGCCACTGGTGGATCAGGGCCAGCGGCACAGTGAGGATGAGGGCGACGCCGGCCCCGATCAGTCCGCTCTCCCATGGGGGCCGAGCGGCGGTCGTAGCGAAGGCCAGATCGGGATCGACCGCGGCTCCGCGCTCGTCGGCGATGGCCTGTTCCAGAGCTCTGGACTGCCCTTCGTAGTCGGTAACGGTGAGCTCGCCGGAGGCGATCCGGTCGCGTCCGGTGCGAAAGAGGGTCCGCTCCGCGGAGCGCATGAATCTACGTCGGATGGCGGCTTGGATCGCCGACCGGTGGGCGGGCAGCGAGGTGATGACGAGGCTGGGCAGCTGCCGCGCGGTGGTCCCGGACAGTAGCCAGGCGACCGCAGCCCAGGACAGCAGCGAGGAGACCCCCACGCCGCCCGTCGCCGGGGCCAGGTAGAGCGTCATCAGGACGACGACGGCCGTGGCGTACGCCTCCGGTTTGCCGATCGCGTCCGGGCTGCGGCCGAGCCGGCAGAGCCGGATGACCAGGAAGGTCATGACGACGAGCGGTACGGCGAGCGGGATGAAGCTGTTGTCGGTGAACTCGGCGGTCACGAATTGTTGTGGGCTCGTCACGTAGATGGCATCGAGGGCGATGAGGGCGGCCAGGCACAGGAGGGCGTCCGTGATGGACCAACGTCGCGTGCTCACCGCCAGCCCCGACACCAGTATGGGCCACCAGAGCAGATGCAGAACGACGAGCAGGAGCCAGCCGGAGAAATCTGCCAAGATGCCAGCCCGCAGGAAGAGCAGCACAGCGAGACCGAGCGCGGCCAGCGCTGCGGACGGTAGCGCCCACGCGCGCCGGCCAGGCAGGAACAGCAGCGCCATGACGAGCGCGAGCAGCGACGCGGCTGCCCAGGTGGCGGCACCCTTCGTGACGTACAGGAGCCAGGCGGCCATCACGAGCCCGGCTGTCAGGGCGACGGCGCAGGCGTACGACACCCACCGGCTTGCTGTCCAGCGCGGCACGCCGAGCCGCTGGACGGCGTGACGCACGGCCACCCCGCTCAGGAGCAGCAGCCCACCCACTTCCTTGAGATCTCGGGTGAACTGGAACCACAGCGCCGCGAACACTGTGAAGGTCGCTATCAGGGCCCAGTTCGAGCGGCGCCGCCACCACGCGCGGCCGAGCGCCCGTGCCAGCATGAAAGCAAGGGCGAGCGAGGTCACTCCCAATAGCACGGTCTCCACGAGCTCACCCAGGAGCAGCTCGTACTCTCGCTGCTCAGGCTCAGACTCAGGCTCAGTCTCAGGCTCAGTCACGGACGGCAGCGTGCCGTCCGTTAGGTATGTGTCGAGCTCTGGGGGCGAGGGATCAGAGCCGGTCAGTACCAGGGCGATGTGCGTGCTCGTCTGCCCGGCCAGGTCGAGGGAGCCGAGCCGGAGCGAGGACGGGACCTGTCCGGTGACGCCTGCGACGCTCCAGCCGGTGAGCGAGACGTGGACCGTATGCCGCTTGAAGGGAGGAGTGGATGACGCGGTACTGGGTGTGTCCGGGGGCGTCAGCTCCAGTCCGATCAGCGGACTGTTCTCCAGGTACTGGCTGTATCCGATTGCGGTGAAGGTGACGGGGACACTGCCGTCGGGCCTGGCCGCGTCCAGCTTCGGGGGATAGAAGTACGTTCCGTAGTAGTAGGAGGAGGAGTCGGTGTCCATATTCCCGAACGCGGACTGGATGAAGTTAGTGAGCTCGGAGGCGTCGGCGAAGGAAGACAGCTCCTTGAGCACTGGGTCGGTTCGGCCGAGCCGCACCGTGTGCGTGATGCTCACCTTGGCGAACGCCGCGCCAGGTGCTGGCGGACCGACCGTGGAATCTTTGTTCGCCTCCTTCTTGAAGGGGAACGTGGCCACCTCGGCACTAGTTGCGGGCGTCACGCTCACCGCGGAGTGCGCGACCCGCCGGGGGTGTCCGGGCTGCCACCAGAAATGCGCCTTGTCGATGGCTGAAGTGACGGAGATGCAGCTGGGAGTGGGGCCGGAAGGCATGCTCCAAGCGGACTCGCCCAGTGTGACGGGGAGGCATGACGGCGTGGGCGGCGGCGGGTCCGGCGATTGCAGGGCCGGGGCTGTCACGAGGGTGACCCAGACATAGATGCCGAAAGTTGCCAGCGCGAAGCCTGCGGCGACGGCGATGCGGATGAGCCCGTCCTTGGACATCACGCCGTCAATAGTGAGATTAGTCACAACGGCAATCCAGTACTTGCGCCAAACTGTGACATCTCGACTTACGCCTTTGAGTCAGCGCCCGGTCTTGAGCCATGTCCGCGTCCGCGCGCCTCGCCATCGGATGCGCCGGCGGCAAGCACCGCGCCGTTGAGGTACGGCCGGAGTACGCCAGAAAGACACCGTGGTTGCAGGGAGCAGACCAAGAAAGGGACAGTCGGCGGTTGAACTGGGTCGGTGCCCGCGGCGCGATGCGAAGGGTTTGCGACCATCAAGCTCGTTGTGATGATGGAGCATGAAGGTCAACGGCGAGCGTCGGCCTGGAGCATGGCGAACTCGATGTGCACCTGCTCGGCGGCCTCGGGGTAGGCCTGTATCTTCTCGTGCTCGGCAAGGGCCCGGTAGATGCTGGCCAGGGACGGGTTCTCGCCCTTGCGTTTGCCGGTGGGGATGATCAGGTCCTTGCGGATGTCTTCGACGCGTTCTCCGGCGGCCTTGCGACGCAGCACGGTGTGCAGCATGTCGTCGGTCGCGGATGGCCTCGCGTTCGGTCTCGGCCATGGCGGCGAAGAAGGCGAACAGCATCCGGCCTGGCCCGGACGGGTCGTAGATCCCGGCGAGCGGCCCGGCGAGCATCTCCAGCACCAGGCCGTGTGCGGTGAGGTGGTCGGCCAGGGCGGTGAGCTCGGCGGCGTCGCGGCCGAGGCGTTTCATCTCATACACGGTCAGGATGAAGCGGCAGTGCGGGGCGTGCGCCTTGATCTGGCGGGCCAGCGCGAGCGCCGCCTCGAACTGGGGACGCACCTTCACCCGGGTGGAGATTTTCTCGGCGAAGATCTTCTCGCGCGGTATGCCGTGTGCGGCCAGCGCGTCCAGTTGGGACTGCAGTTCCTGGGTGAGGGCAGAGCAGCGGGCGTACCCGATCCGGATGTCGGCCGTCGGCCTGTCGTCGCTGAGCGGCGGGGGCGGCGGCGTGCCCGGCCGCCAGGGCCGGCCCGGGTTCCGATCGGCGGGAGTGGCCACCCGCAGCAGCTCGGCCAGCCGGGGCACCTTGGCGAACCGGCCGGTGTGGTAGGTGCCGGCCACCGCGCCCGAACGCGACCGGCACGGCGAACCGGGCGCGACCCCGCAGGAGGCCAGGGTTGGACTTCGACGGTACGCCGCGGCGCCCGCTTCCGAGGATCTCAGGAGGTCATCATCGATGACGTAGGAGAGATCCTGCTGGTCACCGACATGGGCACCTGCCGTACGCACTCGTGTGGCGCAGCGAGTCGGACACCGAGCTCATCCGCGCCCTGGCCGAGGTCGCCCGAGATCTCGGCCCCCTCATGCCGGAGACCTGACTGCCGAACATGACGGCTGACCGGATCCGGCCCCAGCCCTGATCTCGACCCGCCCGTCACTACGAACTCAGCCGGACACGTGGGCACGCCCTCGATACAGCACGCCGTCAGTGCTGGCCCACGTGCCTTACGTGCCAGACAAGATCATCACGCTCCGACCTGCGAGAACAGGCCAACATCCCAAGATAACCATCGTGTCTACCGAACCGGGGCAACTCCAATATGCGGCGGTTCCGGAATACGACAGAAACGGGCCGCGGGCTTGATCACCGGTCGTTAAGATCTGATGGTTCGCGCTGATTGGTGACGGTTTCCAGGGGTTCGTGTGGCGTCGATCGATCGGACGGCCTACCCGAGGTTCGCGCGGGCAGTGTCCGCTCGGGAGTTGGCGGAGGTGTTCACCCCGTCGCTGGCTGAGGTGGAATGGGCGCGCGGCAAGACGCAGAGAAGGTCGTGCTGACCAATTCGGAACCCGGCCGGGTCACGGCCTGCTGAGGCTTGGACCGGAGCCCGGCCCCGAAACGGCGGTCGAGGCCGTCAACCAGACGACCCGGACCATGCATCAGGCTCTGACAGCGCGCCCGGGCAGGGCGGTCTGCAACAGATGCTCGTCGCGGACCACGAACCGGCCGCCGACAAGGACGTGAACGAACCCGGAGGAATGCCTGACCGTCTCGGTGTAGGTGGCACGGTCGCTGACGGTCTCGGGGGCGAAAACGGTCAGGTCGGCGTCGCAGCCCACCTGAACACGGCCCTTGCGCTGCATCGCCGGAACACCCGAGCCCACCACGTCGGCGGGGACGAGCGTGCACCGGCGCACAGCCTCGGGCAGCGACAGGACACCGTTCTCCCGGACGAGCCTGCGTAGCGTCCGGCCGTAGGTGCCGGCCGTACGAGGGTGGGTGACGGCGCCGGGCCCAAGCGGCCAAGAGAGCGGGTCGGGCGCCCCCGAGCGCCACAGGAGGGGGACGGCGTCGGTGGCGACAGCGGCGTCGGTGAAGGTGAGGGCCCGCTGGATGTAGTCGAACTGGGCGGGGTCATCCTCGTCGAGCAGGTGGACGAAAGCCGCCGAACCGGGTTCGCTCTCGCGGATTCGACGCAGGGTGTCGGCGTCGGGGATACGGCCCTCGGCACCGAGCAGGCCGATGGAGTGCGGGGTCAGCCCGCGCCGGTGGAGGAGCTCCGGGGCGAGGAAGGCCGCGCCGACGCCGGTCATGCCCGCGCCGTAGGGGTAGGCCTCGGTGGTGACGCGCGAGCCTTCGGCGCGAACCTTCTCCACCAGGCCGAGCACGCGGTCGACATGGCGGATGGAGGTGCTGTTGACGTGGCAGTAGTGCATGTGCGCGCCGGTCTCGGCGGCGGCGCGGACGACCTCCTCGGCGCCGTCGACGGGAGTGGTGGGATCCATCTCGACAAGTTCGCGGGCGTGGGTGTAGGTGGGCAGCCCGGCGCGGGCGGCGCGGGCGGCCACGGCGAGGTACTCGGAGGGATCGACGCGGGGCGCGTAGCCGACGAGGATGCCGATGCCGAGCGCGCCATCGCCGAGGTCGCGCTCCAGCATGCCGACGATACGGTCGACGACGTTTCGCGGAGCGGCGCGCTGCCATTCCTCGCGGCCGATGTTGGCGAGGAAGTCATCCCTCAGGTCGCCGCTGGTGTCGAGGCCGAGGAGGACGGACATACGGGCCACGGCCCAGGAGGTGGCGAAGCCGTAGTTGAGGGGTCTGCCCTCGATCTCGGCCCTGCGGTAGGCGGCGGCGACCGGGTAGGCGCCGGCCTCGAGTTCCAGGACTGTGGTGACGCCGTCGAGCGCCTGCAGGCGGTGGCCGGCGACGTCCATGCTGTGGCTGTGCAGGTCGATGAAGCCCGGACTGACGACCAGGCCGGTCGCGTCGACGATGGTGACGCCGTCGAGCGGCTGGTCGGAGACGGCCTGGATGACCCCGCCGTTGACGCCGACGTCGCGTACGGCGTCCAGACCGGTCTCGGGGTCGATGACCCGGCCGCGGGTGAGGACCAGATCGTATGTCGTCACGCGAGCTCCTTCGTTCCGAGGCTGAACTGCTCAGGGCGCTGGGGCACGATCAACGCGATCAGCGCGCCGAGGACGGTTGTGGCGATGAGCAGGCCGAAAGCAGCGGTGTAGGAGAACTTGTCGACCAGGAAGCCCATGAGGACGGGGGCGAGGACGCCGGCGATCTGGCCGCCGACGTTGACGACGCCCATGCCGGATCCGATGAAGGCGGGCGGCAGGGCACGCACGGGCATGCCGAGGATGCCCATCGTGGAAAGACCCGCCACGCCCATGGCGAGGGTCTGGTAGACGGTGAACCCGACAGCGGAGTCGGCCATCAGCATGAGCACCAGGAGCACGGCGGTGACCAGGAGCAGGGGAATGACGTAGAGCCGGGCCCTGTCGTGGAAGAAGCGGTCGAACAGCCAGCCGCCGAGGAAGGCGGTCGCGCACGCGACCAGGCCGGGGATGGCGGACATGACACCGGTGTTGATGAGGGAGATGCCGCGCTCCTCCAGCAGGTAGCTGGGCACCCAAGTGATCAAGCCGTAGCCGAGCATGTTGGTGGTGCAGAAGAGGGCGGCGAACTTCCAGACCGATGGCGAGCGCATGACGGCGCCGAGGCTGGTCCCCTTGTCCTGAACGACGTCGGAGCCGTTGAGGTGGGCCGGCAGCGCCTTGGGCAGCAGCTTCCAGAGCAGAACGCCGATGGCGACGCCGGCGGCGGCGGTGACCCAGAAGGTGTGGCGCCAGCCGAGGGCGAGGATGAGCGGCGCGACGATGAGCGGGGCGACGCCGGCACCGAGCTGGTTGGAGGCGAGCATGGCGCCGGCGGCGGTGGCGCGGACGGCAGGGGTGGTGCGTTCCGCGATGGCCTTGAAGGACGCGCCGGGAAAGAGGCCCTGACCGACGCCGAAGAGAGCACGGATGACGAGAAGGGATGCCAGACCCCAGGCGATACCCGTGAGGGCGGTGAAGACCGACCAGAGCAACAGAGAGACCATGAGCTGGCGGCGGGCGCCGAACTTGTCGGCGAGGATGCCACCCGGCACCTGGCACAGCAGATAGACCAGGGAGAAGGCGGTGATCAGCGAGCCTTGCTCGGTCTTGGTGAGCGCGAACTCCTCGCCGATGAACGGCAACGCGACGGCCATCATCACTCGATCGACGTAGTCGATCACCCAGACGCCCATGAGCAGGCCGACGGTGACGGTAGCCGTTTTACGTATTTGCGCGGGCGCCAAGGTGGACGTGCCTTCGGCAAGTCTCATTCACAGGCCTCCGGAGCTAGATCAATGTTCCAGCAACCCTCCATCACGTCACCCGGCAGTGCTTCGTGCAGGAACATGAAGTCGGGGCCGTCGGCGGTGCGATTGCACCAAGATCTATCCACCAATGGTGAACGCCTCGATGGTGCTCCACCCGGGTCCAGGCGATGAGCCCCAGAACGTCCCAGGGCGGTCGACACCTGGAACGCGCGCCGCGCCGCGGTGGGCTTCCGGCTCACCTGGTGCCGCGAACGCGGCCACGACGGGCCGTCAGGGACGAATTCCTGGCTCCGCACCGACGGTGATCGCCTCGACGATCTCCCGGACGGCCGAGGCGTCGGGCAGCGCGCCGAGTTCCCCGGCGAACAGCAGGTGACCGGTGCCGATCAGGGTCAGGGCAAGCGTGCGGGCATCCGTGTCCGCCGTGACACGACCGACGCGGCGCTCAGCATCCAGGTAGGCCGCGAGGCCGGCGCCGGCCTCGGTGAGGATGGGGATGCCGTACGGAGTCGTCGCGCGCAATCGGGACCGCAGATCGTCCCGGGCGATCACGATGCCCACCAGGCCAAGGTTCACCGGCGTGAAGATGCGGGTCAGAGCCTCAGCCAGGTTGGAGACCAGGGTGGCCGAGCCGGCCGCCCCGGTCAGTTCGTCGGTCTCTGCTCCGAACCGGGCGATGCGGTCGCGGACGAGCTCGGCCAGGAAGTCGTCGAAGTCCGCGAAGTGACGGTGCAGTACTCCCTTGGCGACCCCTGCCTCCTCCGTCACGGCGCGACTGGTCAGCCCTCGGGCGCCGTCGCGCATCAGGACCCGCTCGGCGGCGGCGAACAGCCGCGCCCGTGCATCGCGTAGGGCTACACCCGTCGGCATGAGTCCTCCTGCGAGCAATTGACGCATGGGCGTGCGCCTATTCGGCGTGGGCGCATGGTCACTTTACTGCCGCTGCCGCCCATTCATCCATCTACGGCGCCTTATGCCTGGCGCAGCCCTCAACGGACAGCTGGGCATGACGGCGATGCATGGACGGGTCTTTCTGTACGGCGGATGAGCGGGTCGCGCTTCTCATCTTGCCGCGCGCAAGACCCGTCCCCACTCTCAGGCCCTGTCAGCCGACACCAAGGTCATGACCGCAACAGCTGATTGCGCGAGCGGCCTCGGCGAGCGACAGATCGCTCGAAGCGGAGAGCCGGACCCTTCGCACGCCTCACGTCTGCCGCAGGAACCGCCGTAGGACTCATGGCGATCTTGGTCTCAGCCTGCCGGATGCGTTCCTGAAGACGTACGAAGTGCCGGAGTCGATTGGTCACGGCATCGATCCGCCCGCGACGTGGTCGACGCAGACCTCGCGGCCGCGGCCACACCACGCATCAGGACGGAGTCCCCAGAGCATGCCGCCCACGTTCGAAGCGGTGCGCTCGATCACCGGTCACTCGTTCGAGGTAGTCGGCCACGGATTGGTCATCCCAGCGTCCGGGGCGCGATCGCCGGCACGGATGCCGATCGCCTCATCCAAGTCGCGGGCCAGGCTGCTGCCTCGGTAGGTGATGCTCAGCTGGCTGACGTCGCTGAACGGGTCCCGGCCTTGGAACGCGCCGACGATGCGCTCCGACACGCGTGCGGAGTCGTCGCTGGTCCAGAACCTGCCCCGAGCGGTGGTCGAGGCCAGCACGTGCTCGGCGATCGGCAGACGCTCCTCCTCATAGGTGTCCAGCAGCGGTTCGGGCGCTCCGCGCAGGACGTGCGCGAGCTTCCAACCGAGGTTGTAGGCGTCTTGTACGCCCGTGTTCATGCCCTGGCCGCCGGCAGGCGTGTGCACGTGGGCGGCGTCTCCCGCCAGGAAGACGCGGCCGTCCCGATACCGGTCCACCATATGGATGTTGACTTGGTACACCGAAAGGTAGACCGCATCGTGGAAGCGCACCCCGGACGTCCCGACTCGATGCGAGAAGATGTCGGCGAAGGTCTCCACTGAGACCGGGGAGGTCCCCTGGCCGTCATCCGGCGGCAGCGGCGCGGTGAAGAACCAGGTTCCGCTTCTCGGCATGGGGGCCAGGGTCAGCATGCCGCCGCCGGGGCCGGCGGCCCACATGTGCGCGACCGAGGCGTCCAGTCCGCCGACGCGGAGATTGCCGAACAGCATCCGCTGCTGCTCCCACGTCTCTCCGAGGAAGTCGATCCCGACCTGCTTGCGCACGGTGCTGCCGCCGCCGTCGCATCCGATGAGGTAGCGCGCCCGGATGTCCTGGTGTTGCCCGTCGAATCGGACGGATGCCGTGACCTGGTCGCGGTCCTGTGTGAGTTCTACCAGTTCGCCGCCGAGTTCCACCCGGGTGCCGGGCGATGCCAGCTTCTCGCGCAGGGCCGCCTCGGTGAACTGCTGCCCCACCATGAGGCTGCCCGGATGGGGCGCGCCCGGCACGGGGGGAGCGTCGTACATAACCGCCTCGCGCACCACGTTCCCCTGCGTGAGCAGCTTGGGCAGGCCGCGCCGGTAGTGGTGGGAATAGGAGCCGCGCAGCCTGGTCCGCGCCCGGGTGCGCAGCTCTTTCTGGGCTGGGAACTGAATACGTGAGAAAGGGGCCATGACCCGATCTTGGTAGTGCTTCCCCGCAGGTCGACGCCGGTTTCTGGTCAGGTAATGCTGCGCGGGTGAGAAGCTCAGGGGGTCCCGGTAGCAATGGCGGAAAATCCAACGGATATCCCTGACCTGCGATGATCACGCTTGAGCAGGTCGGGGTTCACTTGAGCAGGTCGGGGTTCAACGGCCCTCACAGGTTCGCGTCCGACGCCTGATGCACCGTGTCTCCTGCTGAACTAACAGTTCATCTAGGCTTATCAAGCGAACCTGCTGGTCATCCGGTTGAAGGCCTGTCAGTCATGTCAGGCATGCAGGCTCACGGGTTCTTGAGGGCGTGACCCCGTCGGCGGGAGACTCAGCCACGCGGACCCGTTTTCCCCTTCTGTGCCGGCCCCGGCCCGGACTGTGCAACTTGCGCCGGCGCGACGCGTTCGCCGGTAGCAGGTTCCGACACGGCCGCCCGCCTGAGCGCCACCATCGGCGGTAGCGCTCAGGCGGGCGGCGCGGATGGTCGCGGCCGGGTGTCAGGCCTGGTCGTGGAGTTGGGTGCGGGTGGTTTCGGCCTGTTCGGCGATGGTGGCCAGGACCGGCGGCGGGACATCCTTCTCGCGGAATGTCTCCACCATCTGGTCCAGGACGGCGTCGGCCTGTTTGAGGTCGTGGGCGCGGGCGTGCGCGCGGGCCAGGCTGCGCATGGCTTCGTTGAGGGTGATGTTGTCGACGCCGGCGTCGGTGCCGGGGTCGAGGGTGGTCTCCACGACGGCGCCGAGCTGTTCGATGCTGGTGGCGGTGTCGGCGGGCCGGACGGTGATGCCGTTCTTGCCGAGGGTCTGGAAGTGGCGTCCGGCGTTGGTGCCCTTGACCATCAGCGCGTAGACGGCCAGCGGGTGGTCGGGGTGGGTGGCGATGAGCCGGTCCAGGGCGGCGTTGCCGTCGGACAGCTGGGGTGCGTCGGAGCCGAGCAGGGCCAGCAGGGTGCCCTGTTGTGAGCCGATCAGCAGGTCACCGGCCTGCCGGTCCTGCTCGTCGCGCGGGGAGCTGACCTGGATGGTGCGCTCTGCCGAGACGACGGTGGAGCCGTCGGGGACCTTGCACAGGGCGCGCAGCCGGTAGGTGCCGGGTGTGGGGAAGGTGAGGCCGTCGGCGCCGTAGCCGATGTAGGCGCTGTCGTACAGGGCTGGGGTGGCGGCGTCGAGGGTGACGCGTCGGTGGCGGCTGCCGCAGCCGCGGGCGATCGGCAGGAAGGGGTGGATGGCTCCGGCCGGGTCGGTGACCAGGATGGTCAGGTTCTCGCCGCGGGGGCTGAGGTTGGGGAAGGCGTCGGCCTGGCCGGTGGTGCCGTCCAGGGACAGCTTGATCTCGGTGACGACGGGCTCGCCGTAGGAGAAGGACTCGCGTCCGTACAGCTCCAGCCGCAGTCCCGACCGGCCGGCAGGGGGCAGAGTGAACTCCTTCAGAGGAACGCGGTAGGCGCCCCCGACGCCCACCTTCAAGCCCAGACCGCCCATGACGACGTTGCGGTAGAAGCCGTGGCGCAGATGCCGCAGCTCGTTGTCGGTGAACTGGTAGAGGAAGCCCGCCCAGAAGGCGTCCTCGCCCTTCTCTCCGTTCGGCCCCTGATACCTATGCTCGTAGTTCATCCACGACAGGTCGCCGTAGCCGCCCCGCGGCCCGAGCGGCTGCCGAGGCTCGGCGATCTCCTTGTCCCAGCTGTGCACCAGGTTGAAGGCGTGGCCGATCTCGTGCACCCAGGTGTGCAGCTCCCCGCGTGTTCCGGCCATCTGTGTCTGTTCCAGGTCGGTGCAGAACATGGCCATCCCTTGGCGCGGGGATCCTTCGCGGTCGAACATGATGCCCAGGGTGCTGTCGTTGTCGGCGTGGCGGGTGGCGATGAAGCTCCACAGCTTCCACTGCTCGGTGTTCTTGTGGCCGCTGAAGTTGTTTTCCATCGCGGCGTGCAGCTCGGCGTTGGACCACATCAGGTCCGCTCCCGCCCCTTGGACGCCGACCTCGTTGACGACGGTGCCGGCTGTGCGCAGCTCGATCCCGGCCTCGGCGAAGGCCGACTGGACGGTGACGATCTTCTTGGCCAGGCCGGTCGGGCGGGGGTGGGTGGTGGTGGCGTACTGGGCGGCCGGTTTGGTGCCGGCCATGGCGTCGACCTCCCAGTCGATGGTGCGCAGGAACCGGGAGACGTACGTGCAGGTGTAGGTGGTGGTGGAACCGGTCTCGTCGGCCGTGCTGCGGGTCAGGACGGCGGTGCCGCCGGGAGCGAGCTTGTCCACCTGCACCGAGATCTTGGGCATCTGGGTGGGGTTGGCGAAGGTCGCGGTGCCGGAGACGGTGGCGGGCAGCGTGACGGCCTGGTTGCCCTGCAGGACGAAGGAGTTGACGTAGGCGTCGTCAGCCACGTCGAACGTGTCACCGGAGATCACCGGCAGCGCGCCCGTCAGGTCGATGCGCAGATCGATCCGCTCGCCGTCGGCCGTCCCGGAGAAACGTCCGGCGGCGGGCAGCCGGGGAGTCCGGTAGGCGGCGGGTAGGGCGCCGAGCCCCGGCAGGACCTGCGCCCACGTGCCGATCTTCGTGGGGCCGTCGATCCAGTGGAAGTCCATCGCCTGGTCGCCCTTGATGAACACGGTCCGGTTGTTGCCTCCGGCGTAGAGCATCAGGGCGTCGTCGAAGTCGCCGCGCATGTGCGCGGGGAGCAGCTTCCACCCCGCCTCACCTCGTCCGATCAGAGGCCCTTCGTACTCGACGCCCCGCCCCCAGACGAGCAGCGCGCACCGCTCGCCCTTGATCAGGAGGGTCTTCCACGGTGTGCCCGCCACCTGCATCACGGCGTCCACGTCGCTGCGGTATTCGGCCGGGAGGTGGGGCCCGAAGTCCGGCAGGCCGGTGATCGGCCCCTCGTACTTCTGTCCGACGTTCCACTCCCAGTCCAGGCACCGGTCGCCGGCGATGAACACCATCCGCGTGCTGGTGTACGGCACGTGGAGGTCGAGCGCTGCCTCGGTGCAGCTGGCGTACGGCTCGGGCAGCCTCAGCGCCCCCTGGTGGATGTCTGTCAGCGGACCCTCCCACACCAGCGCCGTCTCGCTGATCTGCGCGACCCGCTCGCCCCGCAGGAACATCGCCCTCCACGGGGCTTCCCGGGTCGGGATGATCCCGGTGAATCCTGTGGTCTTGGCCCGCATAAACGCCATCGTTCGCCTCCCGGTCAGGCCCTGCGGGCCCACGCCGATGACGCTAAAAGAGCGCATTGACGCCCACAATGATCAAGAGAGGATCACAACTTGTCAGGTTGGACCGAAACAACCGGAGCAGGACTCACCTTTCTATTACGGATCCCCTCTTACCCCTCGCCCTCGCCCTGGCGTCCCGTCGCGCCACGATCGGCAGCGCCAGCGCCCGTTCCTCTGCCTCGGCGCGAAGCCGCAGGTCCAAGACGCCGGGCACCCGACCTTCGACCTGGCCGCCAAGAGGGGAGATCATCGGCCCTGTCACCCCGGTCCCACCAGCCTCGGAACAAGACAGCCGTAAACACCGCCCTCGTGTGGCCTCATCCGGCCACCATCGGTGTCGCGGCATCCCGCAACTGACTCATGGGCTGTACGGCGCTATCCCTTCCCGCCCCGGCCCCAGGCTTCCAGGAACTGCATGCGCCGGCCGGTCCCGCCCAGACCGGTAGTAGCGAGGCGGCACACCTGACATAGCTGACTACCAAGAGTCACCGACGATAAACCACCCATGTCGCGTCGTGAGGAAGGCCACAGTCGAATCCTGTCCGATCGGTCAGAGCTGACCGATCGGACAGTTATGGTGAAGGGCATGGCACGTCCCGCTTCCGCCCTGCGCGGCCACATCCTGGACTCGGCGTTGAGTCTGTTCGCCACGCGTGGATACAAGGGCACCTCGCTGCACGACATCGCTCAGGTGGTCGGCTGTTCGAAGGCGTCCTTGCTCTACTACTTCGTCAGCAAGGAGGCAATCCTCGCCGAGTTGCTGACCCCCGCCGGTGAAGGGCTGGGAGAGCTGGACGCCCGGCTTTCCGGACTGGAGGGAGACCAAGCGGTGGAGGCGGCCGTCACCGGCTTCGTCGATCTGGCCATGCGGTTCCGGCGCGAGGTCAAGGTCCTGTTCCAGGACATTCCCGTGCTGGCCGGCCATCCGGCTCTGGGTGCCGTGCCCGCCGTCGTGGGGCGGCTGATGGCCGCGATGGTGGACGGCTCGACCGAGTCCCGGGGCCTGGTCACCGCCTACATGGTCATCGGCGCGGTATCGGTGACCTGCGCCAGTGACGTGCCGGTACCGGACGAGGACCTGCGTGCCGAGCTGGTCGACGGCGCCCTGCGCACGCTCGGCCACGACCCCCGTTGAATTTCGAGGAAAGACATCCTTCATGGCTTCTGTGCTGTATCGGCTCGGCCGGTTCTCCTTCCGCCGCCGAGGGCGTGTGCTGGCCGTCTGGCTGCTTCTGCTCGCCTTGCTGAGCGGGGCGGCCGCCGCCTTCATGGGTCCCACCACTGACAACTTCTCGATCCCCGGCACGGAGTCCCAGCGGGCGCTCGACTCCCTGCGGGTGCAGTTCCCGCAGGCCGGTGGCGTGACCGGAACCATCGTCCTCGCCGCGCCCGAAGGACGGGAACTGGACAAGGCCGCGGTCGCGGCCGTCGTGCGGGAGGCCGGTGGAGTCCCCGGTGTGATCGCCGCCATCGATCCCTTCACGGCCGGTTCGGTCACTCCGGACGGCCGCTACGCGTTGGTCCAGGTCCAGTTCGACACCCCGGCCGACGAGGTCAGCGCGGCGCAGCGTACGGCGTACGAGCAGGTCGGCGCCTCCGCGCGCGGGCTCCGGGCGGAGCACGGCGGCGAGATCATGAAGGCCGGAGGGGAGATCGGCTCCACTGAGGCGCTCGGTGTCCTGGTCGCCGCGGTGGTCCTCCTCATCACCTTCGGCTCCCTGGTGGCCGCCGGCATGACGCTGCTGAACGCGCTGATCGGCGTCGCGGCCGGGATGGCCGGGCTGTTCGCCCTCAGCGGGGTGCTGGAGCTGACCGGCACCGCGCCCATCCTGGCGTTGATGCTGGGGCTGGCCGTGGGCATCGACTACTCGCTGTTCATCACCTTCCGCTACCGGCAATACCTCGCCGAGGGCATGGAGGCGGAGGAGGCCGCCGGGCGTGCGATCGGCACCGCGGGTTCCGCCGTGGTCTTCGCCGGCGCCACCGTCGTCATCGCCCTGGCCGGCCTCGCCGTGGTCGGCATCCCCTTCCTGAGCGTCATGGGCCTGGCCGCGGCGGGCACCATCACCCTGGCCGTGCTGGTCGCCCTCACCCTGCTCCCCGCGATGCTCGGCTTCGCCGGCGCCCGCGTCCTGCCTCGCGGGCAGCGTGGCGGGCGGATGCCCGGCCACGGGCGCGAGGGCTTCGGGTACGGCTGGGGCCGGTTCGTCACCCGGCTGCGCGTCCCGATTCTGCTGGCCGGCGTTGTGGGGCTGGGCGCGCTGGCCCTGCCCGCCCAGGACATGCGCCTGGCACTGCCCGACGCCGGCACCGCGGCTTCCGGCTCGGCGGCCCGCGAGGCCCACGACCTGATCAGCGAGGGATTCGGGCCCGGCTTCAACGGCCGGCTGATCGCCGTCGTCTCCGGCGACGACGCCGAGGCCACCGGCACGGCCGCCGAGCAGGCCGCGCGGCTGATCGAGAGCACGGACGGTGTGCTCCACGTCTCCCCGCCGCAGCCCAATCAGCAAGGCACCACCGTACTGATGACCGTCATCCCCAAGGCCGGCCCCACCGACGCGGCCACCGAGGAGGCCGTGCGCTCCATCCGGGAGCGCGTGGCCGGTGTCCGGGGCGCCGACATCGCCCTGACCGGTGCCACCGCCATCGGCATCGACGTGTCGGCGAAACTCGCCGAGGCGATGCCCGTCTACCTGCTGCTCGTCGTCGGGCTGTCGATCCTGCTGCTGATGCTGGTCTTCCGCTCAGTGCTGGTGCCGCTCAAGGCGGCGCTGGGCTTCCTGCTCACCGTCGGCGCCACGTTCGGCATCACCGTGGCCATCTTCCAGCAGGGACACCTGGCCGACCTGTTCGGCGTCGACGTTCCCGGGCCGCTGGTGAGCTTCCTGCCGATCCTGCTCATCGGGATCCTGTTCGGGCTGGCCATGGATTACGAGGTCTTCCTCGTCTCCCGCATGCGTGAGGACTTCGTTCACGGCGACAGCCCGCAGCAGGCCACCGTCAACGGCCTGGGCCACAACGCCCGCGTCGTCACCGACGCCGCGGGGATCATGGCGGCCGTGTTCGGCGGTTTCGTGTTCATGGACGATCCGATCATCAAGTCCATCGGTTTCGCGCTGGCCGTCGGGGTGCTCGTCGACGCGTTCGTCGTCCGCCTGACCCTGGTGCCCGCCGCGATGTCGCTGCTCGGCCGCGCGGCCTGGTGGCTGCCCCGGCCCATCGACCGGGTCCTGCCGAATCTCGACATCGAAGGCGAGAGCCTGCGCGGGAACGAGGCCGACCGGCAGCGTGACGACTCCAGGAACGCCGTCAAGGTCTGACACCCGATCAAGTGGGCGAGGCCGCACGGGCTTCGCCCACGGTTCGGGCCAGGGCGGCGCTAGCCCTCGATGATCAGGTCGCGGCGCAGGATCCGGGTGAACGCGCCCATCGCCGCGACCATGTCGAAGGACTCGTCGAGCAGCCACTGCTCCTCAAGGCCGGTGATGGTGCCGATGATGAGCGATGCCACCGCGGTGGGGTCGGCATCCGCGCGTACGTGGCCGGCCGCGACGCCTTCCTTGACCACGGCGGCCAGATGGGCGCGGAACGTGCGGACGCGCTCCCGCGCCCATTCCAGCGCGATCTCCGGGATGTCGTTCGAGCCGAAAGCGCCGAGATGGCCCATGCGGGTGAGCTCGCGGTTCTGCCGGCTCCGCGTGACCATGTCGTACACGATCTCCAGGGTGCGGACCATGGCCGGCCCCTCGTACTCGCGGCCGACCTCGACCGCGTCGAAGGTCTGCCGGTCGCGTTCGGCGAGCACCTCGGCCAGCAGAGCTTCCTTGGTGGGGAAGTGATGCAGCAGGCCGGACTGGGTGATCCCGGCCTCCCTGGCGATGGCCGCGAGGGAGGTCCCCCGGTAGCCCTGTACCGCGAACAGCGTGAGGGCGGCGCTCACGATCTTGGCGCGCCGGGCGGCACCGGCTCGCTCGGCGTCATGCGTCTTCGCCATCCGTCGTTCCTGTCGTCCGGGTGCCTCGCTCGACGCAGGCGGACATGGTTGCGCAAGGCCCAATTTCTTCCGCGCCAGCCTACCGTTCACCCGTGTGGCCGGCCGCTCGGGAGGGCGCCTTGCCCCGTCAGCGCACCCTCTTGATCGGAAGAACCGCCAGAGCGCCCGCGCCCGCGACGATCGCCACCACGGGATACAACGCCGCGTACCCTCCGAAGATCGTGACGATGCCGCCGGCGGCGACGGGCGCGATCGTGTTCGGCAGGGTCGCGGCGATGTTGATCACGCCCAGATCCTTGGCGTGGTCGTCCTCACTGGGCAGGACCTCCGAGACGAGGGCCTGGTCCACCGAGATGAAGACGCCGAAGCCGATGGTCAGGACGACCGTCGAGATCATCAGACCGGCCACACTCGGCAAGATCAGCGGGAACAGCGCCGATGCGGCGATGATGAGCCCGCCGACCAGGACGATCGGCTTGCGCCGGCCCACACGGTCCGACAGGAGCCCGGACACCGCGATGGCGATGATGAACCCGGGCAGGCCCATCAGTCCGATCAGGGGAACCAGCCGCGCGGCCTCGGTGAGGCTCAGGCCGATGTACTCCTGGGCGATGTAGATGTTGAAGGTCTGCACCATGTAGTAGCCGCCGAAGATGAGCACGCGGCCCAGGAACGCCCAGAAGAAATCGGGATGGCGCAGGGGATTGACCCAGAACGCCTTGAGGAACGCCGGGACGGAGAACGCCGGCCGTGCCACACCGCGGTTGTCGGTGTCGGGATTGACCACGACGAACACCACGATGATCAGCAGGATGACGCCCGCGAAGCCGGCGTAGCCGACGGGGATGCGGGTGGCGAAGGCGGAAGCGAGGACCGGGCCCGCGATCGCCGCGGCGATCGCGCCGAGCCCGGTGAGCGTCGAGTACCGTCCGCGCAGCCGGGAGGGCACGCGGTCGGGCAGGATCGCCGCGAGCGGACCCTGGAAGGCGTTGAAGCCGAGTTGTACGGCCATCATGACCACGACCAGCTGAGTCACAGTCGTCGATAGTCCCGCGGTGATCAGCCCGACGGCGCCGATGAGGGCTCCGGCCAGCATCCATGGCGCGCGTGCGCCGAAGCGCGTACGGGTGCGGTCGGACAGGACGCCGACGAGCGGCTGGATGATCATCGCGGCGAGCGCGCTCATGGTGTTGACGATGGTCAGGTTCTCGACCTTGGCCGCGTTGTCGATGGCCTGCACCTGAAGCGCCAGGAAGTAGGCCGAGACGGCGTAGCCCAGTGGTGCGGCGGCGCTGACGAACGGCACGGTGACGAACAGCCGCCGCAGACCGCGGTCCTCCCGGCGCCGATCGCCGGGTCCGGACGACTCAGGAGGCGCGGGCGCGGTCGAAGAGACGCCGGCCGCGTGAGTCTGCGGCGGGGACTGGTGCGGGAGCCGCTCGTCCATCGTGATGTCCCTACGGCTCGACGCTGTCGTTCAGGGCATCGCCCGCGAGCCGCCACAGCTCCTCGACCTGGGACCGGAACCGGTCGTGGTCGTGCGCGGGAAGCGAGAAGACGAAGGGGGCGCCGCGCAGCATGCCTTCGACGGCGTCGCGCGCGACCTCACCGGGTTCGATGGCCATCGGGACGGTGCCCGTTCCGAACAACTCGGCCGCCGGGGGGCCGAACACGTCGGGCCGGTTGCGCTGGGAGTCGAGGATGCGGGTCGCCACCTGGCCGGGACACAGAATCGTGACGCCGATGCCGTCGGGCTCGAGTTCGGCCCGCAGCCCGAGTGAGAGGCCGACGATGGCGTGTTTTGTGGCGCTGTAGAGGGACGTGCCCTGCGGGTCGGGCAGGAAGGCATGGGTCGACGCGGTGTTCATCACGTGCCGCCACCCGGTCCGCTCGCGCATCCTCGGCAGGAAGGCATGCAGGCAGTTGAGCATGCCCTCGATGTTCACCGACGAGAGCCAGCGCCAGTCACCGAGCGACGATTCGGCGACCGTGCCGAAGGCGAGCACGCCCGCGTTGTTGCAGAGCACCTCGACGGAGCCGAACTCGGCGTAACTGGCCTGCACGAGGGCGTCGACCGACTCGGGGTCGGAGACGTCGACGCGAATGCCGAGCGCGGGAATCCCGCTCTCGCCCAGTTCGCGGGCGAGGCGCCGGGCGTCGGCGCCGTCTATGTCGGCCACGACGACCGACATCCCGCGCGCGCCGAGTTCGGCCGAGAGCGCGGCCCCGATGCCGCTGGCCCCACCGGTGATGACCGCCGTACGGCCGGCGAGTTGATCAGATCCAGGCATCGCGGTGTCCCTTGCTCGAAGCTGCCATGAATTTCGTCGGCGAGCCTACTGACTGATCAGTCGGTTTGCTAGCTCCGAGAATGCCGCGTGATCGCCTCGATACTCGTCCGTGATGGACGCCGCTCTCAAGCTGCCCGGCCGCGTGTCTACAACCTGTTCTCGTTTGCCGCTAGGGGTTGATCCTGGAGATCACGGACTCGGCGAAGCGCTCCAGCTTCTCGATCTTCCTGGCCAGCGGCTCGGTGTCGGGACCCTTCACGTACGGCCACCGGAAACCGACGATCAGGTCGGTGATCCCCTTGTCGGCCAGCCGCTTGACCCGGTCCGCGCTGTAGGCCTCGGAGGAGATCGCGTGTATCTCGAAAGGCCGGTCGGCCGTTCCCTCCTCGGCCCGCAGGGCGGCCAGCCTGGCCAGCAGCGCGTCCAGCGCGTCGGCGTCGCCGCCGCCGTGCATCCATCCGTCGCCGAGCCGGGCGGCCCGGCGCAGTGCCGCCTCGCTGTGCCCGCCGACCAGGATCGGAATCGGCTCGCTGGGCGCCGGGGACATCTTCACCGGCGGCAGGTCGTAGAACTCGCCATGGTGCTCGAAGTAGTCGCCGCTGGTCAGGCCGCGGACTACCGTGATGGCCTCGTCCATCCGCCTGCCGCGCCGCGACCACGGCACCCCCATCGCCGCGAAGTCCTCGGGCCATGGGCTGAGCCCCACGCCGAGGCCCAGCCGGTTGCCGGTCAGGCAGGCGATCGAACTCGCCTGTTTGGCGACCAGCACCGGCGGGCGAATCGGCAGCTTGAGCACAAACGTCGTGAACCGGATCGTCGAGGTCGCCGCTCCCATGGCCGCGGCCAGGACGAACGTCTCGATGAAGCTCTTGTCCTCCAGGAACTCCCGATCGCCGCCCAGGGCGTACGGGTAGCTCGCGTCGGACTCCTTCGGGTGGACGATCGAGTCCGCCACGGTGACGCTCGCGTATCCCGCCGCCTCGGCGGCCTGGGCCAGCGGGACGTAGTACGACGGGTCGGTCATGGACTCGGCATAGGTGAACCGCATAGAAGCGGAGCGTAATAGAACCTGTTCCACTTGAGAAGCGGAGAACGCCGCCACCATCCGAGCCTACGAGCGCGTGGGCTTCGTCCAGGAGGGCCGCAAGCGGGAGTCCTTCCTGACCGGGGGCAAGTTGTACGACTACCTGATGATGGGGTTGCTGGCGAGCGAGTTCACCGGCTGAGGGCGGCGCAGCGGGCGGTGGCGCGCGTTCAACGGGGAACGGCAGCCGCGACACCGTCGCGGCTGCCGTTGCCCGTCAGGTCAGTAGCGCGGGCTGAGGTTGAGGTTGATCGAGGTCAGCAGGGTCTCGGCCGTCGCGTACGCGGGCAGGTTGGCGGGCGTGCCCGGCAGGGCCAGCGTCGCCTGGGCGTGCCTGGCGGCCGCGGCCACCGTCGCGGTGCCCAGCTTGGTCGCGATCAGGGACTCGACGCGGGTGGAGGCGTTGACCCGCCGTTCCCCCAGGTTGAGGTAGACGGTCAGGAGCTCGGCCCTCAGCGGGGTCACCGGGTTCAGCAGTACCCGGCGTACCTCGGCGGGCGTCAGCACGCCGTCGGCGGCAGAGCCGTCGGCGCCGTCGAACCGGGTGTCGGTGGCCTGGACGCGGGCCAGCAGTTCGGCCGGCAGGCTGCCGGTGCGCAGCAGCCACAGTGCGGAGATCTGCGGGTTGCGGCCGGGCGGCTGCTCGGTGACGGTGCTGGTGGCCGTGGCGTTCGCGGCCGGGTAGGCGCAACCGCCCGCCCCGCCGTACGCGGCCGAGGCCCCGACCGTGACGGCGCTCCCGCCCGCCGTCAGCAGGCTCGTACGGACGGCGAACCGCGCGGTGCCCGACGCGCCCGCCGCCACCGTGCCCACCTCCTGGCGCAGGGTACGCGGTGAGACGCCGTCGGGCGCCTCCAGGGTGAGGACCACGCCGGTCGCCGGGGCGGAGCCGGTGTTGCGGTAGGTGACGGTGTACGTGAGCGTCTCACCCGCGCCGGCCGACGGCGTGCCCTCCACTGCGAGCGACAGGCGGGGGGTGTGGGCGGTGGTGTCCGCGGTGGCGCTGTTGTCGGTCAGCATCCAGTCGGGTTCGGATTGTCCGGCGGCGTCCTTGCCGGTGACCTTCACCCGGTTGGTCAGCACCTGGCCGTCGGTGACCGCGCACGGCACGGTGTAGGTCACCTTCTGCTCGGCGTGCCCGTCGGCGGGCAGGTCGGGCAGGGTACGGGTGACGTCCTGGCCGGTGGGCGGGGTGTCGGTGACGGAGACGGCGGTGGCGGCGCCGGGTCCGGCGTTGCCCGCGGTGATCGTGTAGGTGAGCTCGTCGCCGGGCAGGGCGTCGCTCTTGTCGACGGTCTTGGTCACGTTGAGGTCGGCCGCGGTGAGCCGCCGCAGGTCCACGGCGTCGATCTCGTCGGGGGGCGTGCCATGGACGCCGTCGGAGAACAGCGGGCTGCTGCTGAAGTCGTACACGAGACGGTCCCAGTCGGGACGGCTGACCAGTTGCTGTCCCGGCGTGGGCTGGTCGCACCCGGTGAACATGGTGAGGTGGTTGAGATCGACGGCGACCGAGCGCTCCAGCCGGGGGCCGCCGCTCGGCAGGAGGTCGACCTTCCAGTTGAGCTGCCCGTTGGCCGGGTCGTGGAACCAGAGGTTCGCCCCGTTGCCGCCCCAGATGATGAGCCGCGAGCCCGCGCCCGCCACGCCCGGCAGGGCCGTCTCGTCCAGCGCCGCCTCGTTCAGCGTCTGGACGTTGTCGAGGCGCTGGTAGTCCAGCGGCCGGTTGGGGTCGAGCTGCTGTCTGGCCGGCAGGGACGCCGCCGTGGCGAACTGCAGGGGGTAGTTCATCACGCTCAGATAGTTGGGCTTGCAGTTGATCAGGTCCACGCGTCCGTTGTCGGTACGGCCGCCGTGCCCGAGGCCGAAGGTGTGGCCGAGTTCGTGCAGCAGGGTGGCCTCCTCCGTGGCGGCGCGGCCGCCGAAGTCGGCCAGGTTCATCTGCGCGGCGAGCCGGCCGAGCGTGACGGTGAAGAGGTTGGCGCCGCGGTCGTCCAGCTCGGCCCGGCCGGAGGAGGTGTTGGGCACCGGGGTGTTGTTCGGCCCCGGCACGGTGGGCGGGTAGAGGCCGTTGGCGAAGATGCCGTAGCGGAAGTGCAGCCGCTTGAACAGCAGGATCTGCTCGCACAGCGGGCTGGAGCGGTCGGCGGACGTGCCGAAGTGGCCGTCCTCGCCGCCGTGCGCGCAGGTCAGGTCGGGGCTGCCCCACTTCAGATCGTCGAAGTCGGTCACGTTGGGGTCGCGGTCGTTCTCCAGGCGCAGCGCCTCGCTGTAGGGGACCTCCTCGTCGGGGATCAGGTGCAGTGCCAGGCCCTGCTGGCGGGTCGTGGGGTTGGTGACGGGGGCACGGGCGAAGACCTGCTCGACGGCGGGCAGCACGCCGTTCTGCGGTGCGAACCCCGTCATCCAGTCGATCTCCACGAACAGGTCGCGCCGCCGCGGGTCGGCCCACTGCTCCAGGTGCAGGTCGATGGTGCCGTCGTTGTCGAAGTCGAGGCCCCGGTACTCGGCGTAGTCGGTGAAGCTGTCGCCGTCGCCGTCCTCGAAGCTGTAGGGGCGGATGTCGTAGCAGACCTGGACGGGGTGGCCGTCGCCGCCACCTCTGGTGCAGCCGGTCGGGTCGGTGAGGTCGCCGGACAGCTTGCCGTTCACCAGGTTCAGTTTGATGCGGGCGGAGGTGTCGCCGCTCCTGGCCGAGATGTCGGCCACGTCGTCGCCGTTGGGGTCCACGCCCGGGTCCTCGTCCTTGATCTGTACGACGAGCTCGACCTCCGGCAGGGAGGTGGGGACGTCGGCGGTCAGCGTCCAGCCCTGCGGGGCGAACACCTGGGCCTTGTCGGGCACGACCGGCGTCGTCATCGATTGCGAGCCGATGGACAGGACCCCGTAGAAGTCCGGCGGGCCCATGCCGGCCGATTCGATGCCGGTGCCGTCGCAGGCGGACGCGCACTCGACCGACATGATGCGGATCGTCACGGGTTGCGTGGCCGCCGCCGCTTCGGCGTGCTCGACCGGCAGGGCCGCCAGGCCCGCCACCACCAGCCAGGCGGCGGCCAGCGGCCCGCCCCGTCGCGCCCAGGTTCCCATCTTTTGCTCCCTGCGTCGGCTGCTACCGGCCTTCAGGGTCAGGGAACGGGCGCATATGCGCATGAGTAGGCCCATGCTCATATGTCAGGTCATGTCTAGGCGCTACTCCTGGAGCCTCATGAGCTGCCACTGCGCGAACGAGCTGACCTCCTCGTCAGCCACCCTGGCGGCGAGCCGCAGCAGCGCCCCGTCGTCCTCGGCCATGCGCGTCGCGATCGCCGCGGCGAACAGGCGGGCCACCGGGTCGTCGCCCTCCAGCGCGGCGACGACCTCGCCCGGGTCGGGATCTTCGGTGTCGGAGGCGACGAGCCCGGCCGTGAGCCGTCCGATCTCGGGGTCGGCCAGCCGTGACAGCCCCGCCATGAGTTGTTCGGTCGAGGCCATCGCCAGGAAGTGCAGGACCTTCCACCGGATGGCGGTGTCGGAGGCCCGGCTCAGGGTGAGGGTTTGGGCGATGAGGTCGGCGTGCCGCTCGTCCGCGGCCAGCAGCACGAACTCGACGGCGTGGAACCGCACCTGATGCCGCTCGTGGGCCAGCAGTCCGGGAACCTCGTCCAGCAGCGGCGCGGCCTGCTCACCCAGCTCCGAAAGCAGCCAGGCCCCGGTCTGCACGGCGTCGTCGTCGCCGCTGCGCAACAGGATGCGCAGGTTCTCGACGGGATACCCGCCGAGCAGCTCGTCGAGCAGGTCGTTGGCGGCCTGGCCGAGAGCCTCGTCGTCGATGGGGCGGGCGAGGACGCGCGCCATCAGGTCGTCGCCCGTCTGTGTCTGCATCTCGCGTTATTTCCCCTCGTTGGCCTTGCGCTCAAGGTCGTTCAGGAGCTTCTGCTCGTTCTCCAGCCGGGCGGCGTGTCCGGGGTCCCGGCCGAGACGGGCCTCGTTCATCTTCCGCGTCAGGATGCTGTCCTTGACCTCGGCCGCCGCCTGTCTGGCCTGCTCCGGTGTCATCTTGCTGACGTCGTTGCTGTTGGGCAACCTGCCGTGCATGCGCTGCGCGGCGGAGTCGTAGCTCGCCGAGGCGTTCGCGTCGTAGCCGCCGCCCTTCCCGCCCTTGTTGCCACCGCCGCCGCCTCCGCGTCTGCGCCGGATCTGGAGCATGCCGTCGCGGGCGTGCGGCCGCTTCTCCATCTCCTTCATGATGCGGCGCATGGTCTCGGTCACCCGGCCGCTCAGCACCGGGGCCAGCCCCCTGGCGGTGCCCTCGGCGCCTTCGAGCGCCACCTTGCCCACGGCGTGGCGGGTCATCTGCATGCGTGCGAGGGCGAGCAGGCCGCCCGCCGCGCCGCCGAACAGCAGCGCCTGGGTGGCGGCGGTCAGTCCGTACGCGGCCTGCGTGCCCACGGCCACCTTGACCGCGCTGACCACGTTCGCGGTGCCGTCGAGGACGGTCGGCGCGACCTTCGCCGCGGAGGCGGCCTGGGAGATGTGGCCGCCGCCGTCGCCGACCTGGTTCCAATGGCTCGCCAGTTGCGTGGCCGAGTCGCCCTGGTAGACCTGCTGCGCGCCGCGAATCCGCTCGTCGGCCGACGCCCCCTGGGTCGACGACGCGGCGAGGACGACGCGCCAGTCGTCCGCCTCAAGGCGCCACTCGTCCTCGTTGTCGTTCGGCCAGGGGAAACCGATGAGGTTGAGGAAGCCCGCCACGTGCGGGTCGAGCGTCACCGCCATGCGGGGCTCTCGAAGCTCTCGATGGTGGCGCTCTCCGCCGCCTGGGTGTTCCTCGCCACCGTACGCAGTCCTTCGCCGGTCTCGGCGATCTGCCCGCCGATCCCCGTCAGCGCGCCGAGCGAGGTCTGCAGGCATTCGTTGTAGGAGGCGATGATGGTGGCGAACAGTCCCTCGCCGCCGAAGGTGCGGGCGCCGCTCCCTCGTTGCTGCAGCCGCATGACCGCGGCGTCGTAGTTCGCCCCATGTCCGGTGACGTACGTGCCGTCCCGTCCCAGCGCCCCCGTGGCGATCTCAAATCCCGTCATGTCCAGAAAGCATATCCAGTCAAATCCGGCACAGACGTTTACCTCTACACTGAACGTTCACTCGATTGGCTGCCGGAGGTCGACATGCGTTCACCAGCGCCGCAGGACGACGCCGAGTACCTGCACCAGTACGTCGCCCAGAGCCGCCGTGCCATCCAGGCGCTGCACGACGCCCGGTCGTCCATCGATCAGGTGGAGGGCCGCGCGCAGAGCGACGACGGGCTGGTCGAGGCGTCCGCCGACGGTCACGGCGTCCCCACCCGCCTGCGCATCGACCCCCGGGCGCTGCGGCTCGACGAGGCCGCGCTCGGCAGGAAGACCGCCGAGGTGCTGCGGGCCGCGCAGGACGACGCCGGGCGGCAGGCGCGGGAGATCGCCGACGGGGTGCGGGACGCCACCGGCGCCGTTCCGGCGCCTCTGGACGAGACCTTCGTACGTGCGCGGGTCGAGCAGGCAATCAACGACCTTTACTAGGAGGCCGAGCGTGTTCGGGCCGGAGATCGACCCCGCCAACATCAGCGAACGTGAGCTGGACGAGGCCGCCCGCCAAGGCGAGCGCATGCTGGCCTGGCTGGAGTCGGCGCAGGAGGAGTTGCGGGCCGTCGTCGGCACCGGAGAGGGGCCGTCGGGCCACGTACGGGTGACCGTCGACGCGGACGGACGCGTCCTCGACGTGCGCTACGACCAGCGCGCCCTGCGGCTGGGCGGCCAGGACCTGGCCGAGGAGACACTCGCGGCGGTACGGGCGGCGGCCGCCGACGGCCGGCGGCGCACCCACGACCTCATGCGCGAGGCCGTCCCCGGCTACGACCCGGACCGGACGCAGGCCGAGCTGGAACGGCTGCTCGGCAGCGAGCGGGCATGAACAGCCGGTCCAGAGTCCGTTTTCACCGGCCTGTGGCTGAGCGCGGCCCGGAGGCCGCGGGCTGTCCCGGGCGGCGTCCCCATGCCGAGATCAGCGGCGCGAGGGTGAGGTCGAGCTCGCCGGCATCGACGGCGGCCAGGTGCGCGTCGATCTCGGCGTCGTCGGCCAACCCGGCGGCGAGCAGCTCGGCGCGGACCATGCGCACCGTCGCGGTCTCCAGCCGGTCGCAGGCCACCCCGCCGACCGGGAAGCAGCCGGCCGCCGTGACATCGACCAGGCCGGCCGTACGCAACGCCCGCGGCAGCGTACGGCCGTAGCGCAGGTCGGCGCCGCGGCGGGTCAGCAACTCCCGCACGGCGCGCCGCAGCCGGTTGGCGCGCTGCTGCGCCGGGCCGACCTCGTCGAGGCAGGCCAGCGGCTGCAGTTCGGTGTCGGCGTCCTCGACCAAGAGCCAGCCACCGGGACGCAGCGCCGCCACCATCGTCGCCAGCGCCCGGGCACGGTCGGGTACGTGGACGAGCACGAGCCGGGCGTGTACCAGGTCGAACGTGCCTGGCTGCGGCGGCGGGTCCCCGACGACGTCGTGCCGGCGCACCTCGTACCGGCCGTGCGGGTCCAGCCAGGCCGGATTGATGTCCGTGGCCAGCACGTAACCGGTCGGTCCGACGGCCGTGGCGAGTGCCTCGGGGATGCCGGGGCCTCCGGCACCGACTTCCCAGCAGCGCCAGCCCGCCTTCACTCCGAGCCGGTCGAAGTGCCCTCGTGTGACACCGTCGAACAACTCGGCCAGCCAGGTGAACCGCTCGCCCGCCTCCACCCGGGCGTTGTCGAGCAGATAGCGGTGGTCCGGCTCGGACCCGGGGGCGGCGAGGGGCTGCGATGAACTCATGCCTGCATTCTCACGATCTTCCGCGTGCTGTGTCAGCATGAAGGGGTACCTCACGTCTGATGGAGGCATGTCCTTCGCATTCGGGTGAGGTTCCAAGGCCTGTCGTCCACGCGGTCGATCTGACACGTACGTTCGGCCGCCAGGGTTCGCGCGACAGCGGAGCCGCCTGCTCTTGCCAGGGCGCGGACGCAGGCCGATCCTGGAGCGGGGCCGCGCGACCGGCGGGGGACGAATTATGTCTCGACACACAGCATCCGTAGCCGTCACCTGTGTGCTGATCGGCGGCCTGATCTCGGGCTGCGACCAGAGCGACTGCGCCTCGAAGGCGATCGCCGGCGTCTACGAGGCCTATTCGCCCATCGTGCTCGCCGTCCTGCCTGAGGTGGTGCCGAAGGCGATCCCGGGGATCGCGGTCAGTCTCGGCCTGTTCGCGGCGGACGCCCTGGCGCGATACCTCATCGAGCACGCGGTACCGAAGGACAGGACGTGGCTGCTGATCGAGCAGACACTCCACGGGCAGCGGCGGACGAGCGTGTTCGAGCTCGGCACCGATCACGAGCTCAAGGTCAGCGTGAACGGCGCGCAGCTCAAGCACGTGGACCTCTACGTCAAGGAACGGCAGATCAAGGTGATCATCCCGCGCGGCACCGCGGCGGAGGTCACCGTCACCGACGCCGGGAACGGCGACGAGGTCGCGGTGCGCGGCACCGTCCCCGGCGACCTGGACGGCTCCCTCGACCTCGACACGGGCCACACCTCGCCGGACGACTCGCCCGAAGCCCGAGCGGCGGACATCCGGGTCGAGACGTTCGGCTTCGACGTAGGTCCGAAGCTGGTCAACGGGGCGGCGGCCGCCCGGTTCGCCGGGCCCGGCCGGCCGACGCTGCACGCCTGCATGTCCATGCCCTCCACGGCCTGGACGAACGAGTTCCAGGACTGGCAGTCGGGAACCCAGGACCGCTCCTGGTGCGTCAGGACCAACGCCGGGCACTACGGCCTCGCCGTTCCGAAGCAGACCGACGTCTTCTGGATCGGCTCCGCCGCGGACGCCGGTGCCGTCTCCTACCTGCTCTGGGCCCAGCCCGGCCTGCCCGCGGCCCCTGCCACCGCCGTCCCCGGAGCGCGGACCGACGGGTGCTGACCCGGGCATGAGCACACGCCGCCGTGCGGCCGTCGGTGAAGACGTCCGGACCGGCACCCAACCCGTGGAAGGGCAAGGTCCCCGGCCCGATCCGGGCCGCGATCCACCGGGCCGAGAAGATCGCCCCGGTGGAGGTACGCCCGGCCGCGTACTCGGAGAGCGAACTGAGCGCGGCCTCCGACCGGCTCTGGGCCGCCTCTGGCACCGGGAAGGGTGGCCGCGTCCACGCCGTCCAGATGCCGTTCGACGGCAGCGGCCTCACCGCGGCGGTCGAGGAGAAGGACAAGTCCCTCGTACGGCAGGCGCTGCCGGACGTGGGGGTCCCGGTCCAGGTGGTCGCGCAGGAGCCGCTGCAGCTCACGTCCCGCTGTGACGACAACGTCCCCTGGTACGGCGGCGTGGCGATCGCCAACGACACCTTCGGCGGCGTCGCCGGCTGCGGCGGGAGCCCCGTCCTGCGCTACAACTGCACCGGCGGCTTCCCCGTGTACATCGGCTCGACCCGCTACCTGCTGACGGCCGGGCACTGCGGCGCTCCCGGCGACGTGTTCAGTGACGGCGCGGGCCAGGTCATCGGCGTCGCCGAGCAGGAGAACGTCGCCCACGACCTCCTGCTCATCCGCATCACCGGCCTCGTGGGCACGGGCAAGGGCAAGGGCAGGATGTGGGACGGCACCCCCGGCGTCAATGACTTCACCAAGCCGGTGGTCGGATGGGGATTCACCTACTTACGGCAACCAGGAGTGCTACAGCAACATGGTCTCGGCCAAGCAGCGGGTCGACAGCTCCAACAGCGGCGACAGCGGAGGCCCGGTCTTCGAGCTGACCGGCGGCGACGCCCAGGTCCGCGCGATGGGCACGGTTACGGGCAGCATCACCAAGGACTGGATCATCACCAGGGACCAGTGGTTGTTGTTCCAGGAGTTCGCCACCGCCGTCCGGGACTTCCCCGGCCTCGAACCGGCACTCGACCTCGGTCCCGACCCCGTGTAGCCCACGGCCTCGACACTCTGCGGATCGCCGGTCAGCCGCGCCCCGGTGGTGCGGTCGATGACTGCTGCCGGCGCCGGCGACAACCAGGATCTTGACGGTTACTGTTCTCCCTTCGTGTCGGTCCAGTCGAAGCAGAGCGCTCCGGCCGGTGCGCCGCCGTCCCGCAGGCGTGCGTAGACGGCTGCCGCGTCCTTGGGGGACACCCGTTCGGAGATCATTCCGGCGGTTCGGAACGTGCCGGAGGCGAGGCGGCGGAAGTACAACCCGGTCACCGCGTCGCGGTTGAGCGGGCCGGCTGACGGGTCGTCGGAGACGAGGTCGGCGTGCGCCCCGAGGATGGTCAGCGAGTTGCTGACCACGCCGGGGCCGAGCATCTGCCGGGACGGCGTGGGCGTGTCGCCGAGAAGGACGACACGGCCCAGCGTGCGGGCCAGCCGTACCGCCTGGGAGAGTACGGCGGGGTTGCCGGTGACGTCGAAGACCACCTCGGCGAGTCGGCCGCCGGTCAGGTCGGCGACGGCGGCGCGGGCGTCGGCGGCGGTGGCCGCGAGCAGGTCGCTCGCCCCGCTCGCTCGCGCCAGGTCGAGCCGCCTGGCATCGGTGTCGACGGCGACGACGCGGGCGGCTCCATGCGCGACCGCGTACTGGACGACCAGCTGACCCACCGGGCCGAGTCCCAGGACCACGACGGTCTCGCCCAGGGTGATCGCGGCTCTGGCGGTGCCCGCCGCCGCGGTGACGACGAGGGGGACCCACACCGCCTCCTCGTCCGTCACGCCGCCGGGCAGCAGCCGGACCTCGCGCTCGGTGAGTGTGACCAGTTCCTGGTGGGGCGCGTAACTCTGCACGCGGTCACCGGGCCGCAACGACGTGACGCCTTCGCCGACCGCCTCCACGATCCCGGCCATGCTGTACCCGGGCCGGAACGGGTAACGCACCCACTCCTCCCAGTTGGTGTCCGGGTCGAACTCGCCGCGCAGGCAGGCCAGCTCGGTGCCGGGGCTGATCAGTGACAGCGTGGTGCGGCACAACACTTCGCCGAAGCCCGGAGGGGTGACGTCCTCGCGCGCCACTCGCACCTCGCCCGGTTTCGGGAACTCCACGAACAACGACCTCATTGGTCCCTCCCAAAGTGTCCGGTCTGCCCGCGGCCCGCGCTCGCGCGTGGGCGGTTCATGCGAGTTCGTCCATGCGAACGAAGCGGGCGCCGGCCGCGCGCAGCCCGTCGATGACCAGCGGCAGAGCACGGCCGGTGGCCTTGGTCCATGGATGGAGCAGCACCACGGTGCCGTCGCCGTGCGCGGTGGCCTGCTCGATGACCAGGCGGGCGACGCTCGGTCCGGTGGCCTTTCCGCGCCAGTCGAACGGGTCCACGTGCCAGCTCGTCTCCTGGTAGCCGAGCCGGTCCAGTGCGGACCGGACGGCCGGATCCTCGCTGCCGTCGCCGAACGGGCAGCGGAACCAGGGACGCGGGTCGTGGCCGGTGGCGCGGCGGATGGCGCGTTGGGCGAGCTGTACGTCCTGCTTGAAGGCCTTGGGCGACAGCCAGCTCATCGGCGCGTGGTGATGGGAGTGGTTGCCGATCAGGTGCCCGCGGGCGGCCAGGTCCTCGGCCAGCGAGGGGTTCGCCTGGGCCCAGCGCCCTTGGACGAACATGGTCCCCACGGCCTCGCGCTCGGTGAGCGTTTCGAGCACGTGCCGGGTGCCGTCCGGGTGGGCGGGCCGGTCGCCGTGCTCGACGTCGAAGGTCAGCGCCACTCGCCAGGGCGCCGGTCGGGTTCGGGGCGACTTCGTCACGCCTTGTACCTGCCTCTGCTTCGGGGGGTGCCGCCTTGACGGAGCTTGACAGAGGTAGCGGCTGTGATCAGTGTTGCTGACAACATTGTCATCAAACAACTGCTTGGCAGATTCCGGAAGAAAGCGAACACCCGATGGCGCGCTATCGGCTTGAGGCCGGTCCGATTCCCCTCCACCACCAGGTCTACCTGGACCTGAGCACCGCGCTCGACCAGGGGGAATGGCAGGCGGGAGACCGCTTGCCACCGGAAAGAGAGCTGGCCCGCCGCTACGGATGCAGCCTCATCCCCGTACGGCGGGCCCTGGCCGAACTGGCCCGCGAAGGCCGCCTGGAGCGCACCCGCGGACGTGGCACGTTCGTCCTGCATTCCCGGCTGGAGGTCGACATGGGCACCAGCCAGAGCTTCGCCGACCTCATGCACATGCACGGCATGGACCCGGACACCAGGCTGGTCGGGTCCGGGATCGAGAGGCCGGGGGAGATGGTCGCCGCCGCACTGGCCCTGGCCGCCGGCGCGCAGGTCATCTACCTTGAGCGCCTGCGCATCGCCAACGGCGAGCCGCTGATTCTGGAGCAGGTCTACCTGCCGGCCGACCGCTTCGCCGGGCTGCTCGACCATGACCTCGAACGCAACTCCCTCTACAGCCTGCTGGCCGAGCACTACGGGGCCAGGATCGTACGCGCCCGCGAGGTCATCGAGCCGGTACGGCTGCGCGCCCACGAGGCCCACCTGCTCGACCAGCCGGTGGAACGCCCCGCCATGCTCGTCGAGGGGGTCGCCTTCGGCCCCGGCGACGAGCCCATCGAATTCACCCGCAGTTACGTGAGAGGCGACCGCGCCCGCCTCTCCTTCGAACTCTCCATCGCTCGCCCCCCAGACCCCAGCATCGGGAGAGACATGTGAATCGGTTGTCGCGCGCCCTGGTCGCGATCGTCTTAGCCGTGGCACTGGCCGCCTGCGGATCCGCCTCCCCGCCGAGCGGTGACGCCGCGGCGGTGGAGCTGCGCTGGTACTGCTGTCTCGGCACCGGCGAGCAGGCCGAACAGGTCAAGGCGCAGCAGAAGGTGATCGAAAAGTTCCACGCCGGCCAGCGCAGGATCAGGGTGAAGCTCGAGGTCGTCCCGTACAACTCCGCCCGCGACACGCTCGCCACCCAGATCGCCTCCGGCAACGGGCCCGACCTCGCCGGTCCCGTCGGTGTCGGCGGCGCCGCCGCCTTCCACGGCCAGTGGCTCGATCTGGCTCCCCTCATCAAGTCCAGCGGCTTCGACCTCAGCCCGTACGCCAAGGGCAGCGCCGACCTCTACCGGATCGGCTCCGTGCAGGAGGGAATCCCGTTCGCGATCTACCCGTCGACCCTGTACTACAAGGCCGACATGTTCGAGGAGGCCGGTCTGGCCGAGCCGCCGCACAAGTACGGCGAGAAGTACACCTGGCCCGACGGCCGCCAGAGCGAGTGGAACTACGACACGCTCAGGGAACTGGCCCTCAGGCTCACCGTCGACAAGAACGGGAAAGACGCCACCCAGGCGGGATTCAACCCCGGCGAGATCGTGCAGTACGGCTTCGAGCCGGCCCGCGACGACCTGCGCTACCAGGGCGCCGCCTTCGCCGCCGGATCACTGGACACGGGCGACGGCAAGACCGTGAAGATCCCCGACGCCTGGGCCGACGCCTGGCGCTTCTTCTACGACGGCATGTGGAAGGACCGGTTCATCATGACCGGCCCCGTCTTCGACTCCGAGCAGTTCAACGGGGACGGCGCCGCCTTCTTCTCCGGGCACGTCGCGATGAGCGTCAACTTCCTGTGGTCCACCTACGGCGTGGCCGGCGCCGGCGACGACTGGGACCTGGCCGCGATGCCCTCGTACGACGGCAGGACCACCTCACCCACCAGCGCGGACACCTTCCGGATCCTGGCCGGCAGCAAGCACCCCGCCGAGGCCTTCGAGTTCCTGACGTACCTGGTCGGACCGGCCGCCCAGGAACTGCTCTCCGCGTACGGCGCGATGCCCGCCCGTACCGCCTACCAGGACGCCTTCTTCGCCAAGCTGGCCGGGCAGTTCACCAACAAGGTCGACTGGCAGGTCGTCAAGGACAGCGTGGCGTTCGCCGACAACCCGCACTCGGAGTCGTACACGCCCAAGTACAACCAGACGCTCACCATCCTCGGCACCTACCGGAGCCGCTGGATGACCAAGGGCGGGCTCGACATGAACGCCCAGCTCAAGGAGATGCGCGAGGAGATCCAGGCGGCGTGGAACCGCTCATGAGAGGCGAGGCGATGTCCCGGGTGGCCCGCCGGGAGGCCCGGTACGGATTCCTGTTCGTCCTTCCGTGGATCATCGGGTTCCTCGCGTTCACGGCGCTTCCGATGGCGGCCACGTTCGTCTTCACCTTCCTCAACATCTCGCTGGCCGAGCAGGAGCCGCTCATGTTCGTCGGCCTGGCGAACTACCAGCGGCTCTTCGCCGACCAGCAGGCGTGGGCCTCGCTGTGGGTGACCGCCCGCTTCGCCCTGCTCTGGCTGCCGCTGGTCATCGCCTTGCCGTTCCTGCTCGCGGTCGCGGTCAACAGCAAGTACGTGCGCGGCGCCGGGCTGTTGCGGGTGCTGCTGTTCATGCCGTACGTGGTGCCGTTCGTGGCCGGCGCGCTGATCTGGCAGAACATGCTGGTCGACGACGGATGGATCAACACCGCGCTGCGCCTGCTCGGCGTGGGCGACCCGCCGAGCTGGCTGAGCGACCCCGCCTGGGTGATCCCCGGGCTCGTCATGATCGGCCTGTGGGGGTTGGGCTCGGGCATCATCATCAACCTGGCGGGGTTGCGCGGCATCCCCACCGAGTTGTACGACGCCGCCCGCCTCGACGGCGCCGGATGGTGGCGCCAGTTGTGGCACGTGACGATCCCGATGATGTCACCGGTGATCTTCTACACGATGATCCTCGCGGTCGTCGAGGTCATGCAGTACTTCCTCGTCCCGCTGGTGCTCTTCGACGGCAGCGGCGACCCCGGCGGCGCGACCCGCTTCTTCAACCTCTACCTGTACCAGACCTTCTTCACCTATCAGGAGATGTCCTACGGCTCGACGCTGGCGTGGCTGCTGTTCGTCATCACCCTCGTCGTGACCCTGGTGCTGTTCCGGCTGTCCAGGCGCTGGGTCCACTACACGAGTGAAAGGTGACCCGGTGACCCCGTACGCGGCCCGCCGCATCCGGGCAGCGCTGATGACGATCGTGATGTTCGGCATCGTCGCGGCGTTCCTGTCGCCTCTCGTCCAGATGACGCTGTCGTCGCTGAAGAGCGAACGGCAGGTCAGCCAGGCGCACGCGCCGCTGCTGCCGTCCGACCCGCGCACCTTCACCCACGAGGGCCGGCGGTACGACGTGTACCAGGTGCCGCTCGACGGCGCGGTCCGCGAACTCGCCCTGGTGAAGAAGGGGCGCGCCGAGAGCGAGTTCGTCGACCCGGCGGCGCCCGAGCAGGGAACCGTCACCTGGCGCGGCTCCTGGCGCACCCTCGAACCCAGCTGGACCCTGGCGCCGCAATGGTCGAACTACGCCGCGGTCTGGAAACTCATCGACTTCCCCCGGCTGCTGTTCAACACCATCGCACTGGCGGTGATCAGCACGATCGGGACCGTTCTGTCGTGCACGCTGGTCGCCTACGGCTTCGCCCGCTTCCGCTTCCCCGGCCGCGGACCGCTGTTCACCCTGCTCATCACCACGATCTTCCTGCCCGCCGCGGTGACGATGATCCCGACCTACGCGATCTTCGCGCAGATCGGGTGGGTCGGCACCTGGCTGCCGCTGCTCGTACCGACCTTCTTCGCCAACGCCTACAGCGTCTTTCTGCTACGGCAGTACTTCCTGACGATCCCGCGCGAGATGGACGAAGCGGCCGCGATCGACGGTGCCGGACCGCTGCGCACGTTGCGTTCGGTGATCGTGCCGCAGGCGTGGCCGGCGATCACCGCCGTCACCCTGTTCAACTTCGTCTACACCTGGAACGACTACTTCACCCCGCTCATCTACCTGTCCGGCCGGCCCGAACTCCAGCCGCTGCAGGTGGGCCTGGCCGCCTTCAACGGCCTGTACTCGACGAAACCCGCCTACATCCAGGCCGGCGCCATGATGACGATCGCCGTACCGGTGATCCTTTTCATCTGCTTCCAGCGCACGTTCGTGCGCGGCATCATGAGCACCGGGGTGGAGAAATGACCCCAGCGCCCACCGCGGCAAGTGCGGCGTTGAACCCGTCCGGTCCGCCGCTCGCCTCCAGCAGGGCCGGGGCCAGGTGCCGACGGATCTCGCCGTCCAGCGGCGGACCGCGTCAGGAGGCGTCCAGCAGCCAGTCAAGCTGGTGTTCCGCGGGGGAGGAGGCGGTTTCGTCGATCACTGCCGTGCCTTTCCTGCCAGGGGGAGTGGTCAGCGTTTGAAGGCCGACAGGAGCCGGGCGATCGCCGGTTGCCGCGACGCCAGCCAGTCGGCGATGTCGGTGACCACGGCCGCGTCCACGTGCTGGGGCCTGTCGTAGTCCGCGGGGGTGGACGGGCCTGAGCCGGGGAAGAACAGGTGGTCGTCGGCGTCGTAGACGCGGATGGTGACGTCCGTACGGTGGGCGAGTCCTGCCTGCCAGCCCGCGAGGTCGTCGGCGACGGTCACCTGGTAGTCGCGGCCGCCCTGCAGGATGAGCATCGGCTTGTCCAGCGCGGCCGCGGCCGCGACCGGGTCGTAACCGCGCAGGTCGAGCCAGTACGCCCCGGAGAACCCGAACGGCAGCTCCGCGGCGGGTGTCTCGGCCGACAGCTGAGGGCTGTCGACCCGGGCGGCCTGCCGCGTGATCGCCTCGACCGCGGCCTGCGCGCCGGGATCGAGCGAGGCGAGATGGCGGACGACGCGGACGGCGGCCTGATGCATGGGCTGGGTGTCACCGGCCAGGAGCACCAGTCCGGCCACCGACGGCTCGGCGGCGGCGACCCGCGGGGCGACCTTGCCGCCCATGCTGTGACCCGCGACGAACACCCGCGCGGCGTCGACGGCAGGGTGGCCCTGGAGGAGGCGGATGGCCGCGACGGCGTGCGGGACGTACTCATCGCTCATCGTGAAGCCCCGGTCCGCCGCCACCTCGGCGGCGTGGGTATGGGTGACCTTGTCGAAGCGCAGCACCGCCACGCCGCGGCCGGCCAGCCCCCAGGCAAGGTCCTTGAGGGGCTTGTTGGGGCCGCTGGTGGCGTCCCGGTCGAACGGTCCGCCGCCGCTGAGCAGCACCACCGCGGGCCACGGGCCGCGCCCGCGCGGCAGGCTCAACGTGCCGGGTACGGCCAGCGCGCCGGCGCCCACGGTGACCTCGTGCTCGTCGAACCTCTTGCGGCGGGCGTACGGGGGCGGCGTCCACGGCTCGGCGAGCGGAGGTGCGAGCCGCAGGTCCTGCAGCAGGCCGGTCTCGTCGACCGTCATGACCACCGTCAGTCCGCCACGTTCGTACGTCACCGGGACGCTCACCTTGACCAGCTCGGCCTTCCCCGTGGCGGTCACCCCGCTGTCGGGGGCCGGCTCGCTGATCGGCGTCCCGATCGCGGAGATCGCCCCGATCCTGGAGAGCTGGCTCTCCCAGGCGACCTGCAGCGTCTCAGCGGAGACCGCCGCTCGTAGCGGCGGGGCGAACAACGTCTCAATGTCCGCGAAGCGTCCGCTCCGCGCCATCTCGACGATCGCCGTGGCGATCGCCGCTGGATCCGTTTCCGTGGTCATCCCAACCCCATCCTTTCTACTGTTTTGCGAACGGTAGCACAGCATGAGACTGTTGGATCGTGGACACTTTGGAGCTACTGGCGCATCCGGTACGGCTGCGGATCGTGCACGCGATGCGCGGAGAGCGGGAACTCACCACCGGCCAGCTGTGCGCGCGGATCCCCGACACTTCGAAGGCCATGGTCTATCGGCACGTCGACCTGCTCGCCGCCAGCGGGATCCTGGAAGTGGCGGGCGAGAGGCGGGTGCGCGGCGCGGTGGAGCGCCGCTACCGGCTACGCCACGACCGAGCCGTCCTCGACGCCGATGTGCTCGCGGCCATGACGCCCGACGACCACCGGCGTGCTTTCGCCACCTCGATGGCCGTCCTGGTCGCCGAATTCAACGCCTATCTCGACCATGAGGAGGCCGACCCGGTGGCGGACCTCGTCGGCTACCGGCAGCACGCCATCTGGCTCACCCGCGGCGAGCTGGAAAAGATGATCATCGAGTTCCGTCGCGTGATCCTGCCCCTGTTGACCAATCAGCCAACGCCGGACCGCACACAACACCTGCTCAGCCCGATCTTCTTCCCGGTCGAGCAGCCACCCGCCGACTCCGAACCGGACCCGGAGCGCCCTGACCCACGTACATGAGCGATCGCGGCGGCACGATGTCGCCCAGAGGCGTCGGTGGAAGGCGGTGCGTTACGCGTCCAGTCGCCGTACCGCGAGTTCGGCCAGCAGCCGCGCGCCGTCGTCCAGCACCACGTCGTCGAACTCCGCGCGTGGCGAGTGGTTCTCCTCCGCCTCGTCGCGGCCCAGGCGTGCCGGGCGCGCGCCCAGGAACACGAAAGCCCCGGGCACCCGCGCCAGCACGCGGGAGAAGTCCTCGGAGGCGGGATGCGGGTGGGGCATCGCGGCCAGTCGTTGGGCGCCCCAAAGCTGTTCGATCGTGTCGCTCGCGAAGGCGGTCTCCGCGGGGTCGGTGACGGTGACCGGCAGCTCGGCGTCGTAGTCGATCTCCGCTGTGGTCCCGTGCGCCGCCGCTATGCCCGTGACCAGCTCGCACAGCAGACGGCGGGCGGAGGCGCGATTACGTTCGGAATAGGTGCGGATCGTGGCCTCGAAGCAGGCCGAGGCGGGGATGGCGGTGCCGTGGGATCCGGCCGACACGTGGCCGACGGTCACGACCACCGGGTCGAAGGCGTCGAACCTGCGTGTCACCAGGGCGTGGACGGCCGTGATCATCTCGGCGAGCGGCGGCACGGGGTCGAGCGCACGATGCGGTACGGCGCCGTGGCCGCCCTTGCCGTGCACGGTGACGCGCATCCGCGCCGTGCCCGACAACACGGTTCCGGCACGGGTGGCGAACACGCCGGCCCGCCGTACGGACTGCACGTGCAGCGCGTACGCCGCGAGCGGCGGTGCGCCGGCCGCCTCGAGCACCCCCTCGGAGATCATCGCGGCTGCTCCGTCGTGCCCCTCCTCTCCCGGCTGGAACATCAGGATCACATCGCCCGGCAGGTCGTCACGAACGGCGCACAGCAGGTGCGCCGCGCCCACGAGCATCGCGGTGTGCAGGTCGTGGCCGCAGGCGTGCATCACGCCCTGGTTGCGGGAGGCGTAGGGAAGCTCTGTACTCTCCTGGATCGGCAATGCGTCCATGTCGGCGCGCAGGAGGACGACCGGCCGCTCAACGATGGGGCGGCCGCCGCGCAGCACCGCGGTCACCGAGGTCGAGGCTGCTCCCAGAGTGATCTCCAGTGGGAGCCCGGCCAGTCCCTCCATCACCCGCCGCTGGGTACGGGGCAACGCCAGACCCAGCTCAGGATCGGCGTGCAGCGCTCGGCGCAGGGACACCAACAGGCCGGTGGGTATCACGGATCTTCCTCCTGCTTGGATGGCTTCGTCGCTGGAGTGCAGCAGGTCCCCCCATCGGGTCGCCGCTGTCGTCAGCGAATCGGCAAACCAGGGGCTGGAGGCGACGGATCCGTGCGGCAGGAGCTCAGCGAGCAGGATCTCCGGTTGATCCACGCGGTCCAGCTCGCGCCGCGAGCACCCTGGACGACGATCGGCCCGGCCTGCGCCCAGCACCCGATCACCGCGGCCCGCCGCTGGCAGCGGCTCGTGGACCGCGGCCTGGTGTCGGTGCTGGTGACACCCGGTCCCGCGCTCCTGCGCCGGCTCGTGACCGCCTACCTCGACGTGGAATGCGGGCCGGCCGACCGAGAGGCCGTGATCGCCGCCCTGCTCGTCAACCCACGGGTGGCTTCGATCACGATCGTCGGCTCCGGCCGCAGCCTGTTCCTGACCCTGATGGCCGACTCCCTCCAAGCCCTGGCCGACCTGGTGCTCGCCCAAATCGAGACACTGCCGGGCGTGCTGCGTACCGAGCTCTACCCGATCACCCAGGTGTACGGCGAGGGCAGCTCGTGGCGCCTGGACGCGCTGGAGCGTTCCGAGGTCAGGAGCCTCGACCGCCACCCCGAGCGTCCGGCCCGGCCGCTCGCCCTGTCCGGACGGCACCGGGCGCTGTTCCGCGCGCTCAGCCTGGACGCCCGCGCCCCGGTGGCGGCGCTCTCCGAGCAGGTCGGCGAGAGCCCCTCGACGACCAGCCGGCGGGTGGCGGCGATGCTCGCCGCCGGGCTGGTGTCGATGAGGTGCGACGTCACGCAGGAGGCGGCGGGCTGGCCGATCCTCGTCAACTACTTCCTGCGCGTGCCGGCCGCCGATCTGGACGCCGTCGGGCGGGCGCTGGCCGCGTTGCCGCAGAACCGGGGCAGCTTCGCCGTCGCGGCGCGGCCGAACCTCTTCGTCAGCCAGTGGCTGCGCCACATGTCCGACATCTCGTACGGCGAGGCGCGCATGGCGGGGGCGATCCCGTCACTGGAGGTGCTGGACCGGATGGTCGCCCTGCGCGTCGTCAAACGTATGGGCCGGGTCTTGGACGCGGACGGACGCACCATCGCGGTGGTCCCGCTCGACCCCTGGCACGGATCCGTCGCCACACCGCCCGCCACGACCGATCGCTCATAGATTCGGTCGGCCGTCACCGTGCCGTGCTTGGGTTCCGTGCAGCCAGACAGACGAAAAGGGGAGGCCGACGACATTGGGTGACGACGTGCTCAGCCCGCGGATCAAGGCTCTGTTCGAGTCGGACGATCCGGCCGCGAGCGAGGCGAGGTTGTGGGCCGAGCTCCGGAAAGACGGCACGCCGCTGATCGAGAGATGTCCCGACGACCCGCAGGCTTGCCTGGTGACCTTCCTGTGGAAGGCGGACCGGCCGGTCGAGCAGGTCAGGATCGTCGAGACGGTCAGTGGGCTCCCGCCGCAACGGCGCTCTCTGGCGCCGGTACCAGGGACCGCCACCCGATTCCTCACCTGGAGGATCAGGACGGACGTTCGCACCACCTACAGTTTCGAGATCGTCGACGCGTCCGGGGTCGAGCACGTCCCCGACCCGTACGCCCGGGTCCGCGAAGCGCATGACTTCGCCGCCCTGGCCACCCCTGGTGTGCCTCCGCTGCGGTCGGTGCTGGTGTGCCCGGACGCCGCGCCGCTGTCGTGGGCCGACCGGCGCCCTGACGTCCCGAGGGGGACGGTGGTGGAAGGGACGTACGACGACGGCAGGCAGGTGTGGACGTACCTCCCGCCGGGCCGCGACGAGCCGAGCGCTCCACTGGGCGTCCTGGTCGTGCTCGACGGTCATGCCGGACACAGCGCGAGCACCGTACTCGACAACCTGCACGCCGAGGGAAGGATCCTGCCCACGGCGGCGCTGTTCGTCCAGCAGGGCGACCGTAACAAGGAACTCGCCTGCGACGCGGAATGGTCCCGCCACCTGGCCGAGGACCTGCTGCCGTGGGCGCGGCGCCGCCACCCCCTCACCTCCGACCCGGCGGCGACCGTCATCACCGGCTGCAGCCTGGGCGGGCTGTGCGCGGCCTACACCGGGTTGAAGCACCCTGACGTGTTCGGCGGTGTGCTCATGTTGTCGGGATCGGTCTGGTGGGACCCGGACACCCTGCGCGCCTACGCCCGCCTCGCCGACCCCGCCGCCGCCACCGATCCGGCCGCCACGGTCGTCGGTGCCGGGTCCAGGACGCCCGTGCTCATCGACGAGTTCATGCGGGCCGACCCCGTGCCGACCCGGATCTACCAGGAGGTCGGGACGTTCGAGACCGGGCCGCCGCCCGCCACCCCCGGACAGGTGCACGCCAGTAGGCACCTGCGCGACGTACTCACACTCAAGGGCTACGACTACCGATACCGCGAGTTCGCCGGCGGCCACGACGAGACCTGGTGGCGCAGCCGGCTCGGCGACGGGCTGATCTGGCTGAGGGGGAGCGGCGCCGATGCCTGAGGTGAGCCTTCCCCGCCCCACCGGCCCCTATCGGGCCGGCGTCCGGGACGTAGAGGCGGGTCCGCTGCTGATGCGGGTCTGGTACCCGGCGGCGGCGACGGTCCGGCCCCGGCCGTACGCGGCCGGGAGCGAGCGGGACCTGCTGCTGGAGTGGACCGCCCGCCGCAACCCGACCTGGCCGCCCGCCACCACCACCGCCGCGCTCGCCGCGGCGCTCACCCACGACCACCGCGACGCCCCCGCCAGGCCGGGGCCTCATCCGACGATCGTGTTCTCCCACGGCGCCGACCTGTACCCCGCACAGAACACCTCGTTGCTGACCGAACTCGCCTCCCACGGTCACGTCGCCGTCAGCGTGCTCCAGCACGGCGGCGGTTTCGCCGCGCGGCCCGACGGATCGCGGCTCGGACCGGAGGAGCCGCTCATCGCCGCGGCCGTCGACCTGTTCAAGCGGCTGGAGCGCTACATGCCGCTCGGAGACGACCTCGACGCCCGCCACGCCTGGTTCGCCGACCTCTGGGAGAACGGCAAGGTGGTCCCGCTCGTCCGGCAGTGGCGCGACCGCATGATCGCCGTCACCGACGCGCTGTCGGCCGCGACACCGGACGGCCCCTTCGGCGACCTCGCCGGCGCCTGCGACCTGACGCGACTGACCTACATGGGAATGTCCCTCGGCGGATGCGCCGCCGGTCGCGCCGCGCACGCCGACCCGCGCGGGCGCGCCGCCGTCAACCTCGACGGCATGCACCTCGCGCCCGACCTCTTCGGCCGCTCCGCCCGCGTGCCGATCCTCGGTCTGTACGCGGACTTCAAGGGCCGTGCACACCACAGCGACCTGTTCTACGAGGAATTCGGCCAGATGGGGTTGCGCGGGGATATCGTCCGGGTCAAGGTCACCGACGCCATGCACCGGGATTTCACGGACCTGGCGCTGCTGCCTGACAAGCAGCGCCTCGGCCACGCCGGCCACCTCGGCCTCGTGGACGGGAAGCGCGTCACCCGGCTCGTGGGGGCGCTGACGCTGGCGTTCCTCGACCGGTTCGTCGAGGGCAGGGCCCCCGCGGCGCTGCCGCTCGGAGACGGAGCCGAACTCATCGACGTCTCGCACGTACGCGCATGGACCGGGCACGAGACGACCTGACGCGCGGCAGCTTGGCGGCGCTCAGCCGTATGGATTCGGCGTCGGTGTCCTTGGTGAGACAGCCGCGGGCGCGCACCCGCAGCTCGCTCTCCTGATCCACCCGGCCCGCCCGGGGGGCGTCCGGTACGTTCCGGTGGGCGTCGCCACCGCAGGTGGACTGGTAGGGGTATCCGGGAAAGTAGGCCGACCAGTTCTCGGCGGTGAGGCCCTGGCCCGTTCGGCGGCAGACGGCGGCGGCCGCGGCGGCCGGTGTGAGGTCGTAGCGCAGGAGGGGAACGTGTATGCCGGCCACGTACAGAGCCTCGTTGTCCACTCTCAGTGCCAGGACTGTGCCGGCCGGGGTGCGGATGGGCGCTCCGATCGGCTGCCGCAGGGCCGTGTCCCACAGTTGCACGTCACCGTTGACCCTGCCGGCGGCGAGCACCTGCCCGTCCGCGGAGAACGCGAGCGCGGTGACGGGCCCGGAGGCCGAGGCGGGCGTGAGCGTGCCGAGATGGCGTCGTACGTCGCCGTCCCACAAGGCGATCTGACCCGCCGCGTCGCCCACGGCGAAGAGGCTCGCGTCGCGGCTGAAGGCCAGGGCCTTGCCCGGTCCGGGTCCGGTGGTACGCGGGATCACCCGGCCCGCGGCCAGGTCGGCGACGTCGCCCCTCGAGGTGACGAGAACACGTTCGCGTGGATCGACGATGATCGTGTCTCCCGAGAGACCGGGCGTTTTCGCGGGAGCGGTGCCGGCGCGGATGTCCCATGAGGTGAACGACGTGGAAGGCGAGGTCCGGACGTCGCCGGCCTGGCCGACGGCGAGGAGAGTGCCGCCTCCGCCGGCGAACGCGAGGCCGGCTGCGAAGGGGATGGGCGGGGAGACGGCGGTGACGCGCTGTTGCGTGAGATCCCATACCTTCGCACTGAACGGCCCGCCGAAGCGGTCGCCGTACGCGAGGGCCTGGCCGTCGTGGCGGAAACCGGCGATCATCCAGCAGCGAGGAGTCCAGAACGTGCCTCCCGGGCAGGGCACCGGGGGCGGTCCTGGAAGGCGTCGTCCGGACTTGACGTCGCGAAGCTCGACCCGGTCGCGGTACACGGTGGCCAGCTTGTCGCCGGTAAGGCTGAAGGTGGCCGACTGCGACCTCTCGTCGTACCGGAGGGTGTCCGGGGCGGTGCTCAGCTGAAGTGTGCGCACGGTCGCCGGCCATCCCGTCCCTCCACGGGAGCCGACGATGAAGCGGACGCGGTTGGCAGCCGGGTCGAGGTGCAGGCTCGCGGCATTGGCGCCGCTGTAGGGGTAACGGAAGAGCGGGCTGTCGAGCTGGCTCATCCGCAGTACCACGTACCCGTCGACACCGGCGGCCATGAGGAGGGCGCCGTCGGCGCTGAAGCTGACATCGTGCACGGCCAGCTCGTCCACGTAGGGGCCCTCCTTGCCCGACGGCAGCTCCCACTGGCGGATCTTGGTCTCGGTGGTCAGCAGCAGCCGCCGTCCGTCCGGCGCCAGACTCACCCGTTCGTCCCGGCACTGCTGCCCTGAGAGTACGGGTGCCCCCGGCAGCTCGCGTCTGCGTCCGGAGGGCAGGTCCCACAGTTGCAGCGGCGCGCCCGGCACACAGAGCGCGAGGGTCCGGTCGTCGGCGCTGAGCACGGCGTCGGGAGTGTCTCTCTCGCTCCGCGCACGACCGGAATGCTGCTCACGCGCGAGCGCCCCGTCGATCCAGGTCTGCTTCCGCGCGGCGGGCTTCTTCTTCCTCGGCGTACTCACCCGCAGGACCTGTCGCCGGGTGCCCGGGTCCCACACGCTGACTCGGTAGCGGGAGCCGGCGGCATGGTAGGTGATCAGGTAGCGGCCGCTCGGGGCGATCTCGCTGCCCTGGTTGGCGGTGTCCAGCGGGCGTAGGTCGTGGCGGCCCTTCACCAGGTCCCACAGCGTCACCTCGGCGGTGGCCCGGTCGATGACAGGCAGCCATCGAGCGTCACCGCTGCCCACCCCGGTGTTCGGTAGCAGCGCGCCGAGCCCGGGCGCGACGGACAGACGCTGTCGCGTGTCCAGGTCCCAGCGGGTGACCTGGGTGGCGCCGGCGCTGATGAGCGAGCGTCCGTCAGCGCTCAGCCAGCGCATGGTCTCCTCCGCCTGGTCGGGGTCGGTGAAGGTGTCCTGCTCAGGTTGCAGGCCGGCCGTACGAAGTGCCGCGCGGGTCTCAGGGAGGTCGGCCAGGCGCCAGGCCGCCAGGCTGAGCTGCATGGCCAGGCGCGGGTCGGACTGGCGCAGGCTCTCGGCGGTGCCGGCCATCTGGCGGGCGTGCGCCTCGCGCTGCCGCCGGCTGCTGACCGTGTTCTGCTGCCAGGCCAGTGACGCCGCCACCAGCGCGAGTACGACCACGACCGACAGGACCGAGGTCCGTAGTCCGCGTCGGCGGCGTGCGCCGTGGTGGGCGGCTGTGCCGGCATGGAGGAAGGCCCGCTCCTCGGGGGTGAGTGTGTCGAGGTGCTGGGTGAGGTGTTCTTGGGCGGTGGCCAGTTGGAGTCCGCGGTAGAGGGTGCCGGGGTCGCGGGCGTGGTCGTTCCAGGTGGTGGCCGCTTCGGTGAGGCGGCGGTGGACGCGCAGTCGTTCCCGGTCTTCCTCCACCCAGTCGCGCAGGCGGGGCCAGGCGGTCAGCAGCGCTTCGTGGGCCAGGTCGGCGGTGTCGTCGTCCAGGGTGATCAGGCGGGCGGCGGCCAGTTGTTCCAGCAGGACCGGGCCCGGGTCGAGAGGGTCGCCGGTGAGTAGTTCGGCGCGCCGTACCGGGCGGCGGGTGTCCTGCGCGCCTGCCTGGCCCGGGGTGACCAGGCGCAGCAGCAGCTCGCGTAATCGCTGCCGCTGGGTGGGGGTCAGGTCGGTGTAGAGGTTCTCGGCGGTGTGGGCGACGGCGCCGTGGATGCCGCCGGTGGCTTCGTAGTCGGCCAGGGTGAGTGCCTTGCCGTGGTGGCGCCGCCAGGTCTCCAGCAGGGCGTGCGACATCAACGGCAGGCCGCCGGGCTCGTCGGCCACCTCCTCGATGAGGGTGGCGGTCAGTTCGCGCTGGACGATCAGTCCGGCGGCCGCGGCCGGTTTGGTGATCGCCTCACGCAGATCGCTCCGGCTCATCGGGCCGACCGGGACCGTGGAGTCCCGGACGGCTTCCATCAGTGCGGGATGGCGCGCGCAGTGGTCGAAGAAGTCCGCGCGGACGGCCAGCACCACCCGGCCGGCCTGACCATTGACCAGGGCGTCGATGAACGCCTGGCGTTCGTCCGGGTCCTGGCACAGGGTGAACGTCTCCTCGAACTGGTCGACCACGATCACCTCATCCGCGGCAGCCTCTGGCAGCGCCGCCTGCGGGTGGGCGCCCGGTGTCACCACCCGCACCGCGCGCGGCCGTAGCCTCGGCACCAGCCCCGCACGCAGCAGCGAGGACTTGCCGCAGCCCGACGGGCCCACCACCACGACCAGGCGATGCGCGTCCACCAGGTCGGCCACCCGCTCGACCAGCGCGGTCCGGCCGAAGAAGTACGCCTGATCGGCTGTCTCGAACCTGGCCAGCCCCCGATACGGCGCCCGAGCCATATCCCCGCCCACGGCGGTGGCCTCACGGACAGCGGCCAGGGCCTCCTGCCACCGGGTCCGCCACTGCTGGGTGTCCCCGCCGCACGCCTGTACGTAGGCGAGGGTGACCGGCAGGGTCGCAAACCGGTCTCCTGCCGCGGCCTGCGCCAGCGTGGCGGCCGAGCACGGCACCCGAGCGGCCATCGCCCGGTAGGACGGCCCGCCCGCCTCCTGCCGCAGCTTGCGCAGCTCCACGGCGAAGGCGGCTACCGGGCCGTCCGCCGGATCGACCGGTCGTTCACGACGCCCCACACGATCCCCCATATCCCCGAATACGGGCAAACCAGCACAACGTACCCAGCCGCGTGGAGATGATCAAGTTTTGTCCAGGTGACGAATCGGGCTTCCAGACAATCCAGCAGCCACCAAGACTGGCCCCTGCCTGCCGTTATCTGCTCGGGCGGGCGGTTCATCCCGGATCCCGTAGCTGCAATCTCTCCGGCAGATCTGGCCGCTGATCGTCACCCTGGACTCGCTTCTCTCGCGAGATCAAGTCGCTGCCGAATCCGGGGAATGGCAGAGCGCCGGCCCGGGGCTTCCCGGACCGGCGCTCCCTCATGTGCGGCCTCAGCCGCCGGCGCTGAAGGACTTCGCGCCGTTACCGTAGACGGTCATGTCCACCCAGGGGTGCGATTCCTGGATGCAGGAGACGTACGGGACAAGGCAGAAGACGCCCTGGGTCCGCTTGCGCCACTGGGCCGATCCCCGGCCGCCGTTGCTCACGAGCGACTCGTGGTTCTTGAACGACCAGCCCACCATGTAGACCTCGGCCCACCTGACGTAGAAATGGGCGCTGGTGATCCGGCTGCCGTCGCGGCAGTAGTCCATTCTCTGGAAATACTTCCAGAGCCATTGGCCGACGCGGTTCTTGCCGCCCCGGTAACCGGTGTAGATCCAGCAGGAACTCGCCAGAATCTGGGTCCGTTCCTCGGCCGAGACGATGACGTCGTTCTGGGCGAGCTTCGCGAGATAGTCCTCGCTGGAGATGGAGTCCAGCGGTTCCTCGCCGTTCTCGGTGGTGGCCAGTTCGGTGTCGGGATCTGCCGGGGACGACGAGGCCTTCTGGACCGTCCTGCTCTCCGCTCCCGCTGCGGGCGCGAGCGTCAAGCAGGCGAGCGCCGCCAGCAACACGACAAACGCATGCCGTACGAGCGGAATACGCCTTCGCAGGCTTCTCATGGCTGTCCTTTTCCGCGATCGCCAAGAATCGCATATCGGCTTGAGCGAGCGAACCTTTCATGAGTAGTACGTCCCTGGACGGCGAGCTCGACAGAATTCATCGCCGATTTCCGGCCGGCCGGTTCATGGCCCGCCGTACCGGGGCTGTCGCACGGCGATACCGCATCTCGACGGCGGCGGCCGATTCGCCGCGCGCGACGCCGATCTGCCCCCAGGTGGCGCCCTCCATTCGCAGGTGGGCCACATGACGGATCTCGGGATCGAGCAGCGCGATCAGGGGTGCCGCGCGCCGGGCCTCGTCCCAGTCGGCCACGGTGTCCTCGAAGCCGTGGGGGCGCGGCATCAGCGCCGCGTGACGGCGTAACGCCTGTTCGCGTGCCGTCCGGCGGTGGTGGTCGACCACAAGTCGCGCCGTGACCGTGGCGAGGAAGGGCCACGCCCGTTCCTCCTCCAGCCTGGCGAAGGTGGCGGTACGCAACAACGCGTCCTGGACGACGTCCTCCGCGTCCGCCCCCGCCCCCATGCGTATCGCCAAGGCCACCAGCCGCGTGCGGTGCGCCATCAAAACATGCCAACGTTGTTCTGTGACATTCATGCCACGGCCCTCTCCGTTTTCCGCGCAGACAAAGGAGCTCGAACAAAGTCGCCCGCACATTCCGGGCATGCGGAATCGCCGTCACCAGGACCGCCACCGGACATTTCCCGGCCGCCCGAGAAGGGCCTGATTACTCCCGGCGCAATTCATCGGACGCGCCGGGCGGTCACCACCGGCGGCCCCCGAACCCCCGCCCATCCCCCTCCATGCGGGGCACCGGGCCGCCTCCGACCGGCCTTCACTTCCGCGCTCGGCTCTGACCGGGATCAAAGCAGTTCGAGACCGGGTCCAGAACGAGCGGGGCAGCGCTCTGTCCGGATCCATGGGATTCCCGTCCGCTTGCCAGGGCGCCGCTCGGCGTCGCGCAGGAAGCCTACATACGGCTGGACTGGTACTGGGCCCGCGCCCTCACCGGCGACGACCCGGCCGGCACCGCGGCCAAGGCCGAACATCTCCTGGCCGCGACCCTGCTCGACCCGCCGAGATGGGGCCTCGCCTACTGGTACGGACTGATCGCCGAGATGTGGCTGGCAGCCGAGATGCCCGACAAGGCCGCGACCGCCCTCGACCGGGCCGACCAGGCCGTCAAGGCCCACGGCCAACGCTATGCCGAAGGACTTCTCCTGTTGCTGCGCGCCCGCCTGCTGCACGCCCGCGGCGAACCCGTCGACGTCGTACGAGCCGCCGCCGACGAAGCCCGCGCCCGATCCGGCGAACGCGGGGCCCACCTCTTCGCCCGCCGCGCCGAGAGGTTCCTGGCCGATCTCGACCAGAATCCGGCAGGATGTTGATCGCGATGCGGCGGGATGGGGTCGGCTACGCGTCGGCCGTTCGCGTTGTGTTGCGGAGCAGGCCCAGGCCGGCCAAGCCGGCCGCGGTGTCCAGGATCGTCTCCTCGATCGGCCGGGGCCGCCGGCCCAGAACCGCACGCGCTTTCGCGCTCGACGCCTGGCGTGCCACGCCCAGGTCCGGAACGACCGTCGCGAAGCGAGGGCTCACCAGCGCGCCGAGGCGGATCGCCCAGTCCGATGCCGTCCGGGTTGGCACTCGGCGGGCCGCCGGGCCAAGCCGTACCCGCAGCAGGTTCGCGATCTCCGGCAGCTTTCCGTTCAGCAGTCGCTCCACCACCTCGACGTAGACCGAGCAGTCCGGGCCGAGCGCCGGGCCGAAGATGCCGACGGGGTTGATCACGGCCAGTTCCGTCCCGCCGCCCGCTCGGCGACCAGCTTCGACCGCGAGTACACGGCCATCGCGGGACCCCACAGCTGGGAATCTCGGCAAAGATCACCGGTTTGGGGCTGGTGACATGGGCGTTACCGGCACCCCTGATTGTGATCCAACACCGTGATCAAACCGAGACGTCAACCGGAGGTCGCTGCATTACCGCAGCTCAGGCGGAGGGTTCCACGAATCCGACCGTCAGTGATCATCACCGATCAGCCGGCGCACTTTGCGTGCGAACCGCGACACCCTGATCGACACTCAGCCAGCACCGGAGGCTTCCTCGGCCATCGGACGGTGACGTTGGCCATCACGACCGTGAACCGCAGCCTCACGTACTAGAGCCCGAGTGAGGCGATGAGGTCGCGCATCTCGTCGCGGAAGACGGCCGCCGGGTCGTGGACGATCCCGCGCAGGTGCCCGTAGATCTCCAGCGCCATCAAGCCGTGCATACGCCCCCACACGCGCATGGTCAGAGCCAGCCCCGCGGGCGGCAGATCGGGGAACTCCTCCCGGGTGTGCGCGACCAGGCCGGGATCGAAGTCGGCCCAGTCATAGTCGTGGCTCGCGCTCCCGGCGACCGGCCACGCGGCGGCCACGAGACCCGTGATGCCGGTGCAGGCGCGCGCCTCGGCGGCGATGCCGGGGCTGTGGTCCGGCGCCCGGTAGCCGGGCACCGGATCGCCGTAAATGAGCCGGAAGCCCTCGGGGTTGGCAAGAGCCCATTCTCGTACGGCCTGCGCCCAGGCCATGATCCGCCCACCGGCATCGGACTCGGGCACCGCGTCGCGCGCCGCCTCGGCGGCCTCGACGAGCGAGGTGTAGACGTCGCCGGTCAGCGTCGTGACCAGGTCGTCGCGAGTGGCGAAGTAGCTGTAGATCGCGCCCGCCGTCATGCCCATCTCACGCGCGATGGCGCGCAGCGAGATCGCGTCGGGGCCGCCCTCGGCCATGAGCTTGAGCGCGATCGTCTTGATCTCGGCGCTGGTCTGGGCGCGCAGTCGTTCGCGTCGGCTCATGGTCGCTTCCATGCCGACACCCTACAGGGCTTGAATATTGAACGCCGTGCACTATGGTGAACGCCGTGTAGCAATTCTTGGGCATGCAGGAAGGCTGGGCCTGGCCGCCATCGCCCTCGAACCCTCCCGATCCCGCACTCTCGAAGGAGCAACCGCATGAACACCGACAACCTGATCCTCAAGTACCTCGACGTCTGGAACGAGCGGGACGACGCCGCCCGGATGACGTTGATGAAGTCCGTCCTCACCGACGACTCGCTCTACACCGACCCCGACAACGCGGGCCTGCGCGGACACGCCGAACTGTCGAAAGTGATCGGCAAGGCTCAGCCGAGCTTCGGCGACCTGCTCTTCACCCTCGACACCGTGATCAGCACCCACCACGACCACGCCCTGTTCACCTGGCGGCTCGGCACGGTCGCCACCGGCTACGACGTGGTCGAGTTCAGCGGAGGCCGCATCAGCCGCATCATCGGCTTCTTCGTGTGAACGACGGGGGAGCGGCCCGGACCGCCGCGCCGCCGCCCTCGGCACCGATCATGACTCCTGTCATGTGGAGCCGATGACAGCCGGGACTGACCGCCGAACCGGCGTTTCGATCATGCTTACGCCATGAACATCCGGACGCTTGGAAAGAGCACCTCGGCCGTCGCCCTGACCGCCGGAATGTTACTGGCGGCCACCCCGGCCCAGGCCGCCCCCACCCCGGCCGCCCCGGCGCGTGAGACCGGCCCCGATCGGCAGGCGCTGCGCCGGTCGCTGAACGCCGTGCACGAGGCCGGCATGTACGGCATCTACTCCGCCGTCCGCGACGGCGAACGCGACTGGCGGGGTGCCGCCGGCGTGGCGGACGTCGCCACGAACCGCCCCGTACGCCCCGACATGCTGCACCGGGTCGGCAGCATCACCAAGACATTCTCCGCGGTGGCCCTGCTCCAGCAGGTGGCACGCGGCGCCGTCGAGCTGGACGCCCCCATCGCCCGCTACCTGCCCGACGTGGTGCCCGGCGAGCGCGGACAGAAGATCACCGTACGGATGTTGCTCAATCACACGAGCCACATCGCCGACCACGTGGGCCCGGCCTTCCCCTCGCTGCTCCAGGGCACGTTCGAGAGCCTCGACGACAACCGTTTCCGTACCTTCTCCCGGCGGGAACTGGTCGATCTGGGCCTGGCCGCCGCACCGACCGGCGAGCCGGGCGCCACGCCGGGGATCTACTCCAACACCAACTACCTGCTCGCCGGCCTGCTCCTGGAGAAGGTGACGGGCGAGAACGCCGAGCGGTACATCACCCGCAACGTCATCCGCAAGGCGGGCCTGCGGCATACGTCCTTCCCGCGCACGCCGGCCATCCCCGGCCCGCACTCCAAGGCGTACGAGTCGATGTTCGGCTTCATCGACCCGCCCAAGGACTACAGCGTCTACAACATGTCGTGGATCACCACGGCGGGCGCGGTCGTGTCCACGATGGACGACATCAACCAGTTCTACCGGAAGCTGCTGCGCGGCGAGCTGATCGGCTCCGCCGAGCTGGCCGAGATGCAGAAGACGGTGCCCGTGGCCGGGGTGTCGGGAGCCTATGGCCTCGGCATCTACGCCACCGACCTGCCGTGCGGACGGTTCTGGGGACACAGCGGCGGCGTCTTCGGCATGGCCACCGACTCCTACACCAGCCCGGACGGCGCCCGCCAGCTTTCCATGGGCGTCAACCGCACGAAGTACCAGAGCCTGGACGAGAACGGCAACATCGTGATCAGCCCCATCGACTACGCCACTGTCGACTACCTGCTGCTGGGGCTCTGCGGTCAGAGCTCGGCGCGTACGAAGGCGGCGCAGCCGGGGATCGTCCCGTTCGCCGTGGACCGGCTGCTCTCCGTGAAGCGCTAGCACGACGTGTCGTCCAGTACGGCCTGCCTGCGGATCACCACACGGATCCGATCCGCCGACCAGCTCTCACGGCAGGCCGTCTGGACGCCCGTCATCGACGAACCCATCGCCGTCCAAGATCCATGATCTCTTCTGCTGCACGAGGCACGCCGGCGGATCCTCACATCACACTACGGAAGCCCGATCACGCAGCGAACTCATCACCTACGCCCAAGAGGCCCATCCGATACCTCGCCGATGGGTTCAGACCGGCGAGATCGTACGCGACGCCGGCTCGGGCCAGGACGGAGACCGTCGTCTCGGGGCGGTTCATGTGTCATGGGACTCCAGCACCTTCATGATCGGGAGCGGGTTGATGTAGTCCCGATAGGACACCACCTGACCGTCGCGGACCTGGAACACGGCGATGACCCGCTGGGTGAACGGCGCTCCTGTGCCGGTGACCGTACCGTTCGCGGTGTATTCGACGATGACCACCTCGGGGTCGACAGTCTCGTGCAGCACCAGGTCGACATACTCGTCGAAGCTGATCAGCCAGCCCTGCGCGGCGACGAACGCGGCGATCTCCGCCCGGCCGCGCAGCTCGGCCGGCATGCCTTCCGGCCGGTACGGCCACTCGATCACGGCGTCGGGAGCCATGAGGTCGAGGAATCGTTCATGGTCCCCCGTCTTGCCCGCCTGGAGGATGTCGGTCACGACTTTCGTTGTACGCATGTTCATTGAACGAGCGTATAGCGAAATGGGTGAGTGGGTCAACGCCCGTACAATGAGCCGGTGAGCGAGTCGTCCAAGCCCAGCCGTACGCGTGCGCAACAGCGCCTCGACACGCAGGAGCGCATCCTCGGTGCGGCCCGGCAGGCCTTCGCTGAACTGGGTTACGAACACACCACCATTCGTGCCGTCGCCTCCGCGGCCGGGGTCAACGCCGGCCTGGTGATGCACTACTTCGGCTCCAAGGAACAGCTCTTCGCGCGGGCCGCCCAGATCGAAACCCACGAACTGCCACCCGGCGAGCCCGCCGAAGCGCTGCTCTCGATGCTGCGCAGCCGCCTCGACGACGAACCGGCGGCGTCGCTGGCGCTGTTGCGTTCCGTGCTCACCCACGCCGGCGCCAGTGACGACTTCCGCGACAGCGGGAGGGCCTGGCTGTCCCGGGTCGGCGAGGCCATCCCGCACCAGGACGCGGACCTGCGGGCGGGCCTGGTCACGGCCATCATCACCGGCGTGATCATCGACCGTCACCTTCTCAAGCTCAGCGCGCTCGCCGACGCCTCCGCCGACGACATCGTCGAGCTCCTGCGCCCCTGCTTCGAAAGCCTGGCGGGCGAGCACACCACCCCCTGATCGGCACGGTCCGCGCCTCCGGGCCGCCGAAGCCGGACCTCTTGGCCGGCCACTACCGGCCGACGTTCAAGCGGCATCTCGGCCGCGTTCGCGGCCGCCGATCGGCTGGATGGCAGGGCAGTTCCCGTACGGCAGCATGCGACGCCCAGACCGTGCCGCCTTCGACGCCTACGCCATCCAGATCGTCCCGTTCCAGACCCCGGCCAGCCGCTGAGCGCCGTGCATGCGGGGGTTGGCTGTGACCTCAGTCGATCGGACGGCGTATCCACGCTTTGGCCGCGGGGTGTCGGGGCGGGAGCTGTCTGAGGCGTTCACGCCGACGGATGCCGAGGTGGAGTGGGCGCGGATCAAGACGCAGGATCAGCAGCATCTGCTGGCCCTGGTGGTGTGGTTGAAGTCCTACCAACGGCTGGGGTACTTCCCGAAGGTCGAGGATGTGCCGCTGGTGGTGGTGCGGCATGTGAGGGACGTTCTGGGGCTCGGCGAGGACGTAACGCTGGAGCGTGCGGCGGTTAGGTCGGCCAAGCGGCATCGGGAGTTCGTCCGCAAGCGGATGAAGGTCGTCTATGACGGGGCTGGGGTCCGGAAGGTGGCCAAGGATGCGATTCGCAGGGCGGTGCTGACGAAAGACAATCCTGCGGACTTGATCAACGTGGCGTTGGAGGAGCTGATCCGGGCACGCTGTGAGCTGCCGGGCTACGCCACGCTGGATGCGATGGCCGCAACAATCCGCACGGAGGTCAACAACGGCTTCTACCAGAGCGTCGCTGGGCGGCTCGACGCTGGGGCCAAGGCCGGGCTGGGGCGGATGCTGGTGGTGGATCCGATCAGTCGGCGCAGCGAGTACGACCGTTTGAAGGATGTGGCGCAGGCCGCGTCGCTGGGCAAGTTCAAGCAGCGCCTGGAGCTGCTGGAGGGTATCGACGCGATCGGGCCGACCGAGGTATGGCTGGATGGCGTGTCACCGGGGAAGATCGCTCATTTCGCTGGGAGGCGCGGGTCACCGACGTCGCCGACATGAAGAAGATCACCAACGAGGACAAGCGGCTGACCCTGATTGTGTGCTTCGTGCACGCAGTCCGGACCAGTGTCCGAGATGACGTGGTGACGATGTTCTGCAAGCGGATAGCCGCGATCCACAAGAAGGGGCGCGAGCGCCTGGAGGCGCTGCGGGAGGCGCATCGGGTCGAATTGGAGCGGCTGTTGGGCGTCTTCGGCGACATGCTGTCCATGGTTCGCGAGGCCACCGCCCCTGAGGAGGAGGCGTCGGCCGAAAGCAACGGCGATGCCTCGGTCGAGGGCCGGGCGCCGGACACGCGTGAGGTGGCGGAGCGAGCCGGCCGGTTGGTGCTCAAGACGCTGGAGAAAGCGGTCGGGGTGGAGGCGCTGACTGCGGCTGTTCACGCTGGTGCACGCGATCACTCTGGAGTCGACCAGCGCGGACCGCAGCGTGGTCGACGCGGTGGAGTTCCTGCGGGCCCTCCGCGGCGCGAAGGCCGTGTTCGTGCCGGAGCGGCTGACGGTCGAGCGGGTGGGCGCGGACGGGCAACCGGTGACGCTGTCGATCGACATCGACGGCTTCGCCTCGGCGATGTGGAAGAAGGTCCTGCGGGACAAGCACAAGCCGGGGATGCTGGTGCGCCGTCACCTGGAGGTGTGCGTGTTCTCCTACCTGGCGGCGGAGTTGCGGTCCGGGGACATCGCGGTGGCGGGCTCGGAGTCCTACGCCAACCTGCGCGAGCAGCTGATGTCCTGGCAGGAGTGCGAGCCGCTGGTGGCCCGGTTCTGCGAGCAGGCCGGGATCCCGTCCGAGCCGTCGCAGCTGACCGCCTTCTTCCGGGACAAGCTTGCCGCCCTCGCTCAGAGCGTCGATGCCGGGTATCCCTCCAACACCGATCTGGTGCTGGAGGGTGGCCGTCCGGTGCTCAAGCGTCGCAAGGGCGCCGAGCGTCGGCCGGAGGCGCTGGAGTTGGAGGCCGCGCTCCATGACCGGCTGCCGCAGCGGGCGCTGCTGGACATCCTCACGCGCACCGCCTATCTGCTGGGCTGGCACCATCATTTCGGCCCGGCCTCCGGCTCGGATCCGAAGATCAAGAGGCCTTGGCTCGCTACGTGCTGACGGTGTTCGCGCACGGCACACTACTTGGCCCGTCCCAGGTCGCGGCACACATGCGCGGCAAGGTCAGCGTGCACGAGCTCTCACTGGCAGGCAACAAGCACGCCACCGCCGGCAAGATTGAGAAAGCGTCGGCGACGGTCGTCAACGCGTTCAGCAAGTTGGACGTGGCCGGCGTGTGGGGCGATGGGAAGACCGTCGCCGCGGACGGCTCCCAGATCGACACGTGGGAGAACAACCTCCTCGCGGAAACGTCCATCCGGTACGGCGGATACGGAGGCATCGCCTACCGGCATATCTCCAACACCTACGTCGCCCTGTTCAGCCACTTCATCCCGTGCGGGGTGTGGGAGGCGGTCTACATCATCGAGGGCCTGCTGAAGAACACCTCCGACGTCCAGCCCGACACCATCCACGCCGACACCCAAGGCCAGTCGCTGCCGGTCTTCGGCCTGGCCGCGCTCCTGGGATTCGACTTGCTCCCCCGCATCCGCAACTGGCACGACCTGATCTTCTACCGGCCCGCCCCCGACACGCACTACCAGCACATCGGTTCCCTGTTCGGGGACGAGGCGGTCGACTGGGATCTGATCGAGGCCCATTGGACGGACCTGCTGCGCACCGCGATCTCCATCCGGGAGAACAGGATGTCGTCGGTCACGCTGCTGCGCCGGCTGGGCAACCACTCCCGTAAGAACCGCCTGTACCGGGCATTCAGGGAACTCGGCCGGGCGATCCGCACCATCACGCTGCTGCGCTATCTGTCCGAGCCGCAGTTGCGGAAGCAGATCACCCAGGTCACCAACCGGAACGAGGCCTTCCACGGTTTCGCCGACTGGCTGATGTTCGGCGGCAAGCTCATCGGCCACAACGACCCCGACTACCAGGAGAAGGTCATCAAGTTCAACGAGTTGCTCGCCAACTGCGTCATGTACTCAACAGCCCTGGACATCACCGACGCCGCCAATGACATCGCCGCCGAGGGACAACCTGTCGACCTGGACGACCTGGCAACCGTTTCCCCCTACATCACCCACACCGTCCGCCGGTTCGGGAACTGGACCCTCCACCTCACCCCACCGGCCGGCACCCCCAACACCCGGTTGGATCTGGAGCCACGAGTGTTGTTCGCCGCGGCGCTGGCCTGATCCCCCTCATGAGATGCCGAAAGCGACCGGCGGGGACGAGGACCTCCTGCGGGTGGTGCGCTTCTTGGCCGCTACACACCACGCCAGGAGGGTCCTCACCCCTTTCGAGATCCTCGACGGCAGGTCGCGAATCCTGTCCTTGCGTCCCCAACGTCCGTGTTTGGTACGCCGAGGTGAGCGGCGTAAGGAACGGATCTATGCGGCATCACCAGGCTTGCCGTGGTGGTCGGCTTAGAGAGTCGCGGTCACGGGACGGCGGCCGCCAAGGTGGGCGGGAACAGAGGTGAGCGCCGCCACCACGAGCACGGTTGCCAGCACCAGGGCGATCAGCTGCCAGGGTGCGGGAAGCGTGGCCTTGTCGCTGTCGCCGCCGGTGATCGTGTTGATGGCGGCGAACAGCAGGAAGCCTCCCGGGAAGACACCCATGACGGCGCCGAGGAGCGCGGGCAGCACCTGCGCGGTCGCCAGGGCGACGGTCACTTCCTGGGGGGTTGCGCCGAGGGCGCGGGCCAGAGCCGACGCATGCCGGTTGTCGAGCACCGTCGCCCAGGTGACGACGATGGCGTTGACCGCTGCCAGGGAGAGCAGGATGACCGTCCAGACGAGGAGCACGTGCCGCAGCACCGCCACCTGAGCTTCGGTGTATGCGCCGGTGCCTGGCTGGTCGCCGAGGAAGGCGTTGAGCACCAGCAGGACGTAGATCCCGCTGACCGTGACCGCGATGCTGACCACGCCCAGCACCACCCGTCGCGGCCGGCGGGCGGCGACCCGCAGAGCGAGCAGCAGCGGGACGGGCAGTCGCGCCGAGAGACTGATCAGCCAACCGGTGCGGCGAGGTGGGCGTGCCGCGTCGGCCAGCGCGCTGACGGTGCTGGAGCGGGCCGCGCGCACGGCCGGAACAGCGGTCGCCACCACCGCGACGCCGAGTGCCACGGCGGTCACCAGACCGATCGTGGACCAGGTCAACGACGCCGTCCCCGCACCGCCGACGAGGCCGGCACTGGATTCGGTGAGTAACGGAGCGGTCAGCGCTCCGATCGTCAGCCCGGCCGCGGCCGCGACGACGGCCACCAGGAGGTACTCCGCGAGTAGCACGGCAGCGACCAGGCCCGGTGTGCCGCCGACTGCTTTCAACAACCCGATACGCCTGGTCTGATCGGCCGTCCGCCCGCCGACCAGCACCGAGAGACTGGCCACGGCGAGCAGGCCGAGCAGCCAGGCGCCGATCAGCAGCAGGATCTGGGAGTCTCGGGCCAGGTCGGTGGCGTCGGCGAGAATGCTCTTCCAGGTCTGCATGGGTATGGCGCCGCCATGATCGCCGCCGTTCCGGTCGACGAATGCCTGGGCTTCGTCCGGGTCGGCCAGCTTCAGGTTCATCACGTAGGACAGGGAGTTCTGGTCCGAGGCGAGGCTCAGCACGTCCGCCTGGGTGAGCCAGGCCAGCCCGGGATTGTGCAGCAACCCCGCCGGCAGCTTCCGGTCGTCGGGGATGGCGCCGTTGATGCAGCCGGCCGAGACGATGCAGGACGCTCCGGGATAGGGCGGCATGGCGGCGGTGACCGCGACACCGACGACCTTGAACGACCTACCGCCCAGGGTGACCGAGTCACCGACGCCCACATCGAGCGAGTCGGCGAAGCCGGCCTCGAGCACCACGCCGCCGTCGCTGACCCAACTGCCCTGGGTCACCTCGGGCTGATCGACCGCCGCGAAAGCGGCGTCGCGCCCCATGGCCTGGACATCCGACGTCCGGACGGACGCCTCGAGCTTCCCCGCGATGACGGGGTACGGTCCGCTGTGCTCGGTGACGCCGGAGGCGGTGGCCAGTTTCCCGAGCTCCGCGAGGTCGTCGGCCTGGCCGGCGTTGGCGACCACGTCAGGTCCGTTGGTCGCCGCCCGGGTGCTCTGGTACGGGTCGCTGGCCGCGTCGCGCAGGACGAGCCCGAGCGTCAACGTTGTGGTGGCGGCCAGGATGGCGAGCAGCAGCAGCGCGGCCTCGGTGCGGCGACGCCGGAGGTCTCGCAGGGCCAGGCGGACCACGAGGACGATGCGGCCCATTCCGGTCAGTCCTCCAGCCCGGCGAGCGCGCCGAGCTGCCCGGTGGTGCCGCCGGTCAGCCAGCTCTCGTCCACGAGCGCGCCGTCGCGCATCGAGAACTTCCGGTCCGCGGTGGCCGCGATCCGCGCGTCGTGGGTGACGATGACCAGCGTCTGCCCCGACTCGTGCAGGTCCTTGAAGAGCTGGAGGACGTCCAAGGTGGCGGCGCTGTCCAGGTTACCGGTCGGTTCGTCAGCGAGGACGACCAGCGGCTCGTTGCTCAGCGCCCGGGCGACCGCGACCCGCTGCCGTTGGCCGCCGGAGAGCGCGGAGGGCAGGAACCGCGCCCGGCCGGCGAGTCCGAGCTGATCCAGCAGCTCCTCCGCGCGCCGCCGTGCGGCCCGGGGCGAGCGTCCGGCCAGCAGCGCCGCCAGCTCGACGTTTTCCACGGCGGTGAGCTCCTCCATCAGGTGGAAGGACTGGAAGACGTAGCTGACGTCGGTCCGCCGCATCCCGGCCAGGGCCTTCTCGCTGATGTTGTCGATGCGCCGGTCGTTCAGCCACACCTCTCCAGCCGAGGGCCGATCCAGCCCGCCGAGCAGATGCAGCAGCGTCGACTTTCCGCAACCGCTCGGTCCCATGATCGCCACCGTCTCTCCCGCGCTGACGTCGAGATCGACGTCGTCGACGGCGCGCACCAATCCTTCCCCTTTGCCGTGCTCCTTCCGTAGCCCGCGGGCGCTCAGTACGGGCGTGCCGGCGGCATTGCTCACAATCCACTCCTTCGATAGATCCAGTTCTGCTAACGGGTCTTGAGCCGCCGCAGGCCCGCCTCAAGCGGGAGCACGACGCCCTCCGCCAACAGCGCTGCGGTCGAGCGGACCCGGCTCGGCCATGGCGGCGCGCTGGGTGTCGGCGATGGTGAAAGGGGCGGCCAGCCCGGCCGCTGCGGCAAGCGCGTCAAAGAAGCTCCAGCGCCTTAACCACACCAGGGTCGCGCCCGGTAGCCAGGTCAAGCGCGGTCATGGGGGCGTAGTGGTCGACCGGTACACCGATCGTGTCGATGATTTCGTGGACGGGCCCGAGGTGCCGGACCTTGGGCAGCAGCAGAAGGCTGCCGTCGTTGAGGAGGTAGCCTTCGGCGGGGCCGGAGACGGCTCCCGCGGTGCGGGTCCCGATGAGGGTGCCCAGTCTGTTGTCCTTGACGGCCGCGCTGAAGTCCTCGCAGGCCGAGGCGCATCCCCGGTCGGTGAGGACGACCAGGCGCGAGCCGAGCAGCGCGACGGTGTCGTCAGTCCGGTTGGGCGCGCAGTCGCCCTTGAGCGGGCAGAAGTAGCTGGTGACCTTGCCGTGTGCGAACGCGCCGAGCAGCCGCGTCACCTCGCGGGGCGACCCACCGCCGTTGCCGCGCAGGTCGAGGACCACCGCCTTCGGTTTGCCCTTCAGCTTGGCGATGACCTGGTCGGCGGCGCCTTCGAAAAAACCGGGCAGCTGGACGTAAACGGCGCCGCCGGGAAGCGTCTTCGATGTCACCGCCGGAGGCTGCCTCGTGATGGGCCCCTCCTTGAGGTCGACCGTGCGGGTCCGTCCCATCGTGGGGCGCTTGAGCGTGAGCTTTACCGGGTTGGTGGCGAAGGCCGCGACGATGCTCTGGTTCACGGTGTTCCCGATGAACGCGGGCACGCCGTTGGCCTTGACGATGATGTCTCCGGGTCTGATGCCGGCCTTGGCGGCGGGCCTGCCGGGCAGGACGCTGGTGATGAACAACGGCGGCTTGGCTGCCGGGTCGAGTTGCTGGCCCTGCCGGGCCGATATGCCCACGATGCCCGTTCCGGTCGGCCCGCCTTCCGGCTGGGGAGTCGGCCTGACCGCGCGGGCGTGGTTGTCGTGCAGTCCGGCGACCATTGCGGTGATCGCGGCGCGCAGCGCGGACACGTCACCGGCGCCGAGGACTTTGGCGAAGGCGGCCCAGTCGATGTCACGGTTCCCGGTCAGCTCGGGCAGCCGGAGGTCGGCCCGATCGGCGTCGCGCCGCATCAGGTCCTGGGTATAGGCGGCGAAGGCGCTCTTCAGCAATGCCTTCGGATCCATGGCCGGACCGCTGTAGTAGTTGTCCAGCACGCAGAAGTACGCCTGCCGGAGCGTGTTCACCGATGTCGGCGGCGCCGATTCCGGAGGTGGCGCGGTGGCGGCGGTGCAGCGCTCGCCTGAGGTGGTGGTGGCCGGCGAGGACGCGGGTGCGGACATAGAGCAGGCCGCCACCAGGACGGCCGCGCAGAGGGCTCTGATCATGGCCGCTAGCGTGGCCTGAAGCGGGTTACACGGTCGTGAACGGATCCGTTAACGCCATTGAAACCCCGGTTCGAGTAGGAATGTCGGATGCGGATTCTGGTGGCCGAAGATGAACGAGACCTGGCTGATCTCGTGGCGGTGGGGTTGCGCCGCCACGCCATGGCCGTCGACGTGGTGTACGACGGAGCCGCCGCGGTGGAGCGGCTGGCGGTGCACGACTACGACGTTCTCGTGCTGGACCGGGACCTGCCTGAGATCCACGGCGACCTCGTGTGCAGTGAGCTGGTGGCGCGCGGGAGCCGTACGCGGATCCTGATGTTGACGGCGGCGGCGTCGGTGCCGGAGCGAGTCGCAGGTCTCGGGATGGGGGCCGACGACTACCTGCCCAAACCTTTTGACTACACCGAGCTGGTCGCACGAGTGCAGGCGCTGGGGCGGCGCAGCCAGTCGCAGGTACCACCGGTGCTGACGCGGCACGGGATCGTGCTCGACAGGCACCGGCTGCAGGCCTCGCGGGACGGGCGGCACCTGCATCTGTCACTCAAGGAGTTCGCCGTCCTGGAGGTGCTGATGAGGGCGGACGGCGCGGTCGTGAGCTCCGAACGGCTGCTTGAAGAGGCCTGGGACGAGAACGCCGATCCGTTCACCACGGTGGTGCGGGTCCTGGTCAGCCGCCTGCGGACCAAGCTGGGGGACCCGCCGTGCATTCAGACCGTTCCGGGCGCGGGATACCTGCTGTGACGACGATCCGGGTACGGCTCACGCTGATCTACTCCGGACTGTTCCTACTCACCTCGGTTGTGTTGCTGGTCACGGTCAACCTCCTGCTGCGTCGGACGCTGGACGCGCGGATCGGCCGGCTGTCTGGCGGAGGGGCGGCGCCGCCCCGGGGCGTGCCGAACGATCGGCTGCCACAGCTGCCCGAACTGGTGAACAACGTGATCGGCTACCAGTGGCAGGTGACCGCGCTGACGGTCGGGGCCCTGACACTGGTCTCGTTGGCCGTCGGATGGTTGCTCGCCGGGCGGATCCTGCGGCCCATCCACCGGATCACCGCCACCGCGCAGCGGCTGTCCCTGTCAACCCTGCACGAACGGATCGCGCTCGCCGGGCCGAAGGACGAGCTGAAGGAACTGGCCGACACCTTCGACGCGATGCTCGACCGGCTCGAACGCCCCGCCGAGGGGCAGCGGCGGTTCATCGCGAACGCTTCCCACGAGTTGCGGACTCCGCTGGCCGTCCAGCGGGCGGCGATCGAGATCGGGCTTCCCGAGGACGTCGGCGAGATCCGCGGCACGCTCCTGCGCCACAACCGCCGCGCGGAGAACCTCATCGACGCCTTGCTGGTCCTGGCCCAGGCGGAACACGGCCTGGACAACAGGAGTCCGGTGGCCATGGACCAGGTGGTACAGCGCGTCCTGGCGAATAGAGATGCGGACGGCGTCAGTGTGACGGGGCAGGCAGAGCCGTTCGTCGTCGATGGGGACCCTGTCCTGCTGAACCGGCTCGTCACCAACCTCCTCGACAACGCGGTCCGCTACAACCATCCCGGCGGAACCGTTGAGGTAACGCTCTCTCATGGAGTTCTGACGGTCCGTAACACCGGCCCGCACGTGCCCCAGGAACGTTTCGGCGACCTCTTCAAGCCCTTCCGACGGCTCCACACGACCCCTGGACAGGGCGCCGGGCTCGGATTGTCGATCGTCGCAGCGATCGCGAAGGCCCACGGGGCCGACGTGCGAGCGAACCCCAACCCGGGCGGCGGGCTGGAGCTCGTCGTAGTTTTCGCGAGATCGGAGGATGCATCCCCTGCAGGAGGAACAGCGGAGTGATACATGTGACACAGAATGTGCATTATCTGTCACACCGGCTGCCGACGGATCACCTCCGCCCAGCTCGGCGCCCGCCGCCGCGCAGTCGACTCGGCTACATTATGTGTCACATCGCCTTTCGGGAGGCGGCTCCGTGTCCATCGTGGCGTTCCCCAGCCAGCCCGACCCTGCGACCGCCGACGTGACGGTCACGACCGCAGTCGAGCGTTTCCTCGAATCCCTCGCTGCGGCCACCACCCGCGCCGGCTACGCCGAGACCCTCACCCGGCTGACCGCGGCCACCGGCCCGCACCATCCGGTCGCCGCCCTGCAGTCTGAGCACTACGCCTCGGCGATGGACCAATGGAGCGCCGCAGCAGCCGCGACCTGGAACCGGCACCTATCCGCGCTGACCTCGTTCACCACCTGGGCTCAGCGCCAGGAGCTGCTGGCCACCAACCCAGCCCGGCGGCTGGAACGCCGAAAGACGGCACACCGAGGCGACCGCTCCATCCCGCGCACCCGACTGGAGAGGCTGTTCACCGACCCTGCGCACGCCCTGCGGGAAAAAGTCCTCTGGAGGCTGCTGTACGACACGGCCGCCCGCGCCGAGGAAATCCTCACCCTCAACGTCGAAGACCTCGACCTGGAGTTTCGCCGCGCCCGCGTCGTCTCCAAGGGCGGCGCCATCGAGTACGTGCACTGGGCGAGGCCGACTGTCCTATCCGCGCGCCGAGTACCTGTTCAAGAGCGCCTCCGCAAAGCTCGACCCGCACCGGCAAGGGTGGACCTTGCACCAGCTCCGCCATTCGGCGCTCCAGCATCTCGCCCAAGCCGGCCGAACAGCGCCCGAACTGCAGGCCAAGAGCCGCCACCAGCACCTGGCCAGCCTCGGCCGCTACGTACGCCTCGGCGAAGAGACCTCCGCCCGCCTCACCGCCGAAGCCGACCCCGCCCAACGTCGCCGAACCCGCTGACCCTGGACCAACCCCACCTTGCAGGGGATGGTCGCGCCTACCGCCGAACCCGCTGAGCTGCGACTACAGCAGCCAACGGCCCCTTTCTGGCGTATTCGTGTGTCCTGAACGTGAAGGAGAGTTCGATGTAGGCGAATGATCTGGAGCGATGCTGCTCGGACGATGAAGGTCTTGGCCCTTCGGAGTCGCCCTGCGGAGGGAGGCTCCAAACCACCTCATGCTGCGTTTGCTGAAGACAGTCGTGGTGAGCGATGAGGAAAAGGCGCCGGATAGGCGTCAGGTAGGGATCGGGAAGGCGAACGCGAGTGAACCACTGACGACGTGTCGAAATCAGAACAGATGACATCGAAACCGGGGAGTGAATACGACCCCGGGATGAGCCTGGCGGGTGTCCGCTTACTGGCCAGGCGGTGTCCGGCATGGAGGTGGCGCGAGCCCGGTCTGCGGCGTTCGAGTGGAACAGGAGAAGGCGCGTTCGGACACTGCCCGCCTCGGTGGGCGACAGGGAAGAGCTGTGATCTGGGGAAACTCCCGGAGCCGGCGTCAGAGTACCCGTTGCCGGGCGCGCCGGCGGACCGGCCCGTAGTAGTGGTGAAGGTCCTGTAATAGGGCTGGAGCGAAGGGGCCGGGTCGTTCGTGACCCGTTTGTTCGATCAACCGGAAGTTCTCCGGGAGGAGTCGCGTGGACGAGTTGAAAGCACCGGGCAATCCGTTTGAGATCTCAAAATGGACTGTCCAGATGGCGTGGGAGAAGGTCAAGGCAAATAAGGGTGCGGCCGGGGTGGACGGGTTATCCATCGGGGAATTCGAGAAGGATCTGAAGAACAATCTCTACAAGATCTGGAATCGGATGTCCTCGGGGACGTACTTTCCGCCGCCGGTCATGGCTGTGGAGATCCCGAAGGCACACGGCGGGGGCACAAGAATGCTCGGCGTGCCCACCGTGGCCGATCGGATCGCGCAGACGGTGGTAGCCGGAGTGCTGGAAGCGAAGGTCGAACCGATCTTCCATCCGGACTCCTATGGCTATCGTCCGGGCCGCTCGGCGTTGGACGCGGTCGGGGCCTGTCGGCAACGCTGTTGGGAGTTCGACTGGGTGGTCGAGTTCGACATCCGGAAGTTCTTCGACTCCGTGCCGTGGGACCTGATCGTCAAGGCGGTCCAGGCGCACACCGACCTGCCGTGGGTGGTGCTGTATGTCAAGCGGTGGCTCGCTGCGCCGCTGGCACTGCCCGACGGAACCTTGCAAGACCGAGATCGCGGAACCCCACAGGGATCGGCGGTCTCACCCGTCTTAGCGAATCTGTTCCTGCACTATGCGTTCGACGCCTGGATCATCCGGGAGTTCCCGGACGTGGTGTTCGAGCGCTACGCCGACGACGCGGTCGTGCACTGCTCCAGGCTGGGGCAGGCCGAACGCGTACTGGCGGCGGTTAAGGAACGGATGGCCGAGGTTGGGCTTGACCTGCACCCGGACAAGACCCGGATCGTGTACTGCAAGGACGACAGACGGCGCGGCTCGCACGAGCACACGTCGTTCACGTTCCTTGGGTTCACCTTCCGACCGCGGGGGGTGCGGACGAAAACCGGGAAGATGCGCTGCGGCTTCAACCCGGCGGTCGGCAAGGAAGCCTTGAAACAGATGGGTGTGACAGTGCGAGCCTGGCGGCTCCACCATCGCACCGGATCCTCCGAACACGACCTCGCGCGGCGGATCAATCCGGTCGTGCGGGGCTGGATGCAGTACTACGGGGCGTTCTACCGCTCCGCGCTGCATCCCCTCCTGGCCCGCATCAACGCTTACCTGATGCGGTGGTCGCGCAACAAGTACAAGCGGCTACGGAGCCGAAAGAAGGCCCAAGCCCAGTGGGAAAGGGTCGTGAAGCTGCGGCCCAAGTTCTTCGCCCACTGGATCTGGGTGAACACGGTTCCAGCAGTCTGGTGATCAGGACGACAAGAGCCGTGTAACGAGAGATTGTTACGCACGGTTCTGTGGGAGCCCCGGGCTGAAACGCCCGGGGCGACCCGACCGGCCGCCCCCGAGCAAGCCGCCGTCAGGACTCCCGAATGCGCGATCAAGAACGAGATGTACGACGGCACCCGTTTTCATCAAGTTGAACGATAGTACTAGTTGTACTAACGTCCAACTTAATGAGAGCGAAGGGGACGTGATGACGCAGCAACGATTCACGCGGGCAGGGACACGCCAGTGGGCGGGCCTGGGTCTGCTGGCCCTGCCGACCGCGCTGCTGGGACTGGACGTGACCGTGCTGTACCTGGTGGCGCCGAGCATGGCGGCCGATCTGTCCCCGTCAGCCACCCAACTGCTATGGATCATGGACGCCTACGGGTTCCTCGTCGCCGGGTTCCTCGTCACCATGGGCACGCTGGGCGACCGGATCGGGCGGCGCCGGTTGCTGAAGACCGGGATGATCGCGTTCGCGGCGGCCTCGGTGTTCGCCGCGTTCGCTCCCACGGCCGAGCTGTTGATCCTCGCGCGAGCCCTGCTGGGGGTGGCCGGGGCGACGCTCATGCCCTCCACGCTGTCGCTGATCTCGAACATGTTCCCCGACGCGCGTCAGCGCGCGGTCGCGATCGGGGTCTGGGCCACGATGTTCGCGCTCGGGATGGCCGCCGGACCGATCGTGGGCGGATCACTCGTGGACTCCTTCTGGTGGGGAGCGCCGTTCCTGACGGCGGTGCCCATCGCCCTCGTCGTCCTGGCCGGGGCACGCGCCCTGCTCCCCGAGTACGCGGCCCCCTCCACCGGCCGACTGGACCTGATCAGCGTGGGCCTGTCCCTGGCGGCGATCCTTCCGGTCATCTACGCCGTCAAGCACATCGCCTCCGACGGTCCCGATGGCCCAGCCCTCGTCTGTGCCGTGGCGGGAGTTGTGGCCGGAATCGTGTTCGTACGCCGCCAACGTCGCCTCCCCGACCCACTGCTGGACGTGACGCTGTTCGGCAACCGGGCCTTCACCGTGGCCCTGAGTGTGCTGCTCATCGGCCTGGCCGGAGTCGGCGGCTCGATGTACCTGGTCACGCAGTACCTCCAGCTCGTCGAAGGGCTCACCCCCTTCGACGCGGGGCTCTGGATGGGACCACCGGCGCTGGCGATGTTCGCCGCCGCCGTCGGTGCTCCGCTGATCGCCCGGCGCTTCCGCCCCGGCTCGGTCATGGGCGCCGCCCTCGGGGCGTCCCTCGCCGGCTACGCGCTGCTCGCCACCGCGGGACTCGACGACGCGATCCCTGTGGCGGTCGGCTTCGCGTTCGTCTATCTCGGGCTGGGCGCCCTCGCCGCCCTGGGCACCGACATGGTGGTGGGCGCGGTGCCGGCAGCACGATCCGGATCGGCGGCGTCGATGTCCGAGACGGTCCAGGAGCTCGGCATCGCCGTCGGCGTCGCCCTGCTCGGCAGCCTCACCACCGCCGTCTACCGTGCTCAGGTGACAGTGCCCGAAGATCTGGCGTCGGAGATCTCCGGTCCCCTCACCGACAGCCTGAACGCGACCATGGCGATCATCGAGAGCCTTCCGTCCGGGACCGTCAAGGCGGCCCAGCAGGCATTCACCGGCGGGCTCAACGTCGCCTCCCTGGTCGCGGGGGTCGCCATCGCCGCCGCCACGGTGCTGTGCCTCGGGATGCTGCGTCACGTGCCCACGCTCGGGGAGGCGCAGAACCGCGACTCCGACGTTTGAACGATGGTCCGACTATCCTGAGGGCCGGGCCGAGGAGCAGCATGAACGACACCACCGACGACAGCGAGCACATCGACGGACGCCGCGCGCGTGGCGAGAGACGACGCGCGGAGATCATCGAGGCCACCCTCGCCGTGGTCACTCGCGACGGCGCGGCAGGCGTCACCCATCGCACGGTCGCCAAACAGGCCGGCACCACGACGTCCCTGAGCACCTACTACTTCGCGACCCTCGACGACCTGCTCGTCGCCGCCCTCACGAGTGTCGCCGACGCCTACACCGCCCGCATCCGCGACATCATCGACACCCCCGGCGACAAGCTCACCGGGCTGGCCCACCTCATCGCCGAGTCCGCCGGTCCCGGACGTGAACGCGCGCTGGCCGAACGCGAGCTGGCAACCCTGGCCGCCCGCCGCCCCGCACTGCGACCCGTGGCGCGACGCTGGCGGGAGAACATCGCCGAACTCGCCACCACACTGACCGACGACCCGGCGGCCATCGCCGCCCTCGTCGCGGCCTCCGACGGACTGTGCACCGCGATTCTCCTCGACAACGCCCCCGCCGACCCTGACCACATCCAAGCCGTCCTGCAACGAGCCGTCCGCAACTGAGCCGACGCGAACGGGATGCCTCATCGCGGCATAGGGATCAGCCGGACTCCGCGAGCAGGTGCACGACACCGGCCGGGTTCTTGATCCAGTGGGTTCTGGAATCGAGACTCTCCAGGGGCTCGACCTCGTCGCACGGATGGATGCCGACGTCGGCCAGTTTGGCCGCTGCCGCGTCCAGGTCATCGGTGTGCAGCTGCAGCCACAGGTCGGGCTGGCTGTAGTTGTCGACACAGTCGAGCCACAGCGTGTTGGGCCCGAACCGCACCGAGTGAGTTCTCGAGACGGTCGGAGCGTAGGAGACGTCGTCCTCCTTGACGTCGAAGCCCAGAGTGTCGCGGTAGAAGGCCACGGTGGCCTCGTACTGCGCCTTGGGGATCTTCATGGCGATGTTCAGGCCGGCGGTGAATTCAGGCTTGTTCATGGTTGCTTGACTCCTTCGTGTCGGTGGCGTCCAGGGCAAGTTCTCGCTCGGCGAGCCGGCCCGCTCGACGGGGTGCCGCCGCACCACCACACGTCCGAACCCATGCCCCCCTTTTTTTGCAACCTGCAGGTTGCCATAGATGGCAACCTACAGGTTGCGATCAGCGCCCACAAGTCCGGGCCGGAGGTCGACTCACCATGCACCCGCACGGAACGTCCGGACGGCCACACGCGTCGGGGCAGGACGAAGGGGCGCCGCCGTCGGCACCCCAGAGGCATCCCAAGCACCCAGGTTGAAGGTCAAGTTGCCGGAACGGTGCGGCGGAGCCGTACCACCACAATGGCGAGCAGACCGACGGCGGCCAGCGCGAAGACCGCGTTGCCGATGAGGTCCACATGCGCGGGCGCCGGGAAACTCGGCGGCTGGGGGAAGCCGTGCCAGGCATAGGTGACCAGACCGGCAGCGCCCAGAGCGAACCTGTGCCAGGCCCCCCAGCCCACACGCCGGGACCACCGCAGGACGATCAGCGTCATGGTGGCGTAGAGCGCGAGGTAGAAGCCGACCGTGATCCACGCGGGCACGATGGACTCCAGCTTGATCCCCACCAGGGCGAGCAAACCGGGGAGCCAGAACACCAGCCCGGCCACGACGGCGATCGCGAAGACGGTCCACGGGCCGGCCGATGCGGGCGGGGAGAGGGGTGAACGGCGGAATCGTACGGACAGGAACGCGGCGACGATCAGGGCGACGGCCGCGAACAGCGTCCAGGCGATCTGGGCGGCCGACAGCGGGTAGGCGGCCGAACCCGCCAGGGCGATGGGTACCGCGCCACCTGACACGAACAGCACGGCCGACACGGTGAGACCGACCTTGCCGAGCCAGGGTGTGTCCGGACGGCGTGAGCCCGCCTCAACCATCGAGATCGGCACCGCGATGCTCCACACCCCATGGATGGCCAGAACGAACACGGTCCAGTAGGCGCCGATGCCCAGCCCCGGAATGAACCCGTAGTCGAGCAACCGCAACCCGACATAGTCGGGATCGAACAACGACCGGGTGAGCAGGCCCTCCTCGATCACGGCATAGGCGAGCCCGAGCAGGATGATCCCCGGCCACCCCAGCCGCCACCGGCGTGCGACCTCACGGATCAGCAGCGCGCCACCGCCGTAGAGCGGGATCAGCCCGATGATCATCGGTAGGGCGTCGATGGCGATGTTGCCCAGCAGGTACTCGCCGACCAGCGGCGCGAGAACCAGCAGACCCAGCGCAGGAAGAATGCGTTTGAACATGCCCACCCTCACCGGTTGCAGAACTCATCGAGATAGTACGTGTTCATCACAATCAAAAAGCTACGTTGCTTTCAAGAATTCTGTCAATCAATCGATGTACATATGTGCAGCTGAAGGTGGATGTATTGATGCGTTGACGGTGAAGATGAATGCAATGAAACGTTGCACTGAATGGCGTCGAACGCAATAGTGGTGTCATGCCAGAAGGAAGGTTGACCCTGCGGGAGCGGCAGCGCATCGCGACCGGCCTCGCCGAAGGCCGCTCCTACGCCGAGATCGCCAGGCGCCTGGAGCGTCCGACCTCGACGATCAGCCGTGAGGTCGGCCGCAACGGCGGACCCGGTGACTACCGCCCCGAGCGGGCGCACCAGGCGACAGCGCGGCGGGCGCGGCGCGGCACCCCGGCCCGTTCGCCCGAGGCCGAACCCCAGGAGCGCAAGATCTTGGAGGTGGAAGAGGGAGCCGTCGAGATGGCGGTCGGGATGGGCCTGCCGAAGATGGTGGCGCGCGTACTCATCGGCCTGTGGGTGAGCGAGGACGGCAGGCTCACCGCGACCGAGTTGTCGCGCGGACTGAACGTCAGTCCGGCCTCGATCTCCATGGCGGTGGGCTACCTGACCCGACAGGGGCTGATCAGGCGCGAACGTGATCCGCGGCGGCGGCGCGACATCTACGTGGTCGACGACGACGCCTGGTACCACTCGACGATGATCAGCGCGCGGCAGACGCTCGCGGCCGCGGAGATCACGAAGGCGGCAGGGCAGACGCTCGGGCTCGACACGCCCGTGGGCCGCCGCCTGGCCAGGGGCGGTGCGTTCCTGGAGCGGATCAGCCTGGACGCCCTGGCGTCGGCCGCACGCTGGCGCGACCTCCCGCCGTGATCAGACCTGGGCAACATGCCTGACCCGCCGACCTGTATGGCGTGGCTGGGCTGCCGGGCAGACGCGGGTCTGCCGGTGGCAGGGCTGCGGCTCGCGCCTCCCTGGCCCACTCCCTGACGTCCGACGGGGAGTTGACCGGGAGGCGCTCACCTGTGTTCACCGACCGTGGCGGGGTGAGCGCCGGGACGTCTTCCCCGAGCTGTGGTCCGCCCGCACCGCCATGTGACCGGCCGCCGGATCACCGGCTGAGGGTGGGTTCAGGGCTGGCGGGGCACGCCCGACAGGCGCCACACCTGAGTGGGCGGCGTCGTGGAGGACAAGTACTGCGCCTGCTCGACCGGGGCCCAGTTCGCCGTGCTTCCCCCCTTCACGGCCACGCTCTTGTAGCTGTGCGTGGGCATGAGCCGGTAGTCCTGGGCTCCGACCTCTCCGACCGGACGCAGCTCGAACTGTTGCTCGGGCTTTCCGGCGACACAGGCGCGCCCCGAGACGGCCGCACCGGCCGCGGTGCTCGCGCCGTCGACGGTGAGGCACTTGCCGCCGCTCGTGATGGTGTAGATCTTGGTCGCTACGCGCTGGAAGGTGAACTTCTGGTCCTGACCGTTGGTGCAGGAGGACTGGACGAGCCGCCTGCCGTCAGCCGGCATGGTGAGGCACTGGCCTGAATGCAGCGCTGTGACCGTGCCCGCGAAGTCCCGATCGGCGAGGACGGACTGGACCTTGGCGTAGGCGGGCTTCTTCTGGAGACTCCGGTCGAGGAGGTCGGCGTCTCCCCAGCCCGGGACCCCGCTGTCCACCCATGAGTACTTGTCGGTGAAGCCCCACACGGTGAGCGATACGCATCGGGAGACGCCGACACAGGCCGCGGCGGCCCGCCGATAGGTCTCGGCCTGAGCGGCGAGCTTGTCGGCGTCGGACGGCAGCTTCACGCGGATGTCCAACTCGGTGACGGCCACGTCGACGCCGAGGCCCGCGAAGAGCTTCAGGGTGTCCTGGAGCTGGGTCAGGGGCAATGCGGCGGGGATGGGATCCTTGATCAGGGTGTGCGTCTGGAAGCCGACCCCGTCGATGGGCACGCCTTGGGCTCGCAGGTCGCGGACCAGTTTGTACAGGCCGTCACGCTTGGGGGTGGCCCACTCGGCGTCGAAGTCGTTGATGTAGAGCTTGGCCGAGGGGTCGGCCTCACGTGCCCAGCGGAACGCGTCGGCGATGTAACCGCTGCCCAGCCGCTGCAGCCAGATGCTCTGCCGGAGGGTGCCGTCATCGTTCAACGCTTCGTTGACGACGTCCCATACGGCAACACGACCGGCGTAGCGCTTCACGGTCTTCTGGATGTGCTGCTTCAGGGCGTCGCGGAGCTCGTCGGTGGAGAGCGTTCCATCGGTGACCCAGGTGGGGAGCGACTTGTGCCACACCAGTGTGTGACCGCGCACCATCTGGTTGTTCTGCGTGGCGAGGTCGACGATCGCGTCGGCCTTCCCCCAAGTTTCCTGGCCTCGCGTGGCCTCCAGATTGGCCCATTTCATGGCGTTCTCGGGCGTCACACTGTTGAACTCGTACTTGAGCTTGTCCTGGTAGCCCGAGTCCTTCTCCAGCGCCGAGGAGCTGACGGACGCGCCGATCCGAAAGCCTCGCGCAGCCGCGAGTGTCCGCAATGTGATCTCGGCCGAGGCGGCCGGCCCGGGTGCGCCGAGAATCAGTGCGGGCGCGGCCAGCCCGATCCCCACGGTCAGAGCGGTTGTTCGCCTGGCGAGCCGTGTGACCCTGTGCATGATGACCCCCGTCTTTGCCCGTTAACGCGGAGACAACGTAACGCATTGATGATCTTCATGGTGAAATCCGCATGGATCACGCACTACGAGCGCACGGCGGTGCGCGGTTCCGGCGGCCCCTCCCGCTGCACCGACGAGCGAGCCACTTGCTGTCCATGCACCTCGGCAAGGCCATCACCGAGCCGTGCGGCGCCGCTGGGTGAGCCTGCTGATGGACGTCGCCGACGGGGGCCGGTCTCCCGGATGCGGTGGCCGGGAAGTGGCGGTCCAGGATGTCGGCCCACTCAGGCAGGGTGACGAACCTGTCGTGGTCGTGGAATCGGCCGGCCTGGACGGCGACCAGTTCGGCGAATGGCGCAGTTGTCAGCTCGCCGCCCATCGCCCGGTTCGCAGACCGGCTGCGACCGAGCGCTCGTGCTCGTCGGTCCATTCCACCTCGGGGTCGGTTTCCAGCAGATCGAGCACTACGGACGCGATCGCCAGTGCGGGCTCCGACCATTCGGCGGGCTCGGGTGCTTCGAACGGATTGGCCTGGAACCGCTGGGAGATGATTTCCGGGTTGCTGGGTGTCATCAGGATCAGCCCGCGCAATGTGGCGACGGCCAGGCGGGCCACTGTCTCGAAGGTGATGCCGGCGCGCGGACGCAGGCCGATCGATCTCGCCACCCAGGAGTAGGCGGTTGCCACGTCCGCGACCATCGAGCGTTCCGACTCGGTGAGAGATCGCTGGACCTCGGCGCGCAGGTCGCTGTCGGGCAGGCTGCGGAACGTGGCCTGCAGCGCGAGATAGGTGCGCCAGGCCGATGACCGGTGGAAGATCGCGAACTCGCCGAGCGCGCCTTCCCGCAGTACCTCTCCGGCCAGTGCGCGGCGCAGACCTGGTGTGCGGGCTCATCCCTCCATCGTCCCGAAAAGGGTTTCAATCTCCAGCGGAAGGGTTTCGGGATGGATGTCAGTTTTCGAAGTCGTGTAGCGAGGCTTCCCGCCGAGCTGGATATGAGCGATTGCTCATGGCGCACGCATGGTCTGGTATGGGTGCTCAGACCGGAACATCACATAGTGAGGCCATGGACCGATCTCTGCGCGTCGCGGTCATTGGCGACCGCGATCCAGCTTTTCCCCCGCACGTGGCTACCGACGACGCGCTGCGGCACGCCGCCGCGCACCTCGGCATCGGGGTGGACGTCCGCTGGCTGGCCACCGAACCGCTCGAATCCGACCTGGCCGAGGTCAAGGCCGCCGACGTGTTGTGGTGCGCGCCAGGCAGCCCGTACCGAAGCATGCGCGGCGCACTGGCCGCACTTCGTCACGGCCGCGAGCACAGCCTCCCCACCTTGGGTACGTGCGGCGGCTGCCAGCACATGGTCATCGAGTACGCCCGCCACGTGCTCGGCTACGAGGACGCACAGCACGCGGAGTACGACCCATACGCCTCCACCCTCTTCGTGTCGGAACTGGCCTGCTCGCTGGCCGGCAAGACCATGCCCGTCACCCTGATCCCCGGTACCCGGGTGGCCGCACTGTACGGACGGACCGAGGTCGAAGAGGAGTACTACTGCAACTTCGGTCTCGACCCCAGCCGGCAGAAGACCCTGCACGACGGTGGCTTCTCAGTCACAGGAGTGGACGGTGATGGCGAGGCCCGGGTGCTGGAGATTCCCGGCCACCCCTACTACGTGGCCACACTGTTCGTGCCGCAAGCCCGCTCGCGTCCCGGGGCCCCGCACCCGCTGGTCGTCGGCCTGCTGCGCGCGGCGCTATGACCTTCACCCAGCTGAAGATCCTGCAGGCGGTCGCACGGACCGGCAGCATGACCCGGGCCGCCGAGGAACTGTCCACCACACAGTCTGCCGTCAGCCACGCTCTGCGCGCGCTGGAGAGCGAGCTCGGGGTCGCGCTGCTGGTGCGGGGCAACCAGGGGGTGAGCCTGACGGCGGCCGGACGTGCCGTGTGCCGTCGCGCCACGCTCATCCTCACCCAGGTGGAAGCGCTGGAGCAGGAGGTGGCCGCAGTCCAGAAGCATGAGCGTGGCAGCCTACGCGTCGGTGTCATCCCCAGCGCCAACGTCCGGCTGCTGCCGCCGATCCTGCGGCGGTTCGGCGAGACCTACCCGCAGGTGCGGCTCACGGTGATGGAGGGCTCGGACGGCGAGGTGCTGGAGTGGCTCGAAACGGGAGCGGCGGATATCGCGACTGTGTCAGCCGGGGTGGCGCGCGCACGGGCCACCCCGGCCTCGCTCCCCGCAGGGTTGACGGCGCGACCGCTTGCCACCGACCGCATGCTGGCCGTCCTGCCCAGCGGTCACGAACTGGGCGTCCGCGACTCGATACCGGTGGTCGAACTGTCCCGGCATCCGTTCATCATGTCCGCGGGCGGCTGTGAGCCTCTGATCACGACACTCGCGCGAGCGGCGGGGGCGAGCCTGAACTGCCACTACCGGGTGCGCGACACCAGCAGCATTCTCGCCATGGTCGCCGAGGGGCTCGGGGTGAGCATCGTCCCCGAACTGTCGCTGCCCGCCCATCGCCCGGGCGTGCACGCGATCCCGCTGGACCCGGCTGCCGAGCGCACCATCCTTCTCGCCCTGCCCGCCGACCCGCTCCCGACGGCCACCGCCTTCGCCGAATTGGCTCTTGCCCTCACACCCCAACCCAGCTGCGCTGAAGGGACAGGTCCCGGCAGGGAATTCGCGGGCCACGATTCCGTCGTATGAGCCGGAGGCGACCGTCTTGCGCATGCTCGCTCGACCCGGGCGTGACCACCCGAACGGGCAAGGCGGCCATGAGGACCCTGTTCCCCTGGCGGAAAACTCGGTGGCCCCTCGGGCCCGTCGCTGCGAGCATGGGCGGTGATGTACCGAGCGTAGGAACACGTCGATCACCGGCAGAGGGGCGGCCCAGGAGCCGTCACCTCCTTGTCGGCAGCTCTCTGACTCTTCCCTCAGACGATCGACGTACGGGCGCCCGAGCGCGCCCGGAGAAGGACTTTCCATGGACATCCATGAGTACGCCAGGTACGACGCCACCGGCCTCCGCGACCTGATCAGGACGGGCGAGGCCGGCGCCGGCGAGGTCGAGACCGCCGCCCGCCAGGCGCTGGCGCAGGTCGACGAGCACGTCAACGGGCTGGCCCTGCCGGTGTTCACGCCGGCGCTCGACCACGCCGCCGACGGGCCCTTCGCGGGGGTGCCGTTCCTCATCAAGGATCACGGGCCGGTGGCCGAAGGGGTGCCGTTCACGCTGGGAAGCCGGGCCTATCCCGGCGTCCTCGCCAGGCGCGACACCGACCTGATGACACGCTTCCGCGCCGCCGGCCTGGTCACGCTGGGCCTGACCGCGGTGCCTGAGCTGTGCGTCAGCTTCACCACCGAGCCCGTGCGCTACGGGCCCGTACGCAACCCCTGGGACCTCGGCCGTACCGCGGGCGGGTCGAGCGGCGGCGCCGCGGCGCTGGTGGTGGCCGGGGCCGTACCGGTCGCGCACGCCAGCGACGGCGCCGGCTCCACCCGGATCCCGGCCGCCTGCTGCGGACTGGTCGGGCTCAAGCTGAGCCGTGGGCGTGGCCCCTGCGGCCCGGAGGCCGGTGAGCTGGTCCTGGGCATGGCGGACGAGTTCGTGCTCACGCGTACGGTCCGCGACGCCGCCCGCCTGCTGGACGCGGTCCACGGGCCGGGGATCGGCGACAAGTACACCGCGCCTCCTCCGCGCGGCCCGTACGCACGGGAGATCGTGACGGACCCGGGCCGGTTGCGGGTCGCGCTGACCACCGCCTCCTGGATGGGCACGGACGTGGACCCGGAGGTCGCCGCGGCGGCGGTCGCGACGGCCCACGTGCTGGAGCAGGCCGGGCACGTCGTCGAGGAGGCGAGCCCGGCGGTCGACCGCGAGGACGCCATGAGAGCGTGGCTGATCGAGGCCGCCGGGGTCGCCTCCCACTGCCTGCTCGCGCCACGGCAGCCCGACGAGGCCAGGATGGAGGCGGTCTCGCGGGAGTTCCTGAAGGCGGCCAGACAGGCCACCGCGCTGGACATGCTGGCCGCCTTCGACGCCCAGAACCGGATCACCCGGTCGGCGGCGGCCTTCTTCACCCGGTACGACCTGCTCGTCACGCCCACCCTGGGCCGCCTCCCGGTGCCGCTCGGCACGTTGCGGTACGACGATCCCGGTCAGACGCTGCGGGGATGGCTGGAGACGTTGTCCGGGTTCGGGCCGTTCACGCAGTTGTTCAACACCACCGGGCAGCCGGCGATCAGCCTGCCGCTGGGGCAGAGCGCGGACGGGCTGCCCGTCGGCGTACAGCTCGCCGCCGCGTACGGGCGTGAGGACGTGCTGTTCCAGGTTGCCGCGTACCTGGAACGGGCGATGCCGTGGCGGGACAGGGTCCCGCCGATCTTCGCGGGCGCCCTGCCGGAGTGATGGGGCGGCGGTCACTCTGAGACCCTCGCAGCCGGTGCGGTAGGCCGTGACGGCTGCGGGGGGTTCATGTAGTCCCGGGGAATCGGCCCGGCGAGAGGTCGTCAGCCAAGGCGTGCGGGTGGTTCGGGTGATGCGGTTCGGTGGTCCGGAGGTGCTGGTTCTGGGAGGGGCTCCGGAACCGGTGGCTGGGGTCGGGCAGGTCGTGGTCGAGGTGACGGCCCGCGGAGGCCGGTTCTCCGTGGATGGCGCGTCCAGCGGCGAGGTCACCCTCATCGACCCCGGGGGGAGGCACGGGTCCAGGGCGTGGAAGTGATCGGCATCGAGCAGCTCTTCGACTTCGGGCCGAACCTGGTGCGGTGGGCGGGGCAGATGATGTCCCAGGCCGCCGCCGGGCTCGTCCGGACGGTCATCGGGCAGACCTTCGTGCTGGAACGCGCCGCCGACGCGCACGCCGCCATCGAAAACCGTACGGCCTTGGGGAAGACGTTGCTGCTGCTCTAACGGCCTCCCTGTAGCCCTGGGTAGGTTTCCACCAGATTTGCCTGACCTGCGATGATGTCCGCCCCTGTGACTGCCGTCTCGGTTCAGCGCCGTGTGGTCGGTTAGCTGAGCAGACCTCGCCGATAACCCTCGCCGACGGCGGCGGCGCGGTCGCGGACGCCGAGTTTGTCGTAGATGTGCAGCAGGTGGGTCTTGATGCTGGCCTCGCTGATGAAGAGCTTGGCGGCTGCCTGGCGGTTGGAGGCTCCGTCGGCGACGAGGGCGAGGACTTGGAGTTCGCGGTCGGTGAGAGCGGGCTTGACCGGTCTGCGTACCTGGCCCATCAGGCGGCCGGCGACGGAGGGGGACAGGACCGGCTCGCCGGCGGCCGCGGCGCGGACGGCACGCAGGAGTTCGTCGGTGGGGGCGTCCTTGAGGAGGTAGCCGGTGGCGCCGGCTTCGATGGCGGGCAAGACGTCGGAGTCGCCGTCGAAGGTGGTCAGGACGAGGGTCTTGATGTCGGGGTGGGAGTGGCGCAGGGCGCTGATGGCGGTGACGCCGTCCATTTCGGGCATGCGCAGGTCCATGAGGACGATGTCGACCTGGAGTGCGACGGCGCGGTCGATGCCTTCGCGACCGTTGGCGGCTTCGCCGGCGACGTGGATGTCGGGTTCGGCTTCGAAGGCGGCGCGCAGGCCGTCGCGGACGATGGGGTGGTCGTCGACGATGAGGAGGCGGATCACCGGGGGTTTCCTTGGAGCGCGGGGACGGTGGCGCTGACGGCGGTGCCCTCGCCGGGCGTGCTCTCGACTTCGAGGGAGCCGCCGACGCCGCGTAGGCGTTGTCTCATGCTGCTGAGGCCGAATCCTCCGCCGGCGGGGTCGAGGATGCCGGTGCCGTCGTCGCGGATGTCGAGCAGGACGACGGGGCCGGTGTAGGAGAGGGTCAGGCCGGCGCGGGTGGCGCCCGCGTGCTTGGCGACGTTGGTGAGGGCTTCCTGGGCGACGCGGAAGAGGGTGACCTCGATGGCGGGACTGAGTGGGACGCGATCGCCGGTGACCTCGACGTGCAAGTCGACGCCGGTGGACTGGGCCCAGCTGCGCGCCAAGGTGGTCATCGCCTCGGGCAGGTGGGCGTCGTCGAGCTGGTGGGGCTGGAGGGCGGCGACGGAACGGCGGGCCTCGGTGAGGCTGTCGCGGGCGAGGTGGAGGTCGAGCGCGACGTGGGTGTCGGAGTCCTCGACGCGCTGGGCGGCGCGCAGCTGGGTGATGATGCCGGTCAGGCCCTGGGCGAGGGTGTCGTGGATCTCGCGGGCCATGCGCTGGCGTTCGTCGAGGATGCCCGCCTCGTGGGCCTGGGTGAGAAGTTGGGCGTGCAGGTCGGCGTTCTCCTCCAGGGCGACCTGCAGGTCGCTGACCGCCTTCCGGTAGGCGCGCTGGCGGTCCTCGATCTTGATTCCGGCGATGGAGCCGCCGCCGATGGCGACGGTCTGCACGGCGATGATCGCCAGGTAGAAGGCGATGAGCTGGATGGTGGCCTGCGACCAGTCGAGCGTCGAGCCGTACAGGACGAAGGAGGTGGCGGCGACGGCGGCGAAGGTCCACCTGGAGGGGGCGAAGTGGGCGGCCAGGAAGAAGCCGGATGTGCAGTAGATGATGAAGATGGGGTCGTGGAAGGCCAGCAGCGCCGCGGTGGCCAGGACGCCGAGGAAGTGCGCGGTGACCGCCACCCGCCGCCCGCGCACGGCGGCGGGCAGGAGGGTGCGGGCGCCGAGGATCCAGGCCAGGGCCAGGGCGGTGAGCGCGAGGGTGCGCGGGATCCCGCCCGTGGGCTGCTCAGGGGAGGCCAGGCTGATGACCAGGGAGGCGGCGAGGGTGAGGTACGGGACGATCTCGACGAGGCGCCCGAAGCGCCGTTCCCAGGCGGAAAGGGGGAAGGGGTCGTTCATCCGGGGCTTACCCTCCTTTTCGCCTGGTAGTCGACGTGGACGAGCCTAGACGCATCGGGATGAGAATGGCGTAGCCGTACATCAGCAGTCCGATCGCGATCATGAAGATGATGGTCGGCCACTGCCAGATCGGCGGGAGGTACAGGGCCAGGAACCAGACGCGCTCCTTGACACCCAGGATCTTCATGACCAGAGGCACCAGACCCTGCGGGAACAGGGGGAGCCAGGCGATGAGGTACGTGATCGTGACGCCGATGCGGTGGCGGGTGGGCAGATCGGCGGTGGTGGGCTTGTCGGGCTCGGTGGGCGGGCCGAACTTCATGAGATTGAGCAGTTCGATCCCGTGGCTCTCCAGCCTGCGGTAGGCGATCTTGCCCAGGCCCCAGGCGGTGAGGACGCCGGTCAGCACGCCGGTGATGACGCCGGCCCAGGGGGCGAGGAGGATGGCTCCGGCCGTGGGCAGGGCGGTGGCGGGGACCGCGAGCAGCACCAGCCAGGCGAGGCTGGTCTCGGCCGTCTCGTCGGCACCGGTGCTGAGCGGGTTGCCGCCGCGCTTGTGCGGGTCGGTGCCGGGGACGAGCGAGGTGACGGCGAGCAGGACGATGACCCCGGCGCCGCCGCCGAGCAGGGCGGGCAGCAGGCCGAGAACCCACGGCCAGGCCCAGGCCAGGCCGCTGATGAGGGTGCCTGCCAGGGAGAGGACGAGCGCGGCCGGGCCGACGATGACCAACCAGGCCAGCTGACGGCCGCGGACGTCGGCGCGTTCGGCGCCGGGGGTCATGAGGGTGAGCCACAGGGCGGTGCCGTCGGAGCCGTACAGGTTGGCCGAGGTGGCGGCTCCCATCACGACCGCGATGAGACCCGCGAACGGGACCATGACCCAGGCGTCGATGGTCACCAGCAGGAGGGGCATGACGACGGCGTAGGACAGGGCGGTGGCCAGGAGCTGGACGCGGACCAGGTCACGCCACCAGACGCGCAGTTCCTTCGCAGCCACGATCCGGGCGCCGTACGCCGCAGGAAGCGGGCGCGGGGTGCCGCGGCGGGGCGGCACCCCGCCCCGCGCGGCCGAGACGACGCGGCGCGCGAGCAGGCCGGACCAGGCGGCCAGGAGGAGAGCGATCACGGCGGCGTTGGCCGCGAGGACGGCCAGGGCGAGGAACCAGGGGGCTTCGATGGCGGCCACGCCCCATCCCGACGGCAGGACGCGGACGAAGAGGTGCGACCACGCGGCGGTATCGGCGCCGCCCAGCGCCGCCACCGGGGCCCAGCCGTTGCCGCACAGGGCGATGGCGGTCCCGGTCACCACGCCGACCGCGGCCGCGGTGGCGCGGGATCGGACGAACAGGCCGATCAGGGCCACGATCACACGGGAGATCATCACCATCGTGACGAGCGTGAGGACCGCTGCCGCCAGGCCGATGAGCACGCCTGCCGGGCCGAAGCGCCAGCCGTACACCGGCAGTGACATCAGGGCGACGAGGTTGACCGCTGGCGCGGGACCGGCGAAGGCTCCGGCGAGCAGTGCCGCCGCGATCCGGCCTGGCGTGGCCGGGAGCATGGAGAAGTACTCGGGACGCAGGGCTTCGCTGCCGCCCCCGATGAAGATGGGGCCGAAGATCCAGCCGGACAGCCAGACGGCCAGCGTGACCGGCAGGTAGACGGGCCACAGGACGGCGACGGCGATCGTTCCGAAGGCCAGGACCAGCCCGAGCGAGACGCCGGTGTAGAGGTTGGAGGCTTTGTCGCCGCGCAGGGAGTTGCGCATGAGCGTCAGCCGCATGCGGATCATGTGCTGGGCCATGGCGGCCGGGCCGGGGGTCAGGAGGTGAGCCATGTCAGCCCCTCCGTTCCGCTGGTGCGGGCGCCGACGAGGTCGACGAAGGCGTCCTCCAGGGTTCCGGCGCCGCGTACGTCGGCCAGCGGCCCGGCGGCCACGACGCGGCCGTCGGAGATGACGCCCACGTGGTCGCAGACCTGCTCGACGAGGGCCATGACATGGCTGGAGATGATCACGGAGCCGCCGCTGCCCGCGAACCTGCGCAGGATGGCCCTGATCGTGGCTGCGGAGACGGGGTCGACGGCCTCGAAGGGCTCGTCCAGGACGAGCAGGCGGGGCGCGTGCAGGAGGGCGATGGCCAGGCCGATCTTCTTGCGCATGCCGGTGGAGTATTCGATGACCAGGGTCTGCTCGGCGGCGTCGAGTTCGAGGACCTGGAGGAGTTCGTCGGTGCGCTCGGCGACGACGGCGGGGGGCATGCCGCGCAGCAGGCCGAGGTAGGTGAGGACTTCGCGGCCGGTGAGTCGTTCCGGCATGGCGTTGCCGTCGGGCAGCACGCCGATCAGTCCCTTCGCCTGCTCGGTGTCCCGCCAGACGTCGACGCCGAAGATCTCGGCGGTGCCGGCGTCGGGGCGGAGCAGGCCGACGGCCATGGCCAGGGTGGTGGTCTTGCCGGCGCCGTTCGGGCCGACCAGGCCGTAGAAGGAGCCGGCGGGGACGGTGAGGTCGATGTCGTCGACGGCCAGGTGGTCGCCGAACGCTTTGCGGAGTCCGGTGGTGCGGAGGGCGGGCTCGCCGTTTGTTGGCATGCTCTGAGCCTCCTGCGGAAGCGGGAGGTGGCGGATCGTCCGTACGGGGAGCGGGGTGGTGGATGCAGACATCAACCGATCGGTTGATGCGGGCAAGCAGCTGCTGGTGGCACCGGACACCCCGCCGGTTGGGTCGCGGGCTGGCAGGCCGGTCACCTTCGCACGGCTGGAGCGAGCGGCCGCAGCTTCCGGACGTGTCCAGCCCTGACCGGCGCGGCAGAGTCCCCAACAAGATCGGACCGGCCCTCCACGGTCCCAGCCCATCAGCGCTTAAGCCTTGGACACGGCCTCACACGGAGGTGATCCGCTCCTCGGCTTCGGCGGCTCGGGGTTCGTGCCCGCTCGCCCGGGACGAGCCCGCGTACCGGGTCAAGGGGTGTCGAGTTCGGCAAGTTGTTCCTGGACGCGTTCGGCGTCGGTGGTGCGTTGTTGTGCCTGGTAGATGCTGAGGGCCTGACGCCAGGAACGGCGGGCCTGATCGGGACGGTCGAGGGCCACCTGGGTATGGCCGAGACGGTCCAGCGTGTCGGCTTCGTTGGAGGAGTAACCGAGCCCCTGGAACAGGACGCGGGCCTGCTCGTAGAGTTCGAGCGCCGCGGTGTACCGGCCGGTGTGGTGGGCGATGTAGCCGAGGCTGCTCAGCGTGTCGGCCTCGCCTTCGGGCTCGTCGTGCTTGCGGTAGATGCGGAGCGCGTCCTCGCACTCCGTCAGCGCCTCGTCGTACCTGCCGGCCTCGGCGTGGAACCAGCCGGCGGTGGTGAGTGCGTCCGCTTCCCACACCGGGTTGACGAGGGTCCGGTACAGCTGCGCGGCGCGGGTGAGGTGGTCCGCCGCCGGCCGGCTCGCGCCACGGGCCTTCTCCACCCACCCGAGGGCCATGTGGATGTGGGCTTCCGCTGTGGTGTCCCCGGTGTGCTCGGCAAGCGCGAGAGCGTGTTCGAGGTGGCGGTGGGCGTCGTCATGCCGTCCCAGCTCGGACCAGGTGCTGCCGAGGAAACGATGGGCCTGGATCTGTACGGCGAGGTCGCCCAGTCGTTCGGCGGCGACCAGGCCCACCTGCCACAAGGCGAGATCCTCGTGCCCGTGGCCGCGTCGCCGGTGGAAGGTGCGCAGGGCCCACGCCAGTTGCCACACCGAGGTGTCCCACCGCTGGTCGTCGGCCAGCCGGTGCGCGGCGAGCAGGCAGGCGTGTTCCGCCTCGAACCACGACAGGGCTGCCGCCTGGTCCGCCAGCGGCTCGGGACGGCATCCGTCGACCGGGACGTCGAGGCTGATGGGCTCCCGATGTTGCTGCTGCAGCCGGTCGCCCGCGTAGGCGGTGTGGACGTAGAAGTCGACCAGCCGGCGCAGGGCGGCGACGCGGGTGGCCTCAGCCAGGCTGCGGTGGGCTTGTTCGGCGGCGTACGCGCGGATCAGGTCGTGCATGCGGTAACGGCCGGGCAGATGTTGCTGGATCAGATGCGCGGTGTCCAGCCTGCGCAACATCGCGCCGGCTCGGGCGAGAGGCAACGCGGCGAGGGAGGCGGCGGCCGAGAGGCTGATGTCCGGTCCGGGGACCAGGCTGAGCAGGCCGAGCAGGTCTGCCGCATCGGTGTCGAGGGCCTCGTACGACCAGGAGAACACCGCCCGTACGCTGAGGTCCGCCTCGCCGGCGTCCAGTGCGTCCAGCCGCGTGGAGTGATCGACAAGCTCCTGGGCGAACATCGACAGCGCCCGGCCGGGATGGGCGGCGACGCGGGCGGCGACGATGCCCAGCGCCAGAGGCAGTCCGCCGCAGCATCGCAGCAGGTCGTGCGCCACTTCCGGCTCGGTCGCGAGCCGGTCGGCGCCGAGGTGCCGCATGAGCAGGTCGCGTGCTTCCGTGTGGCCGAGCACGTCCAGCAGGATCAGGCGAGCGCCGTGGGTGACCACGAGGCTGGTGAGCTTGTTACGGCTGGTGATCAGTACGGCGCAGGTGGAGTCGCCGGGCAGCAGCGGGATCACCTGGCTGCTGGAGGCCGCGTTGTCCAGGACGACGAGCATCCGTTTGCCCGCGACGAGACTGCGGTACAACGCGGCCTGCGCGTCGGGGTCGGCGGGAATCGCGGTGGGAACGACACCGAGGGCGTCGAGGAATCCGCGGACCGCCATGGTGGGGGACACCGGTTGTGTGCCGGGGGCGAAGCCGCGGAGGTTGACGTAGAGCTGCCCGTCGGGAAAGCGTTCGGCCTGCTGGTGTGCCCAGTGCAGGGCGAGCCAGGTCTTGCCGATGCCGCCTGTTCCCCCGATCGCGGAGATCGGCATGCGGTCTCCGGGGGCGGCCGGCTCGTCCAGTGCGGCGGTGAGGGCGCGCAGTTCGCGGGTCCGGCCGGTGAACAGCTGCGGTGGTGCGGGGAGTTGACGCGGTATCGGCGACGGGGTGGCTGCGGAGGTGATCGTCGGAGGGGCCAGCGCTGGGTCGGCGGTCAGGATCTGCTGGTGCAGCCGTTGCAGCGGCGGGCTGGGGTCGGCGCCGAGCTCCTCGGCCAGCCTGGTGCGGATGTCCTGGTAGCGGTCGAGCGCATCGGCCTGACGGCCGTTGCGGTAGAGCGCGAGCATGAGCTGCCCGGCCAGGCGCTCGTCCAGCGGCCGCTCGGCTGTCTGCGCCCACAGCGCGGCCGGCAGCTCGTGATGCCGGCCATGGCGCAGCAGCAGGTCGGTGCGGTCCAGCTCGGCCCTGGTCCGCTCGTTCTCCGCCTCCGTACGGGCCGCGCGACTCCAGGGGGTGTCGAGCTGGGCGAAGGGCTCCCCTCGCCACAGCGCCAAGGCCTGGTCGAACAGGTCCATGGCCGCCGTGCCGTCACCGGTGGAGCGTGCCATGGCGAGGAGCTGGTGGAAGTGATGCAGGTCCACGATCCCCGGGTCCAGGGTGAGCACGTACCCGCCCGCGCGGCGTCCGATGCTCACCTCGTCGGTGACGGCGAGGGCCTGGCGCAGCCGGCTGAGGTAGGTGCGCAGCGTCTCCCTGGCCCGGTGCGGAGCGTGGTCTCCCCACACGCGCTCCACCAGCTGATCCGCCGAGACCGGCCGGTTGGGGTCGGCCAGCAGAGCGGCCAGCAGGCTTCGCTGGCGGGCCGGCCCGATATCGAGCGGACGTTCGTCCACGTACGCCTCGATGCTGCCTAACAGCCGGAACTCGACGGCCATGCCGCTCTCCAATCCTGGGCTGTTCCATGATCTTGTATAGCGGCATTGACAAGCCGATTCAACGTTTCTTCCATTCTTTATCAACTGCCGTACGTGCACGATGTGCTCTGATCAGGCGAACAATGTTCCGACCATCCGGGAGGCGGGGGAGGGAGAACATCGCCAGGTCTTTGACGCACACCAAGCGGGCGGACGTACGAAATGCAGCTCCCATGCCATTCTTTCGGATCCTGCCAAGGCCTGCTGCGCTGTTTTCCGGAGAATGTCCGACGGGGGACGAGTTCACCGACAAGAGGGAGAGACGTGCGACAAAGAAGGCTCCGCTCATCCGCGAGGTTACGAGTCTGGGCACTCCTTCCGGGCCTGCTGCTCGGGGGCCTCGCCCCCCTGCCGGCCTCGGCCCAGGCGGCACGGGACGGCATCGCGCCCACCGCCGACACCTACGTGGTGGCCGAGGCGCCGGGGACCGTCTACGGGACGTCGGCCAAACTGGCGGCCTCCAACTGGAGCACCCCCTGGCACAGCGTGGCGTACCTGAAGTTCTCCGTGCCCGCCCCGCCCGCCGGGCAGAACATCGCCTCGGCCCGGCTGGAGATGCTCTACCAGAAGACCGACCAGCAGGCCGTCGTCACCGAACTGCGCTCGGTCGCCGACAACTCCTGGACCGAGTCCATGACCTACTCCATCCGGCCCGCGCCCGGCCCCGTCGTGGCCACCGCCACCCTGCCCGCGGCGGGCGCCACCAGCATCGGCTTCGACGTCTCCGCGACGGTGCGCACGGCCGGGACGTACTCCTTCGCGATGACCAACCCGAGCGCCGAGTCGGCGACCGTCGTGCACTCGCGCGAGGCCGGTGACCTGGGCCCCCGCCTGATCGTCAGCTACACCCGGCCGCCCCTGTGCGGAGCGTCCTTCGCCGCCGAGAACGGCGAGACCTACCAGCAGGCGCTGGCTCGCGAGGACTCCCTGTTCGGCGGGCTGAAGGCGGTACGCGTCTTCTATGGCGGCCTGCCCGACCCCTGGCCCGGCAAGCTGAACGCGGGCAAACGCCCCATGGTCATCTCGTTCAAGGCCGCACCCACCGCGATCGTCGCCGGAACCCACGACGCCACGATGCGCGCCTGGTTCGCCGCGGCACCACGCGACCAGGACATCTACTGGACCTACTACCACGAACCCGAGGACAACATCAGGAACGGCGAGTTCACCGCCGCGGAGTACCGCCAGGCCTGGAGCCACCTCGCCGCGCTGGCCGACGAGGCGGCCAACCCCCGCCTGCGCGCCACGCTCATCCTGATGGGCTGGACGGTGGACCCGGCCTCGGGCCGCGACTGGCACGACTACTACCCGGGCAACACCGCCATCGACGCCCTGGCCTGGGACGTCTACAACTACGACACCACCGCCGCCAAAGGCCAGTACCTCACCCCGTCCGCCCTGCTCGACCGCACCTATGCCGTCAACCAGGCCGAGAACCTCCCGCACGGCGTGGCCGAACTCGGCAGCCACATCGCCGCAGGCGACGACGGCACCCGCCGTGCCGCCTGGCTCGACCAGATGACCGCGTACCTCAGCCGGCACGGCACCCTGTGGGCCCTCTACTTCGACCTCGACTGGTCCACGGGCGACTACCGCCTGCGCGACCCGGCGGGCCGCGCCGCCTGGACGTCCTTCTGCACCTGACCGGCAGCCGGCAGGCGGCTTCTTTCCGGCAGCGTGGCGAGGACGCCGGCCAGCAGCGTGTCGTCGTGCTCGGCCGGCACCGCACGCAGGTCGAGCAGGCAGCGCCCGTCCTCCACTCGGGCGAGGACGGGCGGGTCCGCCCGGCGTAGCGCGTCGGCCGTCCGCCTGTCCAGCGCGACGGCGGCGCTCGGGAGGGACACCCCGGGCGCCCCGCCGCCGCCGACCACGCTCCGGCTGTCGACGGCCTCGGCGTCGACCCCCTTGTCACGCAGCCGGGCGGCCAGGTTCTCGGCACGGGATCGCAGCGTGGCCTGATCGGCGTGCAGGCTCTCCCAAGTCGGCGTCGGGGGGCCCGCGACCGTGGCCTCCAGGGCCGCCAGCGTGATCTTGTCCACCCGGAGCGCGCGTGCGAGGGGATGGCGGCGCAGCCGGTCCACGAGGTCGGCACGGCCGAACATCAGCCCGCATTGGGGGCCGCCGAGCAGTTTGTCCCCGCTGGTGGTGACGAGGTCGGCGCCCTCGGTCAACCAGCTCGTGACGTCGGGCTCACGAGGCAGCAGCGGTTCGGGGGTGAGCAGTCCCGAACCCGCGTCGGCGACCAGGGGGATGCCACGCTCCCGGCACAGCTCCGACAACCGTGCCACCGGGACGTCGGCCGTGAAGCCCTCGATCCGGTAGTTGGAGGGGTGCACCTTCAACACCATGCCCGTCCGCGGCCCGATCGCGTCGGCGTAGTCGGCGAGGGCGGTGCGGTTGGTCATGCCGACCTCCCGCAGCCTGGCCCCCGTGGAGACGAGCAGGTCGGGCAGCCGGAAGCCGTCGCCGATCTCGATCAGCTCCCCCCGGCTGATCACGATCTCGCCTCCCGCCGCCAGCGCGGTGGCCGCCAGCACGAGCGCGGCGGCGTTGTTGTTCACCACGTGAACCGCTTCGGCCGCGGGCACAGCGGCGGCCAGCGCCGCCAGCGCCGTACGTCCCCGTCTGCCTCTGTCGCCCGTGTCGAGGTCGAGTTCGACGTCGGTGACCCCGGCGGCCAGGTCCACCGCCTGGCGGGCGGCGGCCGACAGCGGGGCGCGGCCCAGGTTGGTGTGCAGCAGCACGCCGGTGGCGTTGATCACCGGCCGCAGGCCGGCCGCGGAGGCGGGCAGTGCCGCCAGTACGGCGGTCAGGACGTCCTCCGGCGGGAGGTCTCCATCTCTGGCACGCTGCTGCGCCTCGACGATCACGGCTTTGACCTGGGCGTGGCCGAACCGCCGCCGCGCCTCGACGAGCCGGGGGTCGGCGAGCAACGTGTCCGTCCGCGGGATGGATCGACGATGGTCTGTCACGCTAGGGATGTCCGGATGAGCGCGATAAGCACGATATCTCCAGGTCTCGTACTGGGCTGATCACGCATCATATGATCATCCGCCGTCACGAACGGCACGGAGACCGCCCACCCCGACCGGCGGCTGCGGCAGTGGCCGGCCGACGGCCCCCTGGTGTACGAGGAGACGGTGATCGACGGTCTGGAGAACGCTCCTCAAGCGCCCGGAAACCGCACGTACGGACCGGAGTCGCCCCGCCGGGTCCGCAACTACGAGGTCGGGGCCCGGCGGATGGCCGCTTCGCCGACCACGAACCTGGTCCGACGCACAGTGGCGATCAGGCTCGCCGCGAAGCCTAGTGCCGGGCGCCTCCCGGCAGCACGACGGCCGCCGGCCCGGGTACGTCGAACAGCGGTCGCCGGCCCACGGGGGAGACGACCTCCAGCTTCTGCCGCCCACGGGCCTGGTCCTGGGGAACCTGGATGACGGCGTAGCCGCCGTCCACCGGTCCGACCGGGTACTGGCCGGGCGGCAGCGGCAGGCGGGCCACCTGCCTGCCCGTGACGTCGAACTCCAGGACCGTGATCCGGTCGCCAGCGTACTCCAGGACGAAGACGCGCTCGCCGTTCGTCTGGACGGACAACCCGTGGTCGGCGTCGGCGAGAACCCCGGTTCCGGATGCCAGGGTGACGGCGCGGCCGGTGTCCGCGTGCTTCAGCGTGACGCGTTCGAGGGGCGACTTGGCGTCCTGGCCGTGGTCGAGGAGGAGCGGCTCGCCCGACGGCAGCAGGCCGACCGGCTCCTGCCCGGGTGGTGGGTCGAGCTCGCCGGTGCGGCCGCTCGGCAACTCCAGCGTCCGATAGGTACGGACGTCTCCGCTGGCGTGGTAGCCGACGATCAGCCGCCGGGAGTCCGCGGACCACGCCCATGGGCTGTACGCGCTGTCGGCGTCGGGGGCGGCCGGCGGTTCGAGTCTGTGCACGGCGTCGCCCAGCAGGTCCCTGACCTCGTACCCGCCCTTGACCGGTTGTCCGAGCCAGCGCCCGTCGGGGGAGAGCGTGATGTTGCCCGGCGGGCTGACGGTCCGCTCGCCCAGCAGGTACTGCCGGCCGTCCGCGAGCAGCAGGAACGTGGGGCACTGCGACTGGCAGGCGGTGTAAACCAGCGCGCCCCGCCCGACGGGACCGGTGGCGGGCAGCGTCGGCGCCTGGGCGGGCGGCTCGACGGCGTGCGCCGGTGACACCACGGTCACCGTGGCGTCCGGCGCGGCGGGGGAGCGCGCCTGGAAGGCGGCGAGACCGCCGGCGATCACCACGAGGGCGGCCGATCCGGCGACCAGCGCCCTGCGGGTCCTGCGGGTCCTTCGGGTACGAAGCGCGGCGAGTGCCCTGTCGGCGTCGGCATAGTCGCGAGCCTCCTGGCCGAGACGGTGAAAGGCCTCACCGAGAGCCCGGTTCATGAGCGCACCTCCGCTTCGAGCAGTCGGGGAGCCACCTTCCGCAGGCGTTCGAGCGCGTCGTGGGTGTGACGTTTGACCGTGCCGACGGAGCATCCCAGCTCAGCGGCGACCGCGCTCTCGGACAGATCCTCGTAGAACCTGAGATAGAGCACGATCCGCTGCTTCACGGTGAGCACGGCCAGCGCCCGCGACAACGCGACCTTCAGGTCGGTCCGCGCGGACTCGTCCGTGGACGGCGGCGACTCGGGAAGCACCGCGGCCGGGACGAACGTCAACCGGCGGGGCCGCCGCCAGGTACGCAGCTGGTTGATCATGACCTTGCGGACGTAGGGTTCCGGGTCACCCCGTCCGGCCAGTTTCCGCCAGCGTGCCGCGACCTTGACCAGCGCCTCCTGCACCAGGTCCTCGGCAAGGCCGTGATCCCCCGTGACCACGTAGGCCATACGCGACAGCGCCGGACCACGCGCGGCCACGAACTCGCGGAACCCGTCGTCTGTCACCGGCCCAACCCTCCGTCGTGGACGCCTCATCTACAACACTCATCGAGACCGGCGGAAGGTTGAGTCGGTTCTTCAGACCGCGGCACCCCACAGTGTCAGGCCCAGCAGCAGGACCAGTGCGGCCCTGCCGAACGTACGGGCCGACGCCCGCTCCGCCGAGCCGAAACACAGGCAGGGGGCCGCCTGCTCTCCCATGACCAGGAGGTACGTCTGGGCCGCCGTGAACGACAGACCCAGACCCGTCCCCGTCACGCCCACGACCAGGTCGTCGGCGACGAGAGAGAAGGCGGCCAGCGCGACGAGCGCCTCCACGGTCACCACCGTGAAGGCGCCCGCCTGGGCCACCCGTCCTTGGAGCCCGAAGGTCGCCAGGCTGCTCCGGAACGCGCCGAAGTTCCGCGCCTTCCCGAGCACCGCCAGCGCCAGGACGATGCCCAACCCGTAGCGGGCGACGAAGGCGATCACCCGATCACCAGCAACGCCACCACGGGCACCCGAGCCGTTCCAACGCCCGCCGGCACCGGTGGTTCCGAGCATCGACAACAGCCAGAGGTGGGGCCGGGTTTGTCCCTTACATCCAAGGGCATGTCGGCTGAACGGCGTGAGGTGCCATCGGTGCACCGCATCGAGAGGGAGGGGAACCCCATGCCACTCATCAACGTGAAGGTGATCGAGGGCGTGTTCAGCGACGCCCAGAAGGCCGAGATGGTGAAGAAACTGACCGACGCGATCGTCGCCATCGAGGGTGAGCACATGCGGCCGCTGACCGTGGTCGTCGTTGAGGAGATCAAGGACGGCGACTGGGGTGTGGCGGGCAAGCCGGTGACGGCTGCGGAGGTGAAGGCGCTGGCCTCAGGCACGCGTTCAGGATGATGTCCTTCGGCGGGCGGTTCGCGTAGCCGATCACAGCCCCGCGTGGGCAGGCTTTCGTTTACGGGCGCAGCACGTTCTCGCCGGACTTCCTGTCGGCGAAGATCTTGCGGCTGCCCACGTTCCTCAAGGCCGGATGCGGTCACGCACGAACGCGGGATCCGGTGGTTCGCAGTCCAGGAGTGCCGGCAGCAGGTGCTGCGGCGCGATTTCGCGGTGGCGGCCTCCCGCAGGCGCCGGGCGACGGTACGGGCGGCGTCCGGGCCGAGCCGGTCAGGATGGGGGGCGTCGGTCGGCCGTCGGTTCCCCGCCGGCCAAGGGGGATCGGCTGTTGTCAGGCCGGTTTGTCCACCACGATCGTCCCGGACAGGCGGTCGTGCAGGCTGCGGCCGGAGGGGTCGATCGTGGCCCACAGTCCATCCAGGACCAGCAGGGCGATCCCGATCTGCGGGGTGAAGGCGAGCAGCGGGAAGATCAGCGCCCGTACGGCCAGCCTGCCCCACGCGGGCCGGCGGCCCGTACCGGCGGTGACGATCCGTACGCGCATGATCAGCTTGCCGACCGTGTGCCCGCTCAGCGCATAGAGGAAGACCGACAGTACGACGAGCAGCCACTCGACCTCCTCGAAGATCATCTGCTGCCATGCGGGATCGAGCAGTCCGTGATCGAGGGGCCGCACATCTGTGACGCCCAGCTTGAGCAGGGTGAGGAGGATCGCGACCACGACCGCGTAGTCGATCAGCAGCGCCGCCACCCGGCGCGACGACCGCGCTCGCACCGGCCCCACGGCCGGAGCCATCCACCGGGACGCGACCAGCACCAGCACGGCCGCCACCAGCAAGGACGCCGCGAGCCAGCCGCCCGGCACCTGGACGCCGACGTCCTGCAAGGGCTCGCCGTGCACGTCCTGCGCGAGATCGCCGTTCACGTAGAGGGCGCCGAGGTCCTTGATCCCCGGGGTCGAGCAGCAGAGGTCCGTGTCGAAGCGGAAGGTGGTGAGGAGTTGCCGGGCGACCGCGATCGCGGCCAGCATCCCCGCCACCCGCCGGCCCACGGGAGCCGGGCCGCGCAGGCAGACGCAGGCCAGTACGGCGACCGCGGGCACCCCCCACGTGATCGCGAACTCCACCACGCGACCGGCGTCGTCGCGCAGCGTTTCCAGGAACGACCTGAGCACGCCGGAGCCGGACACATGACGTGCCCACTCCGAGGGCACGGGCGGCCACGACTGCCAGGTCGGAAAGGCGGCGGCGGCCAGGGCGGCCGTCCAGATCAGCGAGACCCACCGCGGGACCGCAGATCGCGGGGGAAGGCTCGCCACCACGGCAGGACGTGCCGCGAGCCGCCGCCTGAGCAGGATGTAGCCGATCAGCGCCGGATAGGTCAGCAGGCGGGCGGGCTCGCCCAGCATCGCGTCGAAGCTGAGCCAGTTCAGCAGGCCGCTGTGCATGCTGGAGGCCCAGCCGTCGGTCAGAACGACGGCGAGGGTGACGAGGTAGGCGACGATGAGGTAATCGATCAGGAACACCAGCCCCGCCCGCCGGATCGGCGTGCCGGCGGGCTCCTGGGCGGGGCCCGATGCGTGCGTCGCGAGCAGCACCAGCGCGGCGGAGATCAGGAGGGCGTACTCGACGGGCCCCCAGGAGCCGAGCACGGCCTCGAACCAGTCCGGGCTGAACAGATCGAGGAGCCCGCCGCACGGCTCGTCCTCGCTGTACCAAGGGGTGAGCGGCCTCACGATCGCGATCAGGACGAGGAACCCCGCGGCCCGTCGCCCGGCCGCCGCCGAACGCCAGTGGCCCAGGGCGGCGAGTACGACGAGTACCGGGATTCCCCAGGTCACCACGAGTTCCGTCAGCGTACCGAGGTCCCCGCGCAGCGTCAGGAACGGCGAGATGCGCTCCAGATCCCAGAAATCGCCCACGCACATGTAGGACTGCGACTCGGCGTCTTCGGGCTGCCAGGCGATCCAGGTCGGGTACGCGGCGGCGGTCGGGGCGGCCACCCAGACCAGCAGGGATAATCGCGACAATCGGGGCTCCAGTCGTTCGGCGCGACAGCCTACCGGTGATCTTCAGGTGCGACGCCGAGACAGCCCGCGAGCCGGGAGGGCCCCTCAGGGAATCGCGGCCTCGATCCGGGCGAGGTGAGCGGCCAGGATCTCGTCGAACGCGTCGCCGCCGGCGGCCCCGAGGGGACGGATCTCGCGGGCGAAGTGGGCCAGGGCGGGGAAGTGGCCGGGGTCGGCGCCGAGGACCGCGACGCGGAACTGCTCCATGCCCTGTTCGTACTCGCCGGGGGTGAGGGTGGCGATGCCGGCCTCGGAGGCGATCAGCGCGGCGACGAGGATCACGATCCGGTGGTAGCGGGACGGAATCTCCTCCTCGGGCAGGCCCGAGGCCCACAACGCCTGTAGCAGCTCCTCCATGACCAGCCGGGAACCGGTGCCGCCGGACCCGTAGCGTCCCCAGATCGCGGCGAGTTGCGGGTGTCGCCCGAAAGCCTCTCGCAGGCGCTGGGCTGTCGCGGTGATGCGCTGCTTCCAGTCGCCGTCGGGGCGGTAGCCGTCCATCGCGGCCGCCAGGATCCGGTCGGCGACCGCGCGCAGCAGCTCGGTCTTGTTGCGGAAGTGCCGGTAGAGGCTGGAGGAGTCGGTGCCGAGCACCGCGGCGAGCTTGCGCACGCTGAACGACTCGGCATCGCTCGTATGCAGCAGATCCGCCGCCGTGTCCAGGATCTCCTCTGTCGACCAGCGCCTTCGACCTGCCATCTCGCCCCTCTCGTCCTGTTCAGACTAACCTATGCACGCACTGTTGCACGCACCGCGTGCATAATGGAGGCACACCCCCGACCGGGGGAGATGAGAGGAGAGACGAGGACATGAACGAGACCACTGCCGTGCAGCGGCCGCCGGAGCCGGACTTCTCGGCGATGACGACCGAGGAACTGATCACCTACCGCACTGCGGAGAACCGCTGGCGGGCGTCCGGCGCGGCGCGGGCATTCCTTGGGGAGCCGGACCCCGGGGCCACGATCGAATGGCAGGACATCACGCTGCCGGGACGCGACCTTCCGGTCCGGGTGTACCGGCCGGCGCCGGGCGAGGGCGAGTCCGCCACCCCGACCGGCCTGCCGCTCGTGGTCCATGTGCACGGAGGCAGCTTCGTGGGCACGGCGGCGCAGTGCGACTGGACCAACAGCCATCTCGCCGCCCGGCTGCCCGCGCTCGTCGTCTCGGTCGTGTACCGCCTCGTCGCCCCGGACAGCCCGCTGGCCCACGCCGCCGACGACGGCTGGGACGTACTGAGGCACCTGGTGGAGCACGCCGCGCGGTGGGGCATCGATCCGACGCGCACGGCCGTCTTCGGCGAGAGCTTCGGTGCGCTGGTCAGTGCTCTGACGGCGATCCGGGCCCGGGAGGCGGGCCTGCGGCTCCAGGCGCAGGTGCTGGTCAACCCCGTGGTCGAGGTGACCGGGACGATGTACGACTATCCCTCGGTCACCGAGTACGCGTACAGCCCGTCCCCCGCCCTGCCGCTCCTGCGGATGTTGCGGCGGCTCGCCGTCCCGCCGGGGACCGACGCCCGCGCGTTCTCACCGCTGTACGCCGACGATCTGGGCGGGCTCGCCCCCGCGCTGCTCGTGGTGCCGACCCAGGACGCGCTCGCCGATCACGGCCGCCGCTACGCCGAACGGCTGCGGGCGGCCGGGACGTCCGTGCGCATCACCGAGTATCCGGGGGCGCGGCACGCGTTCCTCACGCTGCCAGGGTTGGAACCGCAGGCCGAGGCCGCCCAGGCGGAGATTCTCGCATTCCTCCGTACGGCCCTGGAGGGGTGACGGTGCAGACGACCACCCTCGGCGCCGACGGCCTGTAAGAGGCCGCGGCCACCCTGCCGTAAGCCCGCGACCGACCTCGGCCGCATCGACGACGGCGTCCCCCGGTGACCGGCGCCCGAGCAGCCTGATACGGCTCACATGGGGCGCATGCCTGCGAACAGGGTGGCCAGCACCAGCGCGGCCACGGCCGGAACCGACCGGATCCCTCTGAACAGCTTCAACCTCGCCCCTCTCCGGTGAATCGCTTCTACCGGCAGGGCGTTCCATCCCGTTCCATGAGCAGGTGGCGGATTCGGGACCGGCGCAGCCGCGCCGTCCCGTTAATCGCGTGGATCGTACTGCGGTGTCTTGTCACAATCGTCCGATGCGATTGTGGACGGTGCAGCACCGGGCGGTGCTGGTGTCGCTGGAGACCGACGACGAACTGGCCGGCGACTGGGCCCGCCTGTCGATCCCGTCGTACCGGCCGGCGTACGAAGAGATGGTGGCGGAGATGGCCAGGCGTGGCCTCGACTGCCGGGGCCGTCCGCCGGTGTGGGCGTGGCCCGGTCCGGACACCCGCGACAACACGGTGGCCGTGACGGCCGAGGCCCTCCTCTGCCCGCAGAGCGACGAGGAGTTCGCCCGCTACGTCGTCTTGGACCTGGACGTGCCGGACGACCTGGTCATGTTCAGCTCGTACGGACGCTGGAACGACTTCATGGAGGTGGTCCTCCTGGGCGGAGGGCCGGCGATCATGGACTGGACGATCGGCCAGGAGGAGATCGCCGGCGTGCAGGCGTGCCTGCCATGCCTGCCGGTCAAGTACGTGCTCGGCGCCCGCCCTCTGGAACCGTTCGACTGGGCGAAGGAGGAAGCCGAGAACTCCTGATCCCGACGGCGACCTCTTCCCCGCGGACAAAGCCCCCCATCCGCGCTTCGCTGTCACAACGGCGCCGGCTGTCTCGTCCTTGCGGTGCTTGCAGTCGAGACAGGAGGTCGTCATGGCACAGGTCGTCACGAGAGTGGTCGTGGCCTTGAGTGCGCTCTACACGCTGGTCTTCGGCGTCTGGATGTGGGGGTGGCCGCGATCGTTCGCCGAATACGTCGACTTTCCGCCTCATGAGCACTTCCTGCATGACCTGGGCGCCTTCCACCTCGGCATCGGGATCGCCCTGGTGTCGGCGCTGGTGTGGCGGGACGCCATCGTTGTGGTACTCGTCGGGTTCGCCACGGCCGGTCTGATCCACGCGGTGAACCACGCGATGGACGCCCACCTCGGTGGCGCCGCGAGCGATCCCTACGTGATCGGCGCGCAGACCCTCGTCGCGGTGGCCGGCATCGTGTTCCGCGTACGCCATCTGCGGCAGCGCCAGGCCAAGGTACAGGCGCGATGAGGGTGCCGCCCGCCGGTGGGTCAGGCTCCGCGGTCCCGGAGGCTGTCCGCCTTCGTCCGGAAGAACCGGGTGGTGTCGTCATCGGCGGGGAAGTACGCCTCCACGGCGATTTCTTCCAGGGTGACGTCGAAGGCGGCGCCGAACGTCGTGATGGTGTTGACGAAGCACAGCTCCGCGCCGCGATGGCGGATGCGGATGGGCAGCGCGATGTCGGCGGGATCGGGCGGCGGCGGATCGGCGTCGGGACCGCAGGTCAGCAGTTCCTCGTACAACGCGCTCAACTCCGCGTCGCCGGTCCGCGCCACCTGGCGGGCGAGCCGGGGCAACAGGAAGGCGCGGACCTGCCCGAGGTTGCGCAGCCGTGGCGCGAACCCGCCCGGATGCAGGCCCAGCCGCATCATGTTGACCGGCGGCCGCAACAACGCCGCGTCGACGTCCTCCAGGAAGACGTCGATCGCCGCGTTCGCGAACAGCAGGTTCCAGCGGCGGTCCACGACGAGCGCCGGGTACGGTTCGTGTCCCCGCAGGATCTGCTCCAGGACGTTCCGGGCGGAGGCCAGCTGCGGATCCTCCAGCGGCCGTTCCCGGACGACGGGCGCGTGCCCGGCCGCCACCAGCAGGCGGTTGCGTTCGCGCAACGGCACACCCAGATGCTCGGCCAGCCGCATCACCATCGGGCTGCTGGGAATGGTCCGTCCCGTCTCCACGAAGCTGACGTGCCGGGCGGACACCTCCGCCTGTATCGCCAGATCCAGCTGGCTGAGCCCCCTGCGGTGCCGCCACTCGCGCAGCAGCTCACCGACCGGCCGGTCGTGCGTCATACGGCGATTATCGCGTCGCCCTGTCGACCACCGCGATTACATGCCATGTAATCGACAGGGCCGGACGGCCCCTGGGACGGTGATCCGCATGAACGAGAACAACAAGGCCGTACGTAACAAGGAACTCGTCCTCCACGGATTCACCCGGTTCGCGGCGGGGGACATCGACGTGCTCCGTACCCTCCTGGCGAAAGACTTCGTCGAGCACAGTCCGGGCAATCCGTCCGGGCGGGAGGCGTTCATCGCGTACATCGCCGAATCTCCCGTGGCCCGCGCCCGGCTCGACCTCAAACGGGTCGTCGCGGACGACGAGCACGTGATGATGCACTACCACATGACTACGGACGACGACCCGCGCGGCATCGCCGTCGTCGACATCTGGCGGGTGGTCGACGGGGAGATCGTCGAGCACTGGGACGTCGTCCAGCCGGTGCCGGAAGACTCTCAGATTCCCCACGGGATGTTCTGACCCGAGTACGTCCTCAGTGGTGTCCCGGGCCGGGTTGCGGTTCCTTCACGGTGGAGGGCAGGGCGAGCACGGCCACCGCCCCGGCGGTCACGAGGCCGGCGCAGACCCAGAACGCCAGGGCGTACCCGGAGATCAGCGCGCCTGTGGCCGGCAGCGGACGCAGGCCGAACCGGGAGACCAGCCGCGGCGTGGCCTTGGCGGCGACGACGACGATGGCGAGGGTGTGCGGCAGGAACGCCAGGCCCGCCTGGCGCGCGCCGGACACCGAGCGGGCCCGGAAGATCCGCAACGGCATCAGCGGCGCCCGCGCGAGTCTGGCCTGCACCAGGACGAACGCGGCCAGCGCCGGCACGCCCACACCCATCGGGATCAGCGCACGCGCCGAACCGGGCCGACGAATGGGCCCGCTGGACGACGTGGCCCCGAGGGCGTCACACGACGGCGACGGCGTCGACCTCGACGAGGAACCCGGGACCCAGGCCGGCCACGACGTGGACGGTGATGGCGGGCGGCGGGTCGGCCCGGTTCCACACCTCCTGGAACGCGGCCACACCCTCGTCGAACGTGTGACCGTCCACCACGGCGATGCGCCAGTGCACGATGTTCGCCAGGCTCGCCCCTTCGCTCTCCAGGATGGTCGCCAGGTTGCGGAACACCTGCCTGGCCTGCTCCCCGACCGTGGGGCCGACGACCTTGCCGTCGGCGCCGACGCCGTTCTGGCCGCCGATGTAGATGGTCTTGGCCGGCTGTTCGACCACGACGGCTGAACGCAACCGGACGGGTGCTGCACGACCCCAAGGGCGGGTCGTTCCGGTTCGACGCCGGCGCCGTCTGCCTGGACTTCGCCCACACGGGCGGCGAGGGCCGATATGCGGTGTTCGAGAGCCTCCACGAGCCCGCCGACCTCGCCGAATGGCTGGCCGAGCCGCCGCTGTCGGCGGTCATGACGGCCGCCGTGACCCCCGCGAGCTGACCGCGGCCAAGACCCTGCGCCAGGCGATCTGGGAGGCGGCCCACGCCCGCGCGGCGGGTGACCCGCTTCCCGCGAAGGCGGTCGCGACCATCAACCGGGCCGCGGCCGCGGCGCCGCTGATCCCGGAACTCGCGCCGACGGCACCACCGCCGGATGGGCTGCGCCGGTGCGGGTCACGCAGGTGTTGTCGACGATGGCGCGGGAGATGATCGAACTGCTGTCCGGGCCGTACGCCGGACGCATCCGCGAGTGCGCCGGCGACAACTGCCCCCTGGTGTTCGTCGACACCTCCCGCCCCGGCGCCCGCCGCTGGTGCGCGATGGAACGCTGCGGCAACCGCCACAAGCTCCGCGCCCTGCGCGCCCGCCAGGCAATGGAGTCGTGAACGCCAGTATCACCAGCCGCGAAATCATTAATCATGGAACTAAGTACAGAAAGGGATATCGAGCACCGCGACCTATGGAAACGTAAACGCCGACCGTTTATCCTGCCGGACTTGTCCTGCCAAGGTCGCGTCGAAATCGACCTCCGTCCCGGTTCTCCGCTTCACTCTTGTTCGTCCGGGGCTACCGCCATGCAGCACTGCGGCGGGTTTCTGTGTTCCCTCGTCCCATGCGGCCCTCAGGCCCTCATCCTCCTCATGGGCATCAACGACGACGCGGCGTCCCGCGACCGTTTTGGAACGGCATCTCACCGTTCAAGATACGCGGCTTCGGCGATCTTTCCCGGGTGGGTGTGACCAGCGGTAACACAAATGTCGGTATGCCTACCGATGAACATACGTATTTTCGAGCCGTCAGCAAACGCTTAGCGTCTGGCGGCAACAAGGCGAAACGGTCCGCTTGCTCTCCCGTCACCCTTTATCACCCCCCACATTTC